>CANQPH010000031.1 GCA_947625675.1 uncultured Acetatifactor sp.
CATCCGGAAATATTTCTCGTATATGCATTTTTTCGCCCTCCTACTGTCTTCTCGAATAACTATACCAAACATTTCGGCACATTACAATAACATTTCGGAACATTTCGAATCTTTTCGATACTTTGTAATGTTTCTTACCCCCATCACCCCAACTCAAACCCTTTCCTCACAATATCATCCAACTGCGCCTTTATCTCCGCAAAGTCACAATTCAAATCCAGGGTCTTAACCCCAATGTCACTCCCGCCCATTCGATAAGTACGATCCGGCTGTATTTTATCCGTCGTTTTTGCATAAAGGAGCAGACCGGCAACCTTCCCGCTATTGTCTTTATCGAGGTTTTTCACATAGGTAAAAATTTGGTATAAGTTTCCGGAATGAATGGTATACGTGTCGTACTGGGATTGCATGGTATGGGAATAATATTTCGCATCAATGATTAGGGTGCTCTCTGCGTTTTTCAGGGTAATATCCGTTTGCATGACTGGCAGAAAGTCTGCCGTTCCATCATCCAGATTCCAAGGAATTTGGTCCGCATTGGGATGCAGGTACGGATGGTGATACCGGTAGTATTCGAGAATGAATTTTTCATATAGTCTGCACATGCGCTGATCGTCAAGGAAGCTCGCCCATTTCACCTCGCCTTTTTCAGTTGACAGGAGCAGTCCCTCCAAAACAAGGTGACAGACATTCAAAAGCATTCTATAGTTCTGGTTGCACTTCTGGAATCTTATGGTGCTCCACTTGATTTCTGCTTTCTCAATTTCCTCAACCTCATCAAAATACAGCAGGTTTTTCTTCAATAACGCTTTTCTTTCCGGTTTCACGTCCGCATTTCTGAAAAGAAGCCGCATAGCAGTCTTCAGGATCCGGTTATACAAATTGTTGACGGACAGCTCGTCGAAATGGCAGTATAATTCCTGTTTCTTCGTCAGCTTGTTTTGCAGCGTCTTTTGAAAGTTCAAATGACCCCTTAAGGTGGAAAGATTGTCTTCATGTAAAACATATTCTTTATACAGACCCTGCTTTAACTGCTTGGACACGCCCTTTCCCAAAATGGCGGCAAACATATCATAAATATTTTCAAAATGCTCTGTGGCGATTTCCGCATAATTGTCATGCCTGAGAACCTGAAAAGCATAGGTCAGCATATAGTAAATGTTCTGAATGAAAATGCTTTTATCGCTGGTCATTAGTCGTTAAAAACCACTCTCAGAATGTTCTGCCACCTCTGAAGTTTTGCGGTATCGTCAAACCAATATTCCTCTAACGTCGGTATGATATCATATTCCACAACGGACTGTATCCATTCATCCGTGCATTCGGTCTGATTGCAAAAATAACTATGTCCTATGCAAAAACCGCTCCCCAGGGAACTGTCTTTAATGATCGCCGCATTTAAATCCATTACTTTTTCAATCAGCAGATTGAAGGTTTCATTGTCCAGTTTTTTCATATATTTTTGAAAGCCATCTGAAGTAAATCCCGGCTCCATCAAATAGAAACTGAATCGCCTTCTAAGAGCATAGTCGATCATCGCCAGACTGCGGTCCGCCGTGTTCATCATGCCGATAAGATACACGTTTTCCGGGACGGAAATTGTGTGCTGTCAATTGCGTTCTCGTCGCCAGAATTCCCATTTTGCGCACTGCCAACTGTTTTCTCGTCATCAGGTTTTTCCTCCTGAACATCTCCTGATACTTTCTCCTCAGAAGCGTCTGACTGGTCTTGTCCCTGATCAACCTTCTTTTCCTCCTGCGGCGTTTTCTTTAACAACCTCGCTGAAATGTAATAGCAAATATCAAATGCCAGGATTCTATAAAATGGATCCTCATAACAGGAATCGTCCAAAGCCTCATGGAACAATGTCACCAGAGACTGTTCCCCGGCAATCGTTTCAGCAATAGTGCTGATCAGCTCATCATTTCCTTTTATATTGTTTGGCGTATTCCCTTTTTTAGGGGCAAAACTGCTTTCAAGGAAACGGCAGGTATCCCGGCACACGGTATATTTGTACACATTATATTTTTCCGGATATTTCAGCCACAGATACACTGTGATAGCCATGGGCCTTTGGTAATGCTGCATCCCGGGCGACAAACGATTACAGAGCTCTTCGGCAGCCGCCTGAAACTGAACCATTCTATCGATCATGTCCTTCGATTCATCGTACAGATTGATGAACATTCCCCTTACGGTTTCCGGATCCTGGAGCGCATATCCATAAATCATCCTGCGGGGAAAGTTATTCATGGAACCCAGGAAGCCATATATATTGTTTGTAGCGGCATAAAACATCTCGGCAAAATTTTCAGCGTTTATATCCCATGTTGCCTTGAAGTTCTTTATAGCCTCCCATTTAAATTTTTCATCAGGCCACCTTTCCTTAAAAATGGACTCATACTGCTTTATTACGCTTTTTAATTTTTCCTGATTAATCATTGTGTACCGCCTTTTCTAAAGTTGCGCAAAAATTCATTAAAAGTATCAGTGAATTTTCCAATGACCATAGCGCTTTTCATCCAGTATCTATCGCCAGAATACACGCTCACGGATACCATTGATGTCCTCTTATCCCATCTTACCAGCTTCCAACGCTCGGTATTCCTGATTTAATTCCCGTAGTAATTCTTCTTCGCTTGGTAAATACAATTTGTATTTAGATGCAAAAATCTGTGTTTCATTTTCTGGTAATGTATACTTAACTACAGATTCACTTTTATCTGCACACAAAATAATACCAATCGGTGGATTATCTCCCTCATTCATAAGCTCTCGTTCATAATAATGAACATACATCTGCATCTGTCCTAAGTCCTGATGTGTTAAATCCCCAACCTTTAAATCTATCAAAACAAAACATTTTAAGATATAATTATAAAATACAAGGTCAATTCTAAAATGACGTCCATCAAATGTTATTCTTTTTTGCCTTGCGACAAATGAAAACCCCCTGCCAAGTTCCAAAAGGAACTTCTGTAAATGTGTAATTAACGCTTGCTCTAAATCACTTTCATAAAAATCATCATTTGGTGTCAGCCCAAGAAATTCCAACACATATGGGTCTCGGATGATATCTTCCGGCTTCTTTGTAGGCTCTAACGTCCGTATTTCTGCCGCAACTTGCTTCTTTATTTTTACTGGATAATAATCTTTCATAGAAAAAGGAATTTATCTGACGCTCTAATTGCCTGGTACTCCATTGAGATTTTACAGCTTCCTGCGTATAAAAGTCTCGCGCATTTTCATTCTCCACTCGCATCAGAAGCCGATAATGCGTCCAACTCAATTCGCTACGCAATGCGTAGCTATTTGGAAATGTTAAATAAAACTGCCTCATATTTTTTAAATTGGCAACCGTAAATCCTTTTCCGAAATCCCGTGTCATTTGCTTTGAAAGCTCTTTTAGCAATCCTGTACCATATTCTGCCTTCTCATTTCCGCCTTGTTCTTCAATGATTAATTTTCCAATATTCCAGTAGGCTTCAACCATTGCAAAATTAGCTGTTTGGTAGACTTTATTTCTTGCCGAAATTAAAATTTCTTTGATTTCATTATAAAAAGATGTGTTCATCTTATTGACTTCATCCTTTCATTTACAGTCTATTGATTGGTCCTTTAAATTATCAAATTACAACTCATATGCAACAGCAATTTGGGTAAAGGTATCAGCTTTTTCTCGCCCTTCCGTATCACTTACCTCTGCCATTAATTCATTTGCCATTTGCTCTTTATCATACTTCAATCGTTCTAGCATTGGCCTATGCTTTATTTCAAAACTTTTAAATATATCATCCCAAGTAAGCGCATATATTTCACAATTATCAACCTGGAAGACTAGTCCAATTTTTCCTTTATCTTCAAACGCTTTATATTGGCTTTTAACATAATCATCTACTTCTTTACATACGGCAATAAACTTCCATTTCCGTAATTCACTATTAAATTGCGGCTGTCTCCTAACGTAATCCATATAATCTTCTACTTGTCGTAATACTTTTTTCGTTAACGTAATTCTTGGTGCTTTCAATTCAACAACAATATTTTCTTCCAAGGTTGTTTCAAATGTCGTTTCAACATTTCGAGTATTGCACAAAAAAATATCCATACGTCGTTCATTTTCCGCATCTGGATCCAATTTTGCTGTTAGATTCTCTTCTCCATATAAAATATTCCTATACTGCTCCAATGCCTTTTGCATTCTTTGATCAGCGCTTGCTAAATTATACTGTTCACCAAAAAGCCAAAAATGCCTTTCTACAATCTTTTGTACATGATCACGTTCATTTGCAAATTTTGTCAAATCATACACAATATTCTTTAACAATTCTATTACTTTATATCTATCCTCAATGAACTTGATAGTGTCAATGATATTTTCCAAAGATGTCTTTTTTAATATCTTCGAAAAATCTTTTCTCTGCTGAGGTGACAATTCCACAACTTGCTCTATTATAGTTAAAACATTTTCCCTCTCTTCAGAACTCAAAAGTAAATTCAAAAAACCTAATAATGATTTTTCTTGAACCAGTTTTAATCTATGAAAGATTAATGGCTCCAATTTAAAAATTTCCTTTGTTACTCTCTTTAAGTCATTTTTTCGCATTTGTCCATATACATCATTTGGAAATTCCGGAAAAGTTTTTCTTTCAGTTATCATAGCCGTAACTACTTCTTCCGCTTTATCTGATAAATATACACTAATTTTTTTCTCAATAAACCTTTGAATTTCTTTATGCAATTTTTTTAGAATTTTTTTCTCATCCTGAGACTCAAATAGATTAATCTGCATATCGTCATAATCATCTATAATATTATCTTTGTCATCAAAAAAAGTGGATTTCACAAACGCACTGTGGTTAAAATCAACAGTATTATGATTAAAAGTCGTGGTTCGCTTTCCCTTGAATACATTTTTTTCATCAAAATAATAACAACAGAATTTTTCAGAGATTGATTTTTGCCATACAATTAAGTTGATTTCAAATTTATATCCATCAATTGATATCATAGTTTTTTCACTTAACTCGGTATTTATATATTTTTCATAATCAACCTTTTCTCCATTAACTACTATCTCTACGTTTCTATTTTTATATAAATATAAAAACCAAGCGAAATCTTTGAGTAATGCAGACTCGACTACCGCAAACCTCATATTCTCCGCACTTAATGTGCTTATATTGAAAAATTTCACTTCCGTTCCAGTTGCATTTTGCCCAGATAACTGCGGTTCTGAACAATCAATCACCTCTTTTTTATCGCCCGACATAGTAATTTCATATTCTTTATATACATCGTTATCTTTATAAACAGTATGCCACTCTGCATTATTAGAAAAAGCAATAAAAGAGAATCTACCTTTTCCTTTATTCGCCTTGGATTTCATTTGTAACGACATCAGATTCTTCTTTGATGCCAGAAAGGCACCAAACGTCTCCCCTAATTCATTGTAATTTATCCCATCACCATTATCTTTTATAAATAATTCCTTGACCCCAAATGCTTCATTAAGGGTATATTCTATACTAATTTTTGTGGCATTGGCTTCAAAACCGTTCCAGATATATTCACTTATAGCAGTTTTGTAGTCGCTTGTTATTCCAGAAGAATCAATACTCTGGTTTTTTACACTTACGGGTATAATCATAATATTCTCCTCTCATAGGTTGTTTCAATTCTTCCACTTTTACGTTGATTACACTATCGGATTTTGGGGGAAAGCATTACCGCCGTCTCCACATGCCCTGTCATTCCGAACTGGTCCACGGCCCTGACCCTTTTCACTTCATATCCGCCCTCCCGCAGGATTTTCACGTCCCTCGCCAGGGTGGCGGAGTCGCAGCTCACGTACACGATTCGTTCTGGCCGCATTTGAAGCATGGTTTGCAGACATTCACCATCGCAGCCCTTCCGGGGAGGATCCACCACAATCACGTCCGGATGGCGCATTTCAACAGCCTTCTCGTCATTTACTTCCCCAATACCCGTCTCTTCGACTTCTTCCCCTTTCCCATAGAAAGCGGGCAGCACTTCTTCCGCCCTGCCCACGAAGAATTCCACGTTGGTGATTCCGTTGCGCACCGCATTTTCCCTGGCGTCCGTCACGGCCTGCTCCACCGTTTCCACCCCATAGACCCTCCTGGCCCCGGCGGCCAGGAACAGGGAAATGGTGCCGATGCCGCAATATAGATCCCACACGTTTTCTTTACCTGTAAGGCCCGCATATTCCAGGGCGATGCTGTACAATTTCTCCGTCTGCACTGGATTTACCTGATAAAAAGAAAGGGGGGAGATTTTAAATTGAAGCTCCCGGCCTGTAAAAGGATAGCCCTCTTCCCTCATGTTCCGCACATGAATGGTGTCCGAAATGGCGGGGCTGCCCCACAGAAGGCGCACCTCTTTCCCCAGGATTACGTTGGTATTGTCCGTATTGATACACACGGAAATGCTGGTCATGCCCTGTACTTTTCTCAAGCGATCTATCAACTTTTCCTGGGAGGGGAGATATTCCATGGAAATATCATCGCTTTTCGGAATTTTTCCCCATTCTTTAATCGAACCTTCAACCTGATTTCCAATTTGATTTCCAGCCTGTTTTAAACTTGAACTTTTTCCCTGTTTTCCGGTTCGTCCTGCGGTTTTTCCCCTCCAATTAATCACCAGGCACACCATGATTTCGCCGCTGGCGAAGCCTTTTCGGATCAGGACGTGACGAACCAGTCCTTTTCCCGTGGTTTCATCATAGGCCGTCACATGGTTTTCTTCCATGTATTTCAGGATCAGATTTAGGATTTCCTCATTTTCCTTCGCCCCCAGGAAGCATTTGGTATTGGCGATGATGGAATGGGTTCTGGCCGCATAAAAACCGGTGACGATCCTGCCGTCTTTTCCCGTTCCCACGGGATATTGGGCCTTGTTCCGATAATGAAAAGGATCTTCCATCCCCACGATGGGCTCCATGACCGCCTTCAGCGTCTCTTCCTCCAGACCTCCGATGCGAAGCAAATTGTTCCTCACCTTGGCCTGTTTATATTCCAGTTGTTTTTCATAGGAAAGGGCCTGAAGCTGGCAGCCGCCGCACTGTCTGTGATAAGGACAGACCGGCTCCACACGATAAGGAGAAGGTTTCAATACCTTCTCCAACTTGGCATAGCCATAATTTTTCTTCATTTTCAGGATACGGGCCTCCACCAGGTCCCCGATCACGGCATCCTTCACGAACAGGGTGAAACCTTCCGCCTTGCCGATGCCTTCCCCCTCCGTCCCCATGTCCTCGATGGACACGGTTACCAGATCATTTTTCTGAAATTCCATACACTACCTCTCGCCTTACTTCTCCCCCAGCGTGCTTCCCCTCAGGTTGGAATCAAAAAGCCTGTTATATCCCTGCCAGCCGGAAGCGTCCGTGGAGTTTTCCAGGATTTCTTTGAAAATCTCCATCTTGGCGTCCGTGTCGTCCGCATAGTTCAGGGCCATGGCTTCCACCAGGGCCGGAAGCTTGGGCGAGCCGAATTCATATTTTCCATGATGAGCCAGGATGCAGTGCTGAAGCTCCGTCAACAGCACATGGGGAAAATCGGGAATTCCGGCCGCCTTCTCCGCCACCATCTGGGAACCCATGACGATGTGGCCCAGCAGCTGGCCATCGTCCGTGTAATCATTTTCGGGAAAAGGAGAAAACTCCTTGACCTTCCCGATGTCATGACAGATGGCCGCCGTAAGGAGCAGATCTCTTTTCAAAATAGGATAGGCCTTGCAGTAATAATTACAAAGGTTGGTCACTCCCAAGGTATGCTCCAACAGCCCTCCCACAAAGCTGTGATGCACGGATTTGGCCGCAGAGGATTGACAAAAATTCTTTCGGAAGGACTCATCTTTTACAAAAAAATCCTCCAACAGTTGTTTCAGATAAGGATTTTGAATGGTATCAATGTAGTGCAGGAGTTCCCGGTACATTTCCTGGATGTTCCTGGAGCTGACCGGAACGTATTCCGCAGGGTTGTACTCCCCCTCCCGGCAGGCCCGGATCCGCTTGATGTTGAGCTGCAAGGCGTTATTGAAATTGATCACTTCCCCATGGACCTCGATATAATCCATGGCTTCGAAATCTCCGATCCCCGGGCTGTTGGGGTCCCAGACCTTGCCGTCCACCGTCCCCGTTTTATCCTGCAAAATAAGATTCTCATAGGGCTTTCCGTTCTTGGTCATAGCCGACTGTTTGTGTTTGCACAGGTAAATGTCAATGATACGGTCGCCCTCTCTCATGTCTTTAATATATTTCATTTTCATTCCTCCTTATTCCAAACCTTTTCCGCCCACGGTGACCGTGAATGTCATTTCCGGATAATCCTCCTGGGACTGCCTTCTCACCACCAGATCCACCGTATCCCCGACGTTCAGATTGATCAGGGCCGTCGCATAGCTGTTCGCCCCGGAAATGAGCAGATCATTGACCGACACGATGATGTCTCCAGGCTGCAAACCGGCGGCAATGGCGGGAGAATCCTTTTCCATCTCCGTCACATAAGCCCCCTGTGGCAGGCCGTATTCTTTCTGCACATTGGAAGAAACATCCACCGTCGTGAGCCCGAGGTAAGGAAGCTGTTCCCCGCCTGAATTGGAAAGTTTGGCAATGAGCTTTTTCAATTCGGAAATACCATAGGCCTTGATCATGTTCTGCATGTCGCTGGTATTGTGGTCGCTGGTAATGATGCCGATCACCTCGTAATTCATATTGAAAAGCACGCCCCCGGCGTTCTTGCTTCCGTAGATATCCGTATAGAGCAGCTTATAGTAGCTGTCCACCATGGACAAATTGGAAGAAGCGGAAGTGATGAGCCCATAACCGATGGAGTCCTTGACGCCCATGGGTCTGCCCAGCGCCACTACCGGCATTCCAATTAAATCCCTGGTATAAGAGGATCCCAGCGTTGCCACGGTCAGATTTTCTTTCATTTCCTCTGGAAGGTAAGAAAGATTTACCACCACGATAGCCAGATCCGTTTCGGGATCGTACTGTCTCAATTCGGCTTCCACGGAAATCTGACTGGAAAAAGTCACCATCAGCTGCTCCGCATCTTTTAAATGTCCATAACTGGTGAGTATGTACACTTCCTCTTCGTTGATCGCCACCAAAAGGCCCGAGGCCTGGTTGGTATTTTCCACCACGCTGTCCAGCCAGTTCGTTTCCGAAGTGGTGGCTGTGATAGTGACCATGAATTGATCCAATTCCTTCACGTAATCCTGCATGACGACGTGCAATTCTTGATAATTGTCCTTGTCCATGCGGACCCCTTCCAGGATTTGATCGATGGCTTCCTGGGGCAAAACCGCTTCCTCAGAGACTTCCCCGGAGATTCCTTCAGACAGTTCTCTTTCCAGTTCCCCGTCAAGCCCTCCTTCCGTCTCCTCTCCGGGTTCTTCTTCCGATCCTTCTTCTCCCGGTTCCTTCGACTGTTGCGGCAAATCCCCCGGCCGGCCGCTCTGACCCTGGCCGTTCTGCTGTCCTGACCCGTTCTGGCCATCCTGTCCCTGGCTGCCCTGCTGCCCTGACTCATTTTGCCCGCTCTGCCCTTGGCTGCTCTGGCCTTGGCCGCCCTGTTGCCCTGATCCGTTCTGGCCATTCTGCACCTGGCCGTCCTGCTGCCCTGAACTACCTTGGCCTCCTTGCCCTTGGCTGTCTTGCTGCCCGGACCCATTTTGGCCACTCTGCCCCTGACCATTCTGTTGCCCTGACCCGCTTTGGCCGCTCTGGCCCTGGCCGCCTTGCTGCCCCTGCTGCTCCATCTCCGCATGCATGGCTTCCGCCAACATCTCCTCCGGGGACATTTCCTCCTGATCCTCCGGGAAAGTGATCAAAGGCGTATTATCCTCCTCCGGATACAGCCAGTTGCTGATCACGGGACTCAGGGCGATAAACGTAAAGCAGGCGATCAACCCGAAAATCACCGCCATCACCGCAGTGATCAAAGTCCTGCGCACCAGACGTTTCTTGTTCAAAGGCCGCTCCTTGATCTTTTCCACGATAAATTTCTTATTCTCTTTTTCTTCCTCCAGCCCCTCTTCCAACTTCTCTTTCAAATCCAGCTTTTCTTTCAAATCCGGCATCTTCAAAGCCTCCTTACCCCATTAAGTATATACGAAATTCAAACCTTTCGCAACGATTTTTACCCTCCAAAACATTGAATTCGTCCCAAAAAACTGATATACTAGGGAATATACGAACACGAGGCACAAAAGGAGTATCCACCTCAATGAATGAAAAGGTTTTGAAGACTCTGGAATATGACAAGGTCGTCGATCTTTTGACCGAGAAGGCCGATTCCGCTCCGGGCAAGGCGTTGTGCCGGGAGTTGGTTCCTTCCACGGATTTGGAGGAAATCCGCAAGGATCAGCGGGAGACCGCTGACGGCCTTTCCCGCCTGTTCCAAAAGGGAAGCACCTCTTTCGGGAGCAACTATGATATCGGCTTCACCCTCCGCACTCTGGAGGTCGGAAGCGCCCTGTCCATGCCGGAGCTTTTGAAAATATCCAAATTTTTAAGCAACGTTGGCCGCATCCGGGCCTTCGGCCGCAAAGAGCGGGAGGATCTGCCCGGAGACAGTCTGGAGGAATATTTTGAATTCTTGAACCCTCTGACCCAGTTGGCCAACGAAATCGACAGATGCATCCTTTCGGAAGAGGAAATGGCGGACGACGCCAGCCCCAAGCTGCGCAGCATTCGCCGGAACATGCAGGTCACCAATGAAAAAATCCGGAATCAGCTGAATTCCATGATCAACGGTTCCTCCAGGACTTACCTGCAGGATGCGGTCATCACCATGCGCAACAATCGTTATTGCGTTCCCGTAAAGGCGGAATACAAGAGCCAGGTGACGGGCATGGTCCACGACCAGTCCTCCAGCGGTTCCACCTTTTTCATCGAGCCCGCCGCCGTAGTGAACCTGAACAATCAGCTGCGGGAGCTGGAAATTGAGGAAAAAAAGGAGATCGAAGCCATTCTGGCCGATTTGAGCGCACGGGCGGGAGAGCATGCGGAGGATCTCCGCACCGACCAAAAATGCATGACCCAATTGGATTTCGTTTTCGCCAAGGCCAAGCTGGCCCTGGAGCAGAACGCCACGGAACCCCTTTTCAACGAGGAACACTATCTCCACATCCGCAAGGCCCGCCACCCTCTTTTGCACAAAAAAAAGGTGGTGCCCATCGACATCCACCTGGGGAAGGATTTCGACCTCTTGGTGATCACCGGGCCCAACACCGGAGGCAAGACGGTTTCCCTGAAAACCGCGGGACTTTTGACCCTCATGGGACAGGCTGGGTTTCATATCCCTGCGGCAGATCGGTCGGAGCTCTCCATTTTCACGGAAGTGTATGCGGACATTGGAGATGAACAGAGCATTGAGCAGAGTTTATCCACATTTTCTTCCCATATGACCAGCATTGTCCACATTTTATCCCATGCGGACGCCGATTCCCTGTGTTTATTCGACGAGTTGGGGGCCGGAACGGACCCCACGGAAGGTGCGGCTCTGGCCATCGCCATCCTGAATTATCTTCATGACAGGGGTATCCGCACCATGGCCACCACCCATTACAGCGAGCTGAAGGTCTATGCCCTCTCCACCTCTTTTGTGGAAAACGCCTGCTGTGAATTCAATGTGGAAACCCTGCAGCCCACTTACCGGCTGCTCATCGGCGTGCCGGGCAAGAGCAATGCTTTCGCCATTTCTTCCAAGCTGGGACTTTCCGATGAGATCATCGAGGCCGCCAGGGAGCAGATCAGCAAGGAGGACGAAAGCTTCGAGGACGTGATTTCCGATCTGGAAGCCAAGCGGGTGGCCATCGAAAAGGAACGGCAGGAGGTGGCCGCCTACAAGGCCAATATCAAGGCCCTTCAGGAGCAGCTGCAAAAAAAGAACGAGCGAATCGACCAGGCCAAGGATAAAATTTTGCGGGAGGCCAACGAAAGGGCCCGGGACATTCTCCAGGAGGCCAAGGAGATCGCCGACGACACCATCCGGGAATTCCACAAATCCGGCACCGTGCCGGACATTCGGGAACTGGAGAAAAAGCGGCAGAACGTCCGGGACAAGATAGCGGAGCGCAACGCCAGGCTGGGCCTAAATCCCGAAAGCAGGCAGTCCACGGGGAAGGGCAAGACCCTGGATCCCAAGAAACTGAAAAAAGGAGATTCCGTGAAAATCCTTTCCATGGGTCTCAAGGGCACCGTTAGTTCCCTGCCGGACGCCAAAGGCAATCTTTTCGTGCAGTGCGGCATCCTTCGTTCCCAGGCCAACATTCGGGACATTGTGCTATTAGATGAGGACGATGTCACCGCTCCTTCTCTGCAAAAAAGCGGCACCAGCGGCATGAAAATGTCCAAGGCCCTGACTATTTCTCCCGAACTCAACCTCCTGGGCAAAACGGTGGACGAAGCCCTCTCCGAGCTGGATAAATACCTGGATGACGCCTATCTCACTCACCTGTCCAGCGTCCGCATCGTGCACGGCAAAGGCACGGGGGCCCTGCGGAATGCGGTGCACAATCATTTAAGGCGCACGAAATACGTGAAGGAATATCGTCTCGGAGAATATGGGGAAGGGGATGCCGGCGTGACCATCGTCACTTTTAAATGATACGGATGATAGAATTGTGGAAGCTGCGAAGCAGCGCAATAATCCGTAATCACTTTTGACGCCCTAATCATACAGATATAATTGATAAAAACCTTACAACCGCCAAATTATAGAAAGGATGTTTCCATGGTAAGCAGACAAAAAATTTTAATCGTGGACGACGACAACAATATCGCAGAATTGATTTCCCTTTATTTGACCAAGGAATGCTTTGAAACCATGATCGTCAATGACGGGGAATCCGTGATGGGGGCCTTGACTTCTTTTTCTCCCAATCTGATTCTGTTGGATCTGATGCTTCCAGGCATGGACGGCTACCAGGTCTGCAGGGAAGTGAGGGCCAAACATTCCATTCCCATCATCATGCTTTCCGCCAAGGGAGAAGTGTTCGACAAGGTGCTGGGGCTGGAACTGGGGGCTGATGATTATATTGAAAAACCTTTCGACCCCAAGGAACTGATCGCCAGGGTCAAGGCGGTGCTGCGCCGCTACAAGCCCGCCCCTTCCTCTTCCCGTTCCTCCAGCGACAAATGCGTGGAATATCCGGATCTGATCGTGAACCTGACTAATTATTCCGTCACTTACATGGGCAAAAAAGTGGAGATGCCTCCCAAGGAGCTGGAACTTCTGTACTTCCTGGCCGCTTCCCCCAACCACGTTTTCACCAGGGAGCAGCTTCTGGACCAGATCTGGGGATACGAGTACATCGGGGACACTCGCACCGTGGACGTACATATCAAGAGACTGCGGGAAAAGATCAAGGATCATAACAACTGGAAAATATCCACCATCTGGGGTATCGGATATAAATTCGAGGTTAAAAATTAAACCATGAGAAAAACCCTGTATTTGAAATTTCTGCTGGCTTACATCATTTTCGGCATCTTCGGCTTCGTGATCATCACCGCCCTGGTGCCGGGAATGCTCAGACAGCGGCTGATCCGGGAACAGGCCGATTCCCTTCATGCGGAGGCCACCCTCATCGCCAACACCTACGCCAGCGGCCTGTATTCCAGCGAAACCACCCTGGAAACCGTGAAGACCCAGATGGACGCCCTAGCCGTATACATGAACGCCGTCATCCGCATCATCAACCCTTCCGGCCGTCTGGTTCTGGATACCCAGGTTCCTCTGAATACGGACGAAGCCGTGGTCATTGAAAATTTCGACTCCACCGCTACCAGCGGTTCCTACTACATGGTGGACGATTTTTTCCACAGCTTCGACACGGAGGTGCTCAGCGTCATTGCGCCCATCGTCAACGATTACAAGGTTCGGGGTTATGTGTGCATCCACTACGGCATGGACAGCATCAATCGTTCCGTAGGAAGCCTGCAGGCCATTTTTTACATTATCCTAGTGATTCTGCTGATGTTGTCCCTGATCATCCTCATCTTTTTCACCGAAATCGTGTATGTGCCCTTGCGGCGCATCACTTACGCCACGGAGCAGTACGCTTCCGGCAACATGCGCTACGAGCTGCAAGTGGACAGCGAAGATGAAATGGGTTACCTGGCGGCCTGCCTGAATTTTCTTTCCAATGAAATCGCCAGAGGGGAAGAAGATCAGAAGAAATTCGTGGCCAACGTGTCCCACGATTTCCGCTCTCCCCTGACCTCCATCAGGGGATATCTGGAAGCCATGCTGGATGGAACCATCCCGCCGGAATTGTATGAGAAATATCTAAAAATCGTGCTCAACGAGACGGAACGCCTGACAAAGCTGACCAACAGCCTCCTGACCCTGAATAATCTGAACGCCAGGGGCATGATGCTGCAGATGACGGATTTCGACATCAACCAGGTCATCCGGTCCACCGCCGCCTCCTTCGAGGGCACTTGCCAATCCAAATCCATAACCATTGAATTGGTGCTCACCGGGGACGTGCTTTACGTCCATGCGGATGTGGACAAAATTCAACAAGTGCTTTACAACCTGATCGACAACGCCATCAAGTTCAGCCACAACAATTCCTCCATCCGTCTGGAAACAGCAGAAAAGAAGAACAAGATCTTTGTCTCCGTCAAGGACACGGGCATCGGCATTCCCAAGGACGACCTGAAGCTGATCTGGGAGCGGTTCTACAAATCCGATTCTTCCAGAGGAAAGGACAAAAAAGGAACAGGCCTGGGCCTGTCCATTGTAAAAGAAATCATCAACGCCCACAACGAGCACATCAACGTGGTCAGCACCGAAGGCGTGGGGAGCGAATTTATTTTTTCCCTGCAGAAATCGGAAATCAATGACCAGCTGGACGACTAAGCATTATCCGCCGCTCGGTACAGATAAAAATTTCCCTTCTTGCCGGTGCGTTCCACCGCTCCCATGTAGTAAAGGATGTTGAGGACGGTGCTGGCCAGCTGTTCCGGGATGTGAACCGCCTTCCCGTAATCCCGGGTGGTAAATTCTTTTTCCAATTCTATAGGGACAAATTGAAGATAATCCTCCGGCCGTTCCAGGACGACCTCCTCCACGAATTGCAGAGGGATCCTGTCAAAGCGGCTGGAGCCCTTTTTCTTATCTCTGCTCCAACCGTTCAAAAGGCGATATTCCTCCATGTCCAGCATCACGATCTTCACCTTTAAATTCGGATTCTTCAAAAACATCTTGATCTTGTAAAGTTCCGGGAAGGCCGTAAAAGGACTTCCTCTTTTGGGGGATTTCCGTTTTGTGCTGAGTTCTCCAGTCTCTTCATCCATCCAGATCAGCCACTTTTCCCGGGGAACGGGGTGCACCACCGTCACGGGATAAAGAGGAAGAAAGGCAGCTAACTTGTCTCTCAACTTATTCAGCTGCCTTGTCTGTATTTCTATGATTTCTTCATCCCTGTAAATATCGGCGACGAAATTTTCAATGGGAATCTCCTGATGATCCTCGTCCGGTTCATAAAAATTCTTCAAGATGGCGTGGACGGACTTTTCCCCGTAGGTTCCGATACCGAACCTCTGTCTGTCCACGCCGATGACCTTTTTTTTGGCTTCTTCAAATCTATGCTCTATCGAAATCCTGCTTTCCGTCATTTCCACAAGGCACGGTTACTCCTCTGTAAACGTCTCATCGGAGGGCTCTTCCTCGTCCTTAACTTCCTCTTCATAGGAAAAAGATTTTTCCATAAATTCTTCTTCCGGAAGATCGCTTTCCGAAAGGACAGGCTTGGCTTCCGCCGGTATTTTTTCCCTCACCTTGGCCATTTTCGCCACGGTGACGCCGTTCTCCAGATTGATCAGCTTCACACCGGAGGTGATCCTGCCCTGGGTGGAGATGTCCGCAGCCCGCAGCTGGATGATGATGCCCTCTTCCGTAATCATCATGACTTCCTGATCCTCGTTGACGGCCTTCACGCCCGCCACGTTTCCGGTTTTTCCAGTGATCTTGTAGCATTTCACGCCTTTGCCGTTCCGGTGCTGGACGGGGAATTCCTCCAGGGGAGTGCGCTTGCCCATACCGTTTTCAGACACGATAAGCAGCTTTTCTCCTTGGCTGGCCAGTTGCATGCCCACGATCTCGTCCCCGTAATTCAGATTCATGCCCATGACGCCCATGGAAGCCCGGCCCGTGGCCCTCACGTCGCTTTCCCTGAAACGAATGCACATGCCGAATTTGGTTACCAGGAAAATATCATCGCTTTCCGTAGTGGTCTTCACCTCGATCAATTCGTCCTCGTCCTTCAAGCTGATGGCGGTGAGGCCCTTCTTGCGGATGTTGCTGTATTCACTCAACGGCGTCTTCTTCACCACGCCGGTCCTGGTCACCATGAAAAGATTTCTCGTATGGTCATACTCCCGAATGGGAATCATGGCGGTGACCTTCTCTCCAGGCAGAAGCTCCAGAAGGTTGACGATGGCGGTTCCCCGGGAGGTTCTTCCGGCTTCCGGAATTTCGTAGGCTTTCACCCGGTAAACCCTTCCCTGATTGGTAAAGAAGTTCACGTAATCATGGGTGCACATCATCAGCAGATCCTCGATCACGTCGTCCTCGATGGTCTGCATGCCTTTGATGCCCTTGCCGCCTCTGTTCTGGGCCTTGAAGTTATCCTCCGTCATGCGCTTGATATATCCCAGGCTGGTCATGGCGATAACCGTATTTTCCCTGGGAATCATGTCTTCCACATCGATATCGTCCATCTCGTCATAGCCGATCTTGGTCCGCCTGTCGTCCCCGTATTTTTCAGCGATGATCAGGATTTCTTCCTTGATGACGCCCAACAGCAGTTTCTCATCCGCCAAAATGGCCTTCAACTCCCCGATGCGGATCAACAGTTCCTTATGTTCGTTTTCCAGCCTTTCCCTTTCCAGTCCGGTCAAAGCCCGCAGACGCATTTCCGTAATAGCTTGGGCCTGGGCCTCCGACAATTCGAAGCGTTCCATCAAGCGGGCCCTGGCCGTCTGGGTGTCCCGGCTGCTCCGGATGATGCTGATCACCTCATCGATGTAATCCAGGGCCTTCAGCAGACCCTGCAGGATATGATCCCTTTCCTCCGCCTTGTTCAGCTCGTATTTCGTCCTTCTGGTCACCACATCTTCCTGATGGGCGATATAGGCGAGAAGCATGTCCAGAAGGTTCAGTATTTTGGGCTCGTTATTCACCAGAGCCAGCATGATCACGCCGAAGGTATCCTGAAGCTGGGTGTGCTTGAACAGCTGGTTCAGGATTACGTTGGCATTGGCATCCTTACGCAGCTCGATAACCACCCTGACCCCTTCCCGGTTGGACTCGTCCCGGATGTCCGTGATGCCGTCCACCCGCTTGGTCTTCACCAGCTCCGCAATCTTCACGATCAAATTGGCCTTGTTCACCATATAAGGGAGCTCCGTGGCCACGATCTGACTCTTTCCATTGGGAAGCGTCTCGATATTGGTCACGGCCCGCACCCGGATCTTGCCTCGGCCCGTGCGGTAGGCTTCCTCGCAGCCCCTGGTTCCCAGGATCATGCCGCCGGTAGGAAAATCGGGAGATTTCACGATAGGTAAAATTTCCTCGATAGTCGTGTCCCTGTTTTCCTGGATTCGGTTATCGATGATCTTCACCACGGCCTGCACCACTTCCCTCAGATTATGAGGGGGAATGTTGGTGGCCATACCCACTGCGATGCCGGTGGTCCCGTTTACCAGAAGATTGGGATATCTGCTGGGGAGCACCACGGGCTCTTTTTCCGTTTCATCGAAATTGGGCACGAAGTCCACGGTATCCTTGCCGATATCCGCCAGAAGTTCCATGGAAATCTTACTGAGCCTGGCCTCCGTGTAACGCATGGCGGCGGCTCCGTCCCCGTCCATGGATCCGAAGTTGCCGTGGCCGTCCACTAGAGGATACCGGGTGTTCCATTCCTGGGCCATATTCACCAAAGCGCCGTAAATGGAACTGTCCCCGTGGGGATGATATTTACCCATGGTATCGCCGACGATACGGGCGCTCTTCCTGTGAGGCTTGTCCGGCCCGTTGTTCAGCTCAATCATGGAATACAGCACTCTTCTCTGCACCGGCTTCAGGCCGTCCCTGACGTCCGGCAGGGCCCTGGCGGCGATGACGCTCATGGCGTAATCGATATAGAAGGTCTCCATCCTTTCCTTCAGATCGACTACCTGAACCTTATCCAGTTCCTGATCTTCTTTTTTATCAAAAATATCGTCATTCATACTAGTAGTTACCCTTCTCTATCCTTAAATGTCGAGATTCTTCACAAAACGGGCATTTTCTTCAATAAACTCTCTTCTGGGCTCCACCTTGTCCCCCATCAGAGTGGTGAAAGTCAGGTCAATTTCCGATTCCATTTCTTCGTCGTAGTTCACTCGGAGCAGGATTCTTCTCTCCGGATCCATGGTGGTCTCCCAGAGCTGCTCCGCATCCATTTCTCCCAGGCCTTTGTAGCGCTGAATCTTGTTGTTCTGGTCCCTCCCCACCTCTTTCAGAATGGCGTCCAGCTCTTCATCGCTGTAGGCATACCAGATCTTTTGATTTTTCTCCAGCTTGTAAAGAGGAGGCTTGGCCAGGTACACGTGTCCCTCTTTGATCAAATCCGGCATGAAACGATACAAAAAGGTCAAAAGCAAAGTGCTGATATGGGCTCCGTCCACGTCCGCATCCGTCATCAGGATGATCTTATGGTACCGAAGTTTGGTGATGTCGAAATCCTCGTGGATTCCCGTGCCGAAGGCAGTGATCATGGCCTTGATCTCCGCATTGGCATAAATTTTGTCCAGACGGGCCTTTTCCACGTTCAAGATTTTGCCCCGGAGAGGTAAAATCGCCTGAGTGGCCCTGGAACGAGCCGTCTTGGCGCTGCCGCCTGCGCTGTCCCCCTCCACGATGTAGATTTCACAGTTCCTAGGATCCTTGTCGGAACAGTCCGCCAGCTTGCCGGGCAAGGCCATTCCGTCCAGGGCGGTCTTGCGCCTGGTCAGGTCCCTGGCCTTTCTGGCCGCCTCCCTGGCTCTCTGGGCCAGGATGGATTTTTCACAAATGGTCTTGGCAATCAAAGGATTCTGCTCCAGGAAATAAGTGAGCTGTTCGCTGACCACTCCGTCCACGGCGCTCCTGGCTTCCGAATTTCCCAGTTTCTGCTTGGTCTGACCCTCGAACTGAGGATCCTCTATTTTCACGCTGATGATGGCGGTGAGACCTTCCCGGATATCTTCCCCGGACAGGTTCGGCTCACTGTCCTTCAAAAGCTTGTTGCCCCTGGCGTAATCGTTGAAAGTCTTGGTCACGGCATTGCGGAACCCCATGAGATGGGTACCGCCCTCCGGCGTGTTGATATTGTTCACGAAGCTGAACACGCTCTCATTGTAGGAATCATTGTGCTGAAAGGCCACTTCCACGTACACATTGTTCCTGGTGCCCTCGAAATAAAGAACGTTCTCGTATAAAGCGGTCTTGCTTTTGTTCAGATAGGTGACGAATTCCTTGATTCCTCCCTCGTAACAGAATTCCATGACCCGCTGCTTGCGCACGGAAATTTTTTCTGCAGTGGAAGCAGATGTATCCGAAATGGAAGTTTCCGTAGAATTTTCCGCAGAATTTTCTCCTTCTTCTGTTTTTCCCTCAAAATCTTCTCCCTTTCCGGCGCTTTCCGCTGAAGATTCTTTTCCGGAAGCTTTTTTCTTCCCGGCGTTTTCTGAATAATCCTCTTTTCCGGAAACTTCCGCTTCTGAGTCTTCTCCAGAGTCCTCCAAACTTTCTCCTTCTTCCGCTTCATCCTCTTCCGCCCGCAGAAGAAGTTCTCCCAGCTGCTTTCTTTCCAATTCTTTCTGAAGATTGATTTCCTCTTCCGTCCTGTCGTCCCGCAGGATGATGCGCAGTCCCTTGGTCAGGAAAGCCATTTCCCGCAGCCTTCTTTTCAGCACGTCAAAATCGAAGACCGTGGTCTCCGTGAAAATCTGTTTATCCGGCAGGAAGCTCACCTTGGTGCCCGTCTTCTCCGGCTCGCAGGTTCCGATTTCCTTCAAGGGGTAGCAGACCCGTCCCCTTTCATAACGCTGCTTATAAACCTTTCCTTCACTGCAGATCTCCACCTCCAACCACTCGGAAAGGGCGTTGACTACGGAAGCGCCCACGCCGTGAAGACCGCCGGAGACCTTGTATCCCCCGCCGCCGAACTTGCCCCCGGCATGAAGGATGGTGAACACCACTTCCACGGCAGGAATGCCGGCCTTGTGGTTGATTCCCACGGGAATCCCCCGGCCGTTGTCCGTCACAGTGATGGAATTGTCCTCATGAATGGTCACGTCGATGGTGTCGCAGAATCCGGCCAAAGCCTCATCCACCGCATTGTCCACGATCTCATATACCAAATGATGCAGTCCCCTGCTGGCGGTGGTGCCGATGTACATGCCGGGTCTTTTCCTCACCGCCTCCAAGCCTTCCAGAATCTGAATCTGATCGGCGCCATATTCGTTTTCCACTGCCGTAATCTTCACGTCTTCACTCATTGATGTCTTCCTTTCCGTCCTGCAAGGAAATTATTTTCTCCTGATGATCTTCTTTCTGATGATCTTCCCTTTGATTGCCGTCTGATCCCTGACTTCCTTCACTGACGCAGGTCACTTTACCTTCCGTCACCTTGAAAATGCGGTTGATCGTTATCCTGTTATTTACAAAGTCCTCCAATCCAGTACAAGTGATGATGGTCTGGATGTCGCCTATGCTGTTGCACAGAAGCTGCTGTCTGCCCCTGTCCAGCTCGGAAAGCACGTCGTCAAGCAAAAGCACCGGATTGTCCCCCGTCATATTTTTCACCAATTCAATTTCAGATAATTTCAAGGAAAGGGCCGCCGTCCTCTGTTGTCCCTGGGATCCGAATTTTCTGGCGTCTATTCCATCTATGAGAAAAATAAAATCATCCCGGTGAGGTCCTGCCGAGGTGGTCTTTAATTTGATATCATGTTCCCTGTTGCTTCTCAGCCTTTTCTCGAAATCCTCAATTTCCACGTCCGGCTGATATCTGATCTGAAGGGTTTCTTTTCCGCCAGAGAGCTTCCTGTGGATTTCTGCGATGATTTCATTCAGCTGTTCCGCAAACTTCTCCCTGCGTTCAATGATCCTGCATCCAAACTGAACAAGCTGCATGTCCCAGACGGACAAAGTCTCCATCAAGCCGGGACTGAAATACATATCTTTCAACAGCTTGTTCCTTTGATTGATGATCTTGTTGTAATTATTCAAATCGTGGAGATATGTCTTGTCCAGCTGGCACAGCTCCATGTCCATGAACCTGCGCCGTTCCGAAGGCCCGTTTTTGATGATTCCCAGATCTTCCGGGGAAAAGAACACGACATTACAAAGACCAAGGAGATCCGCCGCCCTCTTGATCTTTTGTCCGTCTATGGCAATTCCCTTGTTGCCCATTTTCCGAAGGTGCATGTCCACCCTGGTCTGCACGCCGTCCTTTTCCACGTAAGTGCGGATATGGGCCTCTTCCTTGTCAAAACAGATGATTTCCCGATCCTTGCTCCCCCTGTGGGATTTGGTGGTGGCGGACAGATAGACCGCTTCCAGGATATTGGTCTTTCCCTGAGCATTGTCGCCGTATAAGATGTTCACTCCCTTGTCAAATTGCACGGACAAGGTATCATAATTTCTATAATCCGCCAGTTCCAGAGATTTAATGATCATACCTGACCTTCTATCCTGGCCTTGCGGCCTTCATATTCCAGGACGTCCCCCGGCACCAGTTTTTTTCCTCTCTGAGTACAGACCTTGCCGTTCACCTTCACTTGTCCATCCTGAATGACGGTCTTGGCGTCCGAACCGGTATCCGCCAGGCCGCAGAGCTTCATGGCCTGCCCCAGCTTGATGAAATCGTCCTTTATGTTGATCGTTTCCATTTTTATCCTTCTTTAAACTGTTCTTAATGGTGAAACCTATCTTACGGTGGTGAAATTCACCGGCAGAACCAGGTAAATGTAGCTTTCTTCCGAATTCTTAATGAAGCAGGGAGCTTTGGGATTCACCATGTAAAGCTCCACCTCCTCGTCGTCGATGACCCGCAGGGCGTCGATGAGAAAACGAGGATTGAAACCGATCATCAGATCCTTTCCGGTCTTCTCGATGTCGATATCTTCGTTCATGCTGCCGATGATGGAATTGATCTTCAACTCCATGTTGGTGTCCGTGAAATGAATGATGATGGGTTTTTTGTCCCCTTCCTTGATGAGCAGGGTAGCCCTGTCCAAACAATCCAGGAATTCCCTTTTATTCACCCTTACCTTGGTCTCATAATCCCCGGAAAGCATCTGGTCGATGCGGAAATATTCCCCTTCGATCAGCCTGGACACCACCACGGTTTGGTCGAATTCAAACACGATATGCCTGGAAGTGAAGAAAATGTTCACATCCTTATCCGCATCCCCCGGAAGAATCTTGCTGACCTCGCTCAGGGTCTTGCCTGGCACCACCACTTTCCTGGGCTCATAGAAATTCTTCAGTTCCAGCCTGCGGATGGAAATGCGGTGACCGTCCAGGGAAACCACTCTCAAGGTATCTCCGTTGATGTCGAACAATTCTCCCGTCATCAGCTTGTTGTTGTCATTGTCGGAAATGGAGAAAATGGTCTGCCTCACCGCCTCCTTCAGGGCGAACTGGCTGAGCAGGATCCCCTCCTCTTTTTCCACGGAAGGAAGATAAGAGAAGTCTTCGCCCGATTTTCCGATAATGTTGAACTTCGACTTACCGCAGCTGATGGTAGTCTTATAAGTGGAATCCGTCTCCACGGTGATATCGCTGTCGGGAAGCTTCCTCACAATATCTCCGAAAATTCTGGCATCCAGGGCGATGATGCCTCCCTCCAGGATCTGCCCGTCGATAACTGTCTCAATCCCGAGTTCCATGTCGTTGGCAGTCAATTTGATACAGCCTTGGGAAGCATCTACAAGGATACATTCCAGAATGGACATGGTCGTCTTGCTTGGCACAGCTTTGGAAACTGTGGAAACTCCGTTTAACAAGTCTGCTTTAGAACATACTAATTTCATAATGTCTGCTTCCTTTCGTAGATATCCGCCGGGCGAACCTTTGTAATATATTAAGAATAAAATTCAAAGTAATCTTCTTAAGGGATGTCGATATGTGGAAAACCACTTCTATTATACTATTTTTCGGGCAAAAATGGAAGGGATAACTCGTCCATAATTTCAGTTTTCCATGTGGAAATATGAGATATTATCCACAATGGTTTCAGGCCGCAGGATTGATTTTTTTCTGAATGACATCCATTTTGTTCCGAAGTTCCTCATTGATCTGAAGTTCATCCACAATTTTATTGTAACCGTGGATAATTGTGGTGTGGTCTTTTTTGCACAGTAATTTGGCAATGCTGGTGAAGGAAGTGCCTATCATGTCCCTGCACAGATACATGACTACTTGCCTGGGAAGCACGAATTCGGAATTCCTCTTTTTGGAAGTGATGTCCTCCGGCTTCACTCCGAATTGCTCCGCCACCACGTTGATGATCAGGGAAGGGGTGATTTCTCTGGGCTTGTTGGGATAGATCACGTCCTTCAAGGCCTCCTGGGCCAGCTCCAGGGTCAGATCCACCTTGTTCAGCCTGGCGAAAGCGATGATCTTGTTGAAGGCCCCTTCCAGTTCCCTGATGTTGGATTTGATGTTGGTGGCGATATATTTGATGATTTCTTCATCGATGTATTTTTCATAGTTTTCCGCATTCTTGCGGAGAATGGCCATCCTGGTCTCGTAATCGGGAGCTTGGATGTCGGCGATCAGTCCCCACTCGAACCTGGAACGGAAGCGTTCGTCCAGGGTTTCCATTTCCTTGGGAGGGCGGTCCGAGGACAGGATGATCTGTTTTCCGGCGGAATGAAGGACGTTGAAGGTATGGAAGAATTCCTCCTGGGTGCTTTCCTTGCCGATGATGAACTGCACGTCGTCGATCATGAGCACGTCCACCGTCCGATACTTCTCCCGGAGCTTGGTCATGGCTGCGGCGTTACCGCTTCGGATGGATTCGATCACCTCGTTGGTAAATTCCTCGCTGGTGACGTAGAGCACCTTCATGTCTGGATTCTGCTCCAGGATAAAGTGTCCGATGGAATGCATCAAGTGGGTCTTACCCAGTCCGGCGCCTCCATATAAATAAAGAGGGTTATAGGCTTCTCCCGGGGACTCCGCCACCGCCAGGGAAGCGGAATGGGCGAACTTGTTGTTGCTCCCTACCACGAAGGTGTCGAAATTGTATTTCGGGTTCAGGTTAGCGTTCTCGTGGTTGATGTTGTAAACGGGAAAAGAATTCTCTTCCGGACTTTGGGGCCGGATGTCTTTTTCCAACAAGAAATTGATATCGTAGGTGTGGTCGAACATCTCCGCAATGGTCACCTGAAAAAAGATTTTATACTTATTAGAAATATAATTCAAGGCGTGGGCCTGGTCTGAGGGTATGATGATATTCAGTGTGTCGTCTTCCTCGTTATAAAGTTCCAGGGGCTCTACCCAGGTATGATAGGAAATATCAGAGAGACTGTATTCTCTGCGGACGGTTTCCTTGATGATGTTCCAGTTATCCTTTAACGTTTGGAGCATTTCCATTTCGAGTTCCTTGCCTTTCTTGGTGGGTACAAACATATCTTAGTCTATATTAATATAAAAGGAGAAATATTTCAAATATTAGTTTTCAACAGGGTCAAGAATAAAGTTATCCACAATATGTTGATAAGTATGGTGATAAGTTATGATTTCAAAAGGCTGCGTGCATGTAAATGTGGATATGTGGAAAAGTTGGTGGATTATTAAGAAGAGGGACAAACTAAGGAAAAAACAGAATTTAGTCACGGTAAATCAACAGGATATCCCTCTTGAAAAACACATTATCCACAAATAATTCACATTCTGTGGATAACTGGTTGTGAATGGATTTTTTGTGGATATGTAGGTGGATAACTTATCATAGGTTTTTAGAAAATTTTTTGTCCTGAAAAAGGCGATTTTTCTTGACAGACAGGGATTTTTTCGATAAAATAGATTACGCTATTTTCTGACGACAGGCAAATGGGACAGACCAATACAGGACGGCTTTTGGGATTGGCACGAAGGCCGCAGACCATAGAGAAGGAGGTGCACTTTCCATGAAGATGACATTTCAGCCTAAAAAGAAACCGAGAGCCAGGGTTCATGGCTTCAGAGCTAGAATGAGCACGAAGAACGGCAGAAAAGTTTTGGCAGCCAGAAGAGCCAAAGGAAGAAAGAGATTGTCCGTATAGGTCACAGAAATGTGACCTTTTTTCTCGGAGGGATCATGCAGTTTACGGAATCGCTGCGCAAGAACCGACAGTTCCAATTCGTATATCGAAACGGGAAGTCCTATGCCAACAAATATTACGTCATGTATGTCAAGGAAAATGGCCTCGAAGGGAACAGGCTCGGGATCAGCGTGAGCAAAAAGGTCGGAAACAGTGTCGTAAGGCACCGTATGAAACGACTGGTGAAAGAGAGCTACCGATTACATGAAAGCATGTTCAATAGTGGTTTGGACATGGTAATCGTCGTGAGAACCAGCGCAGCTTCCATCGGCTATGAGGAAGCGAAAAAAGCGCTATTGCATCTGGGAAAGCTTCATCAGATCATTGGTGCGGCTTGATTTGAATTGAAATGAAAAAAATATTGATTGCCGTAATTCGATTTTATCAAAAATATCTTTCTCCCCTGAAGGGAACGAAATGCCCCTATATTCCAAGTTGTTCCCAATACGGTTTGGAAGCCATTGAAAAATACGGGGCCCTGAAGGGAGGCGTTCTGGCTCTTTGGAGGATTATAAGGTGCAATCCCTTCTCAAAAGGGGGATATGATCCGGTGCCTTGAAGGGCGGCAGTCACAGGACCATAGGAAACGAGGTAAGATATGATTTTATTGACCCAGAATTCAACCTTCATCATTGGACAGGTTGCCTGGCTGTTGGGAAAGATCATGGAAGGCATTTTCACCGTGATCAATTTCATCGGTCTTCCCAACATCGGCTTGGCCATCATCCTATTCACCATCGTGGTGAATCTGTTGATGATGCCGCTGAACATCAAGCAGCAGAAATTTTCCAAACTTTCTGCCAAGATGCAGCCGGAGATTCAGGCGATTCAGGACAAGTATAAGGGGAAGAAGGACAATGACTCCATGATGGCCCAGAACGAGGAGATCCAGGAGGTCTACGCCAAATATGGTGTGTCCCCCACGGGCAGCTGCGTGCAGCTGTTGATTCAGATGCCCATTCTGTTCGCCCTCTACAGGGTCATTCAGTCCATGCCCGCATATGTGGACAGGATCGGTGAGACCTTCGGAGTGCTGGCGGACAAGATCATGCAAGCGGACAATGGCGCTTTTCTGCAGGACTCCGGAGTAGATACCATCAACTCCGCCATTTCCATGTACGGAAGGGCTTTGAGCAGCGGGAGCAACATTCGTAACGGCATCATCGACGTGCTCAACAAATTATCCACGGCGGACATGAAAGTGATTTCCAGCCATTACGGGCTGGCGGACCTGACTTATCAGGGAGAATTGATCCTGAGCAATGAGACCACCCGAGGTCTGATCGATACTTACAATAACTTCCTTGGATTGAACATCGGCAATTCTCCTTCCTATATCGTGAAGGAGGCCATGGAAGTCGGGGCCTGGGCCCTGGTGGTGGGAGCTATCGCCATTCCTGTGCTTTCCGCAGTGACCCAATGGATCAACGTGAAGCTGATGCCCACCCAACAGACGGATGACAAGAAAAGTCAGGAATCTTCCATGATGCAGTCCATGAAGATGATGAACACCATTATGCCCCTGATGTCCGCCTGGTTCTGTTATACGCTTCCCTGCGGCATGGGCATCTACTGGGTGGCCGGAAGCGTGGTGCGGAGCATTCAGCAGGTGTTGGTGAATAAGCATATCGATAAGATGGATTTCGATGAGCTGATTCAGAAGAATTCCGCCAAGAGTTCCAAGAAGATCGAGAAGATGCGGGAAAATCGGGAAAAGATCAACGCTTACGCCAATATGAATACCAGAAATATCCAGAACAAGGCCAATGTGAAGCCTGCCATGACGGAAGCGGAGAAGGAAGCCGCCATGAAGAAGTCCACGGAATATTACAACAGCTCCCATGCAAAACCGGGAAGTCTGCAGGCCAAGGCCAACATGGTGAAGCAATATAACGAGAAGAACAGTAAGTAATTTTGAAAAAAATAAGCCGCTCTTTGAAAAAAGAGCAGAAGGGGTATCAATTATGGAGTTTGTGGAGATTTCTGCGAAAACGGTAAATGACGCCATCACGGAGGCATGCAGACAATTGGGTGTGCCCAGTGAAAAATTGGAATATGAAGTATTGGAAGAAGGAAGTACAGGTTTTCTTGGAATCGGCGCTAAGCCTGCAGTCATTAAGGCAAAAGCGAAGAATTCCGTGGAAGATGACGTGAAAGAATTTTTGAATAGCGTGTTCGCCGCCATGAAGATGACCGTTGTGGTGGACGTAAAATATGATGAAGAGAACGCCACCATGGACGTGGATCTGGCCGGAGACGAGATGGGACTTTTGATCGGAAAGAGAGGACAGACCCTGGATTCCCTGCAGTATCTTGTATCCCTGGTCGCCAATAAGAATGCGGAAGGTTATATCCGGGTAAAGGTGGATACGGAGAATTATAGGGAGCGCAGGAAGGAAACCCTGGAAAACCTGGCCAAAAACATCGCCTATAAGGTGAAGAGGACCAAAAGACCCGTGTCTCTGGAGCCTATGAACCCTTATGAAAGAAGGATCATCCATTCCGCACTTCAGAACGATCGCTATGTGACCACTCATAGTGAGGGAGAAGAGCCTTTCAGAAGAGTGATCGTATCTTTGAAGAGATATTGATCCGGAACATAGAGGAATGCCTGGAGGATGCCGAATGCGGAAAACTGTGTTCGGCATCTATTTGTTTATGATTATTTTTATTCCAAAATTTGTGATGCCGCACAAAGTCTCCTTGAATGAAACATCCGGATCAGGCGGCAGAATGTGAGGAAAATATGAGAATGGAAACGGAAACCATAGCCGCCATTGCCACTGGAATGACGGAAGCGGGAATCGGAATCGTGAGAGTGAGCGGGGATGACGCCATGAATGCGGTGGATTCCATTTTTAAATTTTCCGGTGAAAAAAAACAACTTTCAAAACAGCTTTCTTCCGTTAGAAGCCATACCATTCATCATGGATATATTGTGGATGAAAACGAAGAAATTCTGGACGAAGTGATGGTGACGGTGATGAAAGCCCCAAATAGCTACACCGGTGAAAACACGGTGGAGATCAACTGCCATGGGGGACCATTCGTGTTGCGCAGAGTGTTGGAAGAGGTGCTCAAAAAGAACGTCAGGCTGGCGGAACCGGGAGAATTCACCAAAAGAGCCTTTTTAAACGGAAAAATGGATCTTTCCCGGGCGGAAGCGGTGATGGATCTGATTCAGTCCAGAAATGAATGGGCCCGCAAAGCTTCTGTGAAACAATTGAGGGGTTCTTTGGCTGAAATTATAAAGAGGGAAAGATCGGAAATTATTAACGAAATTGCGTTTATTGAATCCGCCCTGGATGATCCAGAAAATTACAGTCTGGTTGGTTATCCGGAAAAATTGTTTGGAAAAGTTGAAAACTGGGAAAAAGAGATAAAGCAGCTGATTGATTCCGCCGATTGCGGGAGACTTTTAAAAGAAGGAATCGATACCGTGATCCTGGGAAAGCCCAATGTGGGAAAATCTTCCCTGTTGAATCTCATGACGGGAGAGGATCGGGCTATCGTGACTGAGATGGCTGGAACTACCCGGGACGTGCTGCAGGAATCCGTCCTGCTTCACGGGATCAGTCTGAATCTCATGGATACCGCCGGAATCCGCAGCACGGAAGATGCCGTGGAGAAAATTGGTGTGAAAAAAGCCAGAAACCTGGCAAAGAATGCGGATTTGATCCTTTATGTGGTGGACGTGTCCGTCCCTTTGGATGAAAATGACAGAGAAATCCTTTCCTTGATTTCCTCCGAAAACACGATTTTATTGTTGAATAAATCCGACTTGAACGCCATGGTGGAGGAAAAAGATATCCGAGAAATGATTGCGGAAGCGAACCTTCCGCAGGGAGATCACATATGTGTCATAAAGACCTGCACCTTGAATCATACGGGAATGGAAGAGTTGGAGCAGAAAATTTTGGAAATGTTCTTCCTGGGAAAAATCAGAAATGACGATGAGGTGACCATTACCAATCTTCGTCACAAGGAAGCTTTGGAAGATGTCTGCTTCTCTTTTAATAATGTGAAAAAAAGCATCGAAGATCAGCTGCCGGAAGATTTCTTTTCCATTGATTTGATGGGAGCTTATGCGACTCTCGGAACCGTTATCGGAGAAGAAGTGGGGGAAGATCTGGTCAATGAGATATTTTCTAAATTTTGCATGGGAAAATAATTTTGTATGGAAAAATGATTTGAATGGGAAAGTTGTTTGTTCAGAGAAAAGGATGATTGAGCCGATGAGTTTGTATGGAAAATGATTTTGGTATCATTGGAATAAAAAGAGGCGTATGGATATGGAGATGGGTTGGAAAACGGAAGTGGACGTATGCGTGGTAGGAGCCGGTCATGCGGGCTGTGAAGCGGCTTTGGCCTGCGCCAGGCTGGGGTTGGAAACGGTGATTTTCACCGTGAGCATCGACAGCATCGCTTTGATGCCTTGTAACCCTAATATAGGTGGAACTTCCAAGGGTCATTTGGTGAGAGAGCTGGACGCCCTCGGGGGAGAAATGGGCAAAAACATAGACAAGACCTTTATTCAGTCCAAAATGTTGAATGCTTCCAAAGGTCCTGCAGTCCATTCCCTCAGGGCCCAGGCGGACAAGGCGGATTATTCCCGGGCCATGCGGAAAGTGTTGGAAAATCAGGATCATCTCACCATCAAACAGGCGGAGGTTTGCGAGCTGCTGTGGGAAGAACCGGACAACGGATCTGATTCAGGGGAGAAAAAAAAGAGGATTATTGGCGTAAAAACTTTTACCGGCGCCGTGTATGAGTGCAAGGCCGTGGTTCTGTGTACTGGTACTTACCTTCGGGCCAGATGTCTATGCGGAGAAGCTATCACCTATACTGGCCCTAACGGTCTGCAGGCGGCCAATCATCTCACGGATTCTCTTAAAAAAATGGGGATTGAGATGAGACGCTTTAAAACCGGAACCCCCGCCAGAATGGATAAAAGAAGTTTGGATTTCACCAAAATGGAAGAGCAGAAAGGGGACGAAAGAATCATACCCTTCTCCTTTTCCACGGATCCGGAGACCATTCAAAAGGATCAGGTTTCGTGTTATCTCACCTATACCAATGAGAAGACCCATAAAATCATCCGTGCCAACCTGGATAGATCCCCCATTTATGCGGGCATCATAGAGGGAACGGGGCCAAGGTACTGTCCCTCCATTGAAGACAAGGTGGTGAAATTTGCGGACAAAGAAAGGCACCAGGTTTTCATCGAGCCGGAAGGACTGCATACCAATGAAATGTATGTCAGCGGCATGTCCTCTTCCCTGCCGGAAGACGTTCAGATCGCCATGTACCGCACGGTGCCCGGCCTGGAACACTGTAAGATTGTACGAAATGCTTATGCTATCGAATATGATTGTATAAATGCCAGGCAGCTCAAGCCTTCTTTGGAATTTCGAGAGGTGGACGGTCTGTTCAGCGGAGGTCAGTTTAACGGGAGCAGCGGATACGAAGAAGCGGCGGCCCAAGGTCTGGTGGCTGGTGTCAATGCGGCCATGAAGATTTTGGGCAGAGAACCCTTGATCATGGATCGTTCCGAAAGCTATATCGGTGTGCTGATCGATGATCTGGTGACCAAGGACAACAGGGAGCCTTACCGGATGATGACTTCCCGGGCGGAATATCGCCTATTGCTCCGGCAGGATAATGCAGATCTGCGACTTCGGAGAAGAGGGTATGAAATCGGTCTGGTGACGGAGAAGCAGTATCAGGAGGTTCTGGAAAAAGAGAGATTGATCAAAGGGGAAATAGAGAGACTGAAATCCGTCAAAGTGGGAACAAATCACGTCATTCAGGATTTTTTGAAAAAAATGAACAGTGCCCCTTTGAAAACAGCGGTCAGCCTTTCAGAATTAATCTGCCGTCCAGAGTTAGATTATGAAAAAATAGCGGAAATCGACCCGAGCAGAACACCTTTGCCTTCAGAAATCATAGAACAAGTGGAAATAGAGATCAAATACGAAGGGTACATCGCTCGCCAGATGAGACAGGTGGAGCAGTACCGCAAAATGGAAAAAAAGAAAATTCCTGAAAATCTGGATTATGACGAAGTGCCTTCTCTTCGGCTCGAAGCCAGACAGAAGTTAAAACTGTTCCGCCCCATTTCCGTGGGACAGGCTTCCAGAATTTCCGGCGTTTCTCCTGCGGACGTCTCCGTTCTCCTGGTGTACCTGGAACATTATAATAATAGTAGAAAATGAAATAAATTCAAATGCCGCCTGAATGGCAGCAGAATGAGAGGAAAAATGGAAATCATGGATCAATATGACATGATCCAATTTCAGAAGGATTTGATCAGTCTCCGAATTGATCTGTCCCAAAATCAGTTGGAACAGCTTCTTATTTATTATGAAATGCTGAGGGACTGGAACGAAAAAATGAACCTCACGGCCATCACCGATTATGAGGAAGTGTTGAAAAAACACTTTATTGACAGCCTTTCTCTGGTGAAGGTGAAGAAAATAGCGAAACTAGGCAAAATCACGGAAAACTATTCTCTGATCGACGTGGGAACCGGTGCGGGCTTCCCGGGTCTGGTGTTGAAGATCGCTTTTCCCAAATGGAAGGTGACACTGGTGGATTCTCTTCAAAAACGAATTCGATTTCTGGATGCGGTGATTGAAAGGCTGCAGCTTCAGAACGTGAACACGGTTCACGGCAGAGCGGAGGATTTGGCGAGACCAGATCAATTAAGAGAAAAATATGACCTTTGCGTCTCCCGGGCGGTCGCAAACCTCTCCACCTTGACAGAATATTGTATTCCTTTTGTAAAGCAAGGAGGGTATTTCGTCAGCTATAAATCGGAAAAAGCGGAGGAAGAAATCGAAAATGCCGGGACGGCGATCCGTATTTTGGGAGGAAAATTGGAAGATAAATTGAAGTTTCAGCTGCCGGATTCCGATTTGGAAAGATGCCTGGTGGTGATTCGAAAGGAAAAAACAACTCCTTTAAAATATCCCAGGAAAGCGGGACTACCTTCCAGAGAACCGATAGTTTAGAATTTGAAAGAGTCTATTGCTTGACAATGTGAATGTTTCACGTGAAACATTTTCATATTCCTAGAATGTCATGATTCGAACTTTTGATGTTGTAATTATATCAAGGGCAAGCTTGTGATATTACATCAATGGATAGTTTGAAAGTTTAATTTCAAAATAGACATTCTTGAAGAGTGGGAGTTTCATTTTATGGGAATGAAGGTATTGATTGCGGATCCTTATCCGATTACAAGGGAAGGTTTAAAGAAAGTTATTGGACAGTATACGGACTTGGAGATATGCTGCGAGGCGTCCAATAAAGAAGAATTTTTGACGGGAATTTATAAATATAAGCCCGATATCGTTATTTTGGAATCTGCCCGCCGAAAATCAGAAACCATGGAATTGGTGAAAGAGGTTCATAATAAAGCGAAGAATGCAAAACTTCTGATCTATTCTGCAAATGACGTGCCGGAGACGGTGATGCAGTATATGGAATTGGGAGTAAACGGATATCTGTGTAAAAATTGTTCCGTGGAAGAATTCATCAGAGGGTTGAATCAGATGATGAAGCAAGGACATTATATCCAGGAATCCATAGCCAACAGATTAAAGAATGGAAATAGCCGTAAAAATACTAATAAGAGCAAAATCAGCCTTTTGACAAAAAGGGAGCTGGAAATTTTGATTTTGGTATCAAATGGAATGCTCAACAAAGAGATTGCAAACAAACTTTGTATCAGTGAGAGAACCGTGAAAAATCATCTTTCTTCTATATTTAAGAAGATAGAAGTGTCGGACCGCACCCAGGCGGCTATTTTCTCTATTAAGAATGGGGTAATAAATTTCTGAGTGAACTATAAATGTTTCACGTGAAACATTGTTGTAATTGGGTATAGCTATATTTCGGCAATAGTGTTATAATAGTGTCTGCTAAGCAGAAATGAAAGGAATTGTATGGGTAAGGCAATCGCTATTGCAAATCAAAAGGGAGGGGTAGGTAAAACCACCACGGCGATCAACTTGTCTTCTTGTCTTGCTGCCAAGGGGAAGAAGGTTTTGGTGGTGGATACGGATCCTCAAGGAAATACCACCAGCGGTTTCGGTGTGGAGAAAAATGACCTGGAAGATACTATTTATGAGTTAATGTTGGGAGAATGCGGAATCAGGGATTGTCTGATCTCAGAAGTGATTCCGAAGGTTTCCCTGGTTCCTTCCAATGTGAATCTTTCAGCGGCGGAGATCGAGTTGATCGGCATTCAGCAAAAGGAATTTATTTTAAAAAAAGAGGTGGATTACATCAAAGATTTCTATGATTTTATCATCATAGATTGTCCTCCATCTCTGAGCATGCTGACGATCAATGCGCTGACCACGGCGGACACGGTGTTGGTGCCGATTCAGTGTGAATATTATGCGCTGGAGGGATTGAGCCTGCTGATACATACCGTAAATCTCGTGAAGGCCAGGTTGAATCCGAAACTGGATATGGAAGGTGTGGTATTCACGATGTTTGACGCCAGAACCAATCTTTCCATGCAGGTGGTGGAAAATGTAAAGGACAATTTGTCCCAATATGTATATAAGACGATCATTCCCAGAAATATCCGTCTGGCGGAGGCACCCAGCTATGGGCTGCCTATCAACCTATACGATGCGAAATCCGCTGGTGCGGAAGCCTATATGCATCTGGCGGATGAAGTGATCAATAATGCGGCAAAAGCGCAGAAATGAGGTAGGAAATGGCACCGAGAGGATTAGGCAAAGGACTGGGGAAAGGATTGGATGCGCTGATTTCCCCGGATGCGATAACGCCCACACAGGAAAAAGAACAGGAAAAAAGCAAGGATGGCGTCACCCTTGTTAAAATCATCCAGGTAGAGCCCAACAGGGAACAGCCCAGAAAACAGTTTGAGGAAGAATCCTTGCAGGAGCTGGCGGATTCCATCAAACAGTATGGACTTCTTCAGCCCCTTTTGGTTCAGAATAAAAAAGATCATTATGAGATCATCGCCGGGGAGAGAAGATGGAGAGCGGCGAAGCTGGCCGGTCTGAAGGAAATTCCCGTAATGGTCAAGGATTATTCCAGTCAGGAAGCCATGGAGATTTCCCTGATAGAGAATATTCAGCGGCAGGATTTGAATCCCATTGAAGAAGCCTTGGCTTTCAAGAGACTGTTGGAGGAATTTCATCTGAAGCAGGAGGAAGTGGCGGAGAGAGTTTCCAAGAGCCGGGCTGCGGTGACCAATTCTCTCAGGCTTTTGAAGCTGACGGAAGAAGTGCAGCAGATGCTCATTGAGGAAAAACTCACCATGGGACATGCCAGGACGTTGATCACGGTGGAGGATCCGAAGGAACAGTACCGTCTCGCCCAGAAAATATGGGATCAGAAGTTGAGCGTCCGGGATGCGGAGAAGCTGGTGAAAAAGCTGCAGGAGCAGTCAGCCCTGGAACAAACCAATGAAGAGGAAAAATCTGAATCAGGCGAGAATGCAAAAAGTAAGGAAGAAGAAGCCCGAGTAAAACATGAAAAAGCACTGCAGGCCATTTATGATGATCTAGGAGACAAATTAAAGCAGTCTTTGGGCACCAAAGTCACTGTCACTCCCAAGGGAAATGGTTCCGGGAAGATAGAGATTGAATTTTACAGCCATGATGACCTGGATCGTCTGATGGAATTGCTTTCTCAGTGAATATGCAGTTTTCGGGGTTCGTTAGATACAACAATAACACGGGTAAACCCGTGTTATGCAGAGGTATAGGAATGAGGATTAATATACAAATGAATGGTATCGAATATACATGGTTGGCAGGCACCATCGGGTTGAATGCGATGTTTTATATTTTGTTGGGAATGGCTGTGCTGATTCTTCTGCTGTTGATTTTGACGATCGTTTCGATGGTGAATGTCGCTAAATTGAAAAAGCGAATCTTGCTCTTTACGCAGGGGAATGACGCCAAGAGCCTGGAACAGGATATTATCGGGATAATTGAGGATAATAAATTTTTGAAGGTCAATGTGGAAAATAATCGCAAAACGATCAGGGAGCTCACCAAGAACCAGGAAAAGGCTTTTCAGAAAATGGGGCTGGTGAAGTATGACGCTTTTCAGCAGATGGGTGGTCAGTTGAGTTTCAGTCTGTGCCTGTTGGACGAGAACAACAATGGTTTCATCATTAATTCCGTACATAGTACGGAGGGCTGTTATTCCTATACCAAGGAGATCAGGGCCGGAGAAAGTGCCCTTGATCTGGGAAAGGAAGAGGAAGAGGCCCTGGAAATCGCTTTAAAATGGAAGTAAGGAAAAAGCTTAAAGAAAAGGGAGAAAAATAGTATGATCGACATTAAATTTTTGAGAGAAAATCCGGAAGCGGTAAAGGAGAATATCAGAAAGAAATTCCAGGATGAAAAGCTTCCCATGGTGGACGAAGTCGTCGCCCTGGATGCGGAGGCCCGCAAGACCCAGCAGGAGGCGGATGAACTTCGAGCCAGGAGGAACAAGATTTCCAAGGAAATCGGCAAACTGATGGGACAGGGCAAGAAGGAAGAAGCGGAAGCGAAGAAAGCGGAAGTGGCGGCAGGTGCGAAGCGCCTGGCCGAGCTGGAGGCGAAGGAAACGGAGCTTCAGGAGAAAATTCTGAAGATCATGATGGTGATTCCCAACATCATCGATCCCAGCGTTCCCATTGGAAAGGACGACAGCGAAAACGTGGAGGTGACCCGGTACGGAGAGCCGGTGGTGCCGGATTTTGAAATTCCGTATCACACGGAGATCATGGAACGGTTCCACGGCATCGATTTGGACAGCGCCGGCAAAGTGGCGGGCAACGGCTTCTATTATTTGATGGGGGACATTGCCAGACTGCATTCCGCCGTGATTTCCTATGCCAGGGACTTCATGATCAACAGGGGATTCACTTACTGCGTGCCGCCTTTCATGATCCGCAGCAACGTGGTCACCGGAGTGATGAGCTTTGCGGAGATGGATGCCATGATGTACAAGATCGAGGGAGAAGATCTGTATCTGATCGGCACATCGGAGCATTCTATGATCGGAAAGTTCATCGACACCATCATCCCGGAAGAAGAGCTGCCCAAGACCCTGACCTCTTATTCCCCTTGTTTCCGCAAGGAAAAGGGAGCCCACGGCATTGAGGAAAGGGGAGTGTACCGCATCCATCAGTTTGAAAAGCAGGAAATGATCGTGGTCTGCAAGCCGGAAGATTCCTCCATGTGGTTCGACAAATTGTGGCAGAATACGGTGGATCTGTTCCGTTCCATGGATATTCCGGTGAGAACCCTGGAATGCTGTTCCGGCGATCTGGCGGATCTGAAGGTGAAATCCATCGACGTGGAAGCCTGGTCTCCCAGACAGAAGAAATATTTTGAAGTGGGAAGCTGCTCCAACCTGGGAGATGCCCAGGCCAGAAGATTGAAAATCCGCATCAATGGGGAAAAAGGAAAATATTTTGCGCATACATTAAACAATACGGTGGTGGCTCCGCCCCGCATGCTCATCGCTTTCCTGGAAAATAATCTGCAGGCGGACGGAAGGGTGCGGATTCCCGAAGTCTTGAGACCTTACATGGGCGGACAGGAATATTTACAGTAAAAGAAAAAGCAAGGTTACCTGAAAATTACGAATCAGAAAGAAGGTGAGATTTTTGCATAAATATATGAGAGCCATCGGTTTCAGTGAATATGCGGACCGCAAAAAGTTAAAAGAGCTCTTGACGGAAGTGATTATGAATTCCGATGAACGGGCTTATACCATCAACCAAGAAAACATTCTTCTGGGCGAATTCTGCAAAAATTTCGCCGAAAGGATCGGGATCGCCGTTTGTGGAGAGTTCGATGAAGAAGATCGGTTCGTATATGAATATTATTATCCTTATTTGAGAGGGAGCGAAATCACCACTTACGAGGATGTGTCTGTGGAACGGCATGCGGCCAAGGAGTCCTACGCCGGAGTCTGCGATGACGTGAAGGTGGGGATTTCCCTGATCTTCTATCTGCAGAACATGATCCCTTATGTAAAGGCGCAGACCAACGGCCAGCTGCCCGTCAGAGGAACTTCCGTGAACCTGAGCGCTCTTTCCATTAACGGAATGGTGATGTTTCCTATTCAAAAAGACGAAGAGCAGAAGCAGAGGATCCAAAAAGAGTCCATCAACCGCAACAACCTCCTGGCGGCGGCCCGCAGGGGGGACGAAGATGCCATCGAAACACTGACCCTGGAGGACATGGATATGTACACCACCATATCCCGCAAAATCCAGGATGAGGACGTGTTTAGTCTGGTGGATACTTATTTCATGCCTTACGGCGTGGAGTGCGACCAGTATTCTGTCCTGGGAGAAATTATGGATGTCCATCTCCTCACTAACCAGGAAACGGGAGAAAAAATTTATTTACTAAAAATTTGCGCAAATGAATTGACATTTGACGTCTGTATTAATATAATAGATTTGTTCGGCGAGCCCCAGGTTGGGCGCCGTTTCAAAGGAAGCATATGGCTCCAGGGATACATCAATTTCCCGCAATGAACCAAAAGTGTCTGCGTAGCTCAGTTGGATAGAGCGACCGCCTCCTAAGCGGTAGGTCGTTCGAGTCCAAACGGGCTCAAAAATTGAATATTTTTTATATACGTCTC
>CANQPH010000032.1 GCA_947625675.1 uncultured Acetatifactor sp.
GGGTGCAGGCGCAGCGATGCGCAGAGCCGAGGCTCACTAATAGGTCGAGGGCTTGGCCGCGAGGCGTTTCCGGCGGAAGGGCCTGGGCCGTGAAGGGTGTCCGGAGGGTGCGAGTTCGGCGTTCGGTTTTCAGGGCGCGGGCCATTGACCACATGTTTTAGGACATGTGGTTTTTTAGATTTAAATGGTTCGTGAACTAACCGCTGTTTCCTGGTGGTGAGCGACGCCTGGATGGAGGCCAGGGATGCCAGATCCATTTCCAACTTGATTGATGATCAGGAAGGAAAGTAAGGATATTTCAGAAAGCCTCCGGTTCATCCAGGCTGGTTCAAGATCCCTACGAACAGGGGCGTGCCATCATCACCTGTGATGGCGAACAGGAAAGGTCTGTCCAGAACAAAGTCAACCTTGTCGTCCGGCGGTGCGGCGGCTCCGGCTCCCATCATCAGCTCTGTGTAGGCCGTGGCTTCGCAGCCCTCTTCATCTATGATTACCCTGGCAGCATGCCTGACATTTGAAACGAAGGGAGGAAGAGGAAGCTTTTCCAGGGAGTCTTTCTCCAGCCGACTGTCCGATCCCCGTCCGGAGCGTGGAATATATCGGGGGAAGTTTGGTCCTTCTGGAACTCATTGCTCCACTTGGCCCGGTAGTAAATCGTGGATACCAGGGCCAGAACCGTGTCCTGATCCATTGTGATGCCGGAGGACTGCTTTTTCAGCCGGTTTTGGGTGTTTTGATCGATCCATTTTTGCAGGGTGCGGTCAAAGTTTGGCGTTCCCATTTTACCGCAGTAGGAGGAGGCATAGTAGGTTTCAGACAATGTGTCCATTGTTCCCTGGATGAAATCCAGACCATCATTGAGCCACAAGGAATTTGCGGGAACGCTGGTCACCGTGCCGTCATCCACGTAGTTGGCGTTCCACAGGGCGTTTGCCCGGGTGCGCACGGTTTCGATGGTGTCGCAGTCCAGGAGCTTCAGAAGCTGCTCCCGGCTTTCCCCGTCAGTGAGCTCCGCCAGCATGGAAAGGGCCATGTATACATTGATCGGCGAGCATACTCTGTTCTCGGTTCCGGCCTCGGTCAGGAGTTCGGGAACTGCGGCCGTCATGAAGTTTCCCAGGGTACCGGCATAGACCTGAGAAAAGCTGCGCCGTTCCCTTCTGGCTTCATACCAGGGGCCAGTATTCAATACAGAGTATCTTGTCTGTTTTGGGTACTCTGCCTCAGAAATGGCGTAGGCACGCAGGGAGCCGTTCCAGGGATTCAGGAACATTCCTGCGGTCACTGCCGCTGCGAGCATCGCCGTTACGGGGATCATCCACCGTTTTTTGTAGAATTTCTGCGGGTTTTTGCGGGAAAGGAAAGCCCTATGGTGCAGACCGTTTTGTGCCTCTGCGACCTGATCGTCCCGGATATCCGTCATGCCGTTGTAAATATCTTCTCCCTTCATATTTCCACCCCTTCCTTTTCCAGTGTCAGTCTTAAGCTTTTCCGCAGCTGCTGCATCCGCCTCGCCATCTGATTGGCGGTCATACCCTGTTCGGCGGCCAGCTCCTTGACCGTATCCGCATACCAGTAACGCCTTATGAAAAGGATGCGTTCTTCCCTGTCTAGACTGTCCAGCCAGCGGATGATGATTTCGGTAATGATCCGCTGCTCCAGCTGCAGCTGTGTCATGCTGTCCGGAACGCATTCATCCAGCTCGGAGAGCAGCACTTCCATCCCGGCATATCGTTTTGCAGCCCGTATCTTACGGAAGCGGCTGATGGACAAATTTCTGGTGATGCGTCCCAGCTGCAGGAACATGATTGACTCTATTATATTATATATGTCGCAATTTGGGCGGGGTTTGTGCGGAGAATTTAAAAATATGATAAAAAAATTACCATTCACGGCCACATAAAAAACGGCAAAGCATGGCGAACTCGCTTGCCAATGTGTTGTCGGCTTTTATGTGGTTGTGAATGGTAATTAAAAAAGTATAAAAAAGGTGAATTTATACTGACAAAATGAGGATATCTGTGGTAGACTTAAAGCGGGTAGGATTGGCTACGGAAGCACACGGTAATTTGTGCTGGAGCGTCACAGATTGCTTTGACGGCAGATGAAAAATCGCATTTGCAAATTTCTCGAGACGGGATGAAGTCCCGTCTTGTATACGCTCCGGAATGGAGAATAGTATGAAAACTTTGTATTTGGATTGCAGTATGGGTGCGGCAGGAGATATGCTGACGGCGGCCTTGCTGGAGCTTTTGCCGGATCGGGAGGGATTCCTGGCCAGATTGAACAGCCTGGGGCTTCCCGGCGTGGAGGTGACCAGGGAGGAAACGGCAAAATGCGGCATCAAGGGGACTTATATTTCCGTGAAGGTGAGAGGCCAGGAGGAAGAGGAGGCGCTGGAGGCGGAGCATGCCCATGTGGCTCTTGAACACGCCCATGGGGAGCACGAATATGAGTTACATGAACACGACCATGATCATGACCACGAGCCACACGAACACGCTCATGGGGAGCACGAACATGATCATGGCCATGAAGGATATGGACACATCCATGGAGAACAGGATCATGGGCATGACCATGAGGAACATGAACACTCTCATGGAGAGTGCGAACATGACCATGAGGAACACGAACACGTTCATGGAGAACACGACCATGACCACGAGCTACACGAACACGCTCATGGAGAGCATGAACATGATCATGACCATGAAGGATATGGACACACCCATGGAGAACAGGATCATGGGCATGACCATGAGGAATATGAACATTCTCATGGAGAGCACGATCACGAGGGACATGAACACGCCCATGGGGAGCATGATCACGACCATGCTCACGGGCACCATCATCATAGCAGCATGCATGACATCGCAGAGATCGTCCAGGCTCTTCCTGTTTCCCAAAAGGTCAGGGAGGACGTGCTGGCGGTTTACGGGCTCATTGCGGAGGCGGAGAGCCATGCTCACGGGCGGCCGGTTTCCGAGATTCATTTTCATGAGGTGGGAACCCTGGATGCCGTGGCGGACGTTACGGCGGTCTGTCTGCTGATGGAAGAGCTGGCCCCGGATCGGGTGACGGCTTCTCCGGTGCACGTGGGCAGCGGCCAGGTGAAATGCGCCCATGGGATCTTGCCGGTTCCGGCCCCCGCCACCGCATACATTCTTCGGGATGTGCCCATTTACGGCGGGGAGATCCGGGGTGAGCTCTGCACGCCTACCGGTGCGGCCCTTTTGAAATATTTTGTCTCGGAATTCGGCCCCATGCCCATGATGAAGGTGCAGAAAATCGGATATGGCTGCGGAAAAAAGGATTTTCCGGCGGCCAACTGTGTGAGGGCCCTGTGGGGTGAGACGGAGGATAATAGAGACAAAATCGTGGAACTGTCCTGCAATGTGGACGATATGACGGCGGAGGACATGGGTTTTGCCCTGGAAAGGCTTCTGGAAGCGGGAGCCAGAGACGCATTCGCCATCCCCATCGTCATGAAAAAGTCCCGTCCCGGCACCTTGCTGCGGGTGATCTGCGCGGAGGCGCAAAAAGAAGAAATGGTTGGTCTCCTGTTCCAGCATACCACCACCCTGGGAATCCGGGAAACGGCGGCGGATCGTTACGTGCTGCATCGTCAGACGGAACTGGTGGATACCCCTTTGGGCCCCGTGCACAGGAAAAATTCTTCCGGATACGGGGTGGAGCGCAGAAAGTACGAATACGAAGATCTCTCCAGGATCGCCAGGGAGCAGGGCATGAGCCTGGAAGAAGTCAGGAGACAGCTGCCTTGAGATTGCAAAAATCCAGTCAAAGGGCATGAGCAGGACACAACTTTTCATCAAGAAGAAAGTTAGAAGGGCCGGGTCATACAACCCAAGCCCTTCGCTTTTTTAGCTCCCACTTATACAAGTCTGAAACTATATAAAAATTGGATATTTCAGACTTCTGCGTCCGGAATGGACGCAGCTTTACGAATGGCGCAGCCGAACTGTCAGAATTTGCCCGATAAGTTTCCAAAAACACTTGCCTTCCTGCAGCAGATGGAGGATAAGGGATATATAACGACCTACCGGAAAGGACATTTTGCTTATGTGCATGCACTGATGCCCGAGGAAGACTTTCAAAAGGAGCATGCCAGGGAAGAAACGGATTTCTGGTTTCGAGGGAAAGCATCTGCTTTTCTGGCGGCGCTATATGAGTCCGGCGGGCTCCCGGCAGAGGATGCGGGGAAAATACGGAGGCTTTTAGATGAATGGAATTATTGATCTGTTTTTTGCATTGCTGTTTTCCAGCGTGGCAGGGGGCATTTCCCTGCTTACATGGTTACTGGTCAGGAAGTTGGTCAATACCCTTCTGAGCTTGGCGGAGGCGGAGGGTACAATACATGTCGGAGAGGGAGTGAAGGCTGCGATATAAAGTAATCTTGATATTTATCCAGAAATAAAGACTTCATTCATTTATTGTGGTACAATGATTCTGCTGACGCAGTATCTACGCACCTGAGCCGGAGGAATCCGCACCAGGGAACTGATAAGAAGACTTGTCTTGAAAGATAAATGATTGGGGGAAAGAAGAAATGAAAAAGAAATTTATCCGGAAAACGATTTGCATCCTGTTGATGGCGGTTCTGTCGATTCACATCCTGCTGCTGACCGCTTGCGGCGGAGGGGAGGCGGGAGGCAAGCCTTCCGATGCGTTGGGTTCGGCTGCGGAAGGAACCTCCGATTCAATGCCCTCCGCATCCGAAGGTTCCGCCCAGGAGTCTTCGCATGCGGGAGATTCCGCATCGGGAGCACCGGCATCCTCTGATACTTCCGGTTCTTCTGCGCCGGACTCCTCCGCTTCGGAGCAGCCGCCAGCCGATGTACCCGAAGGGGAGATCATTGTCGCCGATCTTTACGGCGAAAAGCCTTCCGGATTCTTCTCGGAAAGGGTGGCGGCCTTTGCCGATGCGAATCCGTCCTTTGGGATTCAGTACGTACACGCCGCCAAGGACTCGGAAAGGGAAAGGATGCTGATGGAGACCGTCACCGGAAGCGGGCCGGATCTTCTTTATGTTGACAGCTTTGACCTGGAGAACCTGGCGGAAAACGAGGTCTTGGGGGAGATCGGCCTGTTGATTTCCCAAGAAAACAAGGATGCGCTGCTGCCTGCCGCCGTTTCCATGGGGACGCTGGGAGCCGCAGGGACCGACGGGGAAGGGCTGATTGCGGTCCCGCTGACGCTGTATGCGAGAACCCTTTTGACCAGCAGAGACTATTGGCAGGGGGAAAGCTGGACCGTGGAGGACGTGGTGTCCATACTGGAGGAAAACCCGGGGATGGAGGGGATGTTCCTGAACATTTCCGGGACGGAGACCTATTATTTCAACATGTATTACCTGATCGGAACGAACATCCGGAACACGCCCTTCCTGAAAGACGGGGAGAGCAATTTTGACTGCCAGGAGTTCCGGGATCTGCTGAAGACGGTGAAGGAAAGGACGAAACCCCGGCAGATCGATAACGGGATGGAGTTGACGGCCAAGCTGAATCCGCTCATGGAAGGGCATTGTCTCGGAATAGATTATTTTATCAATGACATGAAGAATTATTGCGACATCTTTGAAATCTCCGGGGACCAGATAAACCTGGTGGGACTTCCCAACGACGAGGGGAACGGCCACTATCTTTACAACATGGGGATGTTGGCGGTGAACCGGAACGCCATGGAAAAGAAGGGGGTGAGGGAGCTGATCAATGACCTCCTGAGCCTGGAGACCCAGAAGCACCAGAGAAACCAGATCAGCGTCAGGGCGGACATTCCGGAGGCCCAGCTGGTTTATAGCGACTATTCCGGGAGTTATTATTGGTCATCGGAGAGCGGCGGTTTCCTGCTGCCGCCCGACGTGGACGGAGCCTTCTATCTGGAGAAGTACGTGGAGTTTTTGAAAGGGGCATCCGCAGCGAATTTCGAAAATGACGAGATATTCGACATCGTCATGGAGGAGGCGGACTACTATTTCAATTCCGACAAGGAACTGGACGAGGTGGTGGACACCATCCAGAGGAGGGTGGCGCTGTACATGTCGGAGAGGGAATAAAAGGGCAGGGTGTTAATTGATCTTTATAGATTTTTTTGAGGAGGCATTCATGAAAAACAAAGGATTTGCATGCGTTTTGGCGTTGGCACTGGCATTTACCTGCTGCGGCTGCGGAGGCTCGGGTTCGGGAATCTCTTCGGAAAGCGGCTCGGCCCAGGGCGGCAATACGGAAGCGGAGGGCTCGGGAATCTCTTCGGAAAGCGGCCCGGCCCAGGGTGACGGCTCGGAATCGGGGCCGGAACAATCCGAGGCCGGGGCTTCCGGTCAGGAGGAAGGGGAATGGTTCCTTTCCCTGGCGGACATGCCCTGGAAGGACAATTCCCTGGACGCCTATTCCGCCCTTTTGAACGTGCCCCTGAGGGACACGAAGGAGGAGGGCGCCCTGGAGGGCGGTATCGCCGCATACTTCTGCGGGCCAAATGGGGCCTCCATGTTCAAAAAGCATCTTTTCCCCGAGGCGGAGGACGGTTGGGACGAGATCAAGGCGGTCACGGATCAGGGGGAGGAGGTTTCCTATCGGCTGGCCTTCCGGGAAGGGTACAACCAGGCCTGGATGGCGGGCGGCATCGCTGGAAGCGACCATTACGTCATGCTGGGGGAAATCGAGAGGGGGGAGGACGGGAAGCTGTCCTACCGCTTCTTCGAGACGGACGCCTCCATGGAGGTGCAGAAGGAGTTCTATGCGGACTGTCTGGATGAAAATGACTATGAGTTCCCGAGGCAGCTGCAGGAGGACGCCGAAGGAAACCTCCATGCGGTCACCAGCAGGGCCGACAACTCGACACATTATTACATCCTCGGGTCGGAGGGGGTCCTCTTAAAGGAGGTCAGCCCGGCGGAAGGCTTCCCGGAAGGACAGGAGGCGGAGCTGACCCTCCTGTATGACGGAAGCGTGGGATACCGTTCCGGCAGCCGCCTCTGGCGGATGAACCTGGAGACCGGAACGGCGGAGATCCTGGCAGATGCGGATCCCGGCTGGCTGGCCTGCACCCTCCTGGACGAAAAAACGCTCATCTATGCCGACGGCTCGGGCCTGTACAAGGCGGGGATTTCCGGCGGGAGTCCGGAGGTCCTGTACGCCTTTGGAAACCACGGGGTCTCCGCCTCGGACGTGAAGGTCCTGCAGGTCAACGGGGACGGAAGCGTCGGACTGGTCTGCCTGGATTCCGGGGGAGCGAACTACCTGAAGCTGGAACCCACCTCGGAGGAGGTGGAGATCCAGGAAGTCACCCTTGCGGTGTCGTCTTCCGGTTCCAGGAAGTATCAGGCGGCGGTGGCGGCCTTCAACAAGAAGTACCCCGCCTTCCGCATCCGGCTGAAGACCTATGCCTGGAATGACACGGGCCTCCTGACGGAGCTGGGGGCGGGAGGGGGCCCCGCACTGGTGGACGCTTCCCTGGTGGGCTTCGGGGAAAAAGCGGAATGGTGGGAGCCCCTGGACGAGGCCTTCCGGCTGATGGGGCTGGGAGAGGAGCTGATTCCCCAGGCGGTGGAGGCCGGGAAGATTGACGGCACCCTGTACGGCGTCATCACGGATTTTTCCCTGGACACGGTGGTGACCTTCGCCCCGGAGCCGGAGGAATGGGATTATGACACGTTCCTGAACTGCTTCGACGAAGGGGACCCTTCCATGAAGTCCCCCTACCTTCCCGTGACCGGCAGCGATGGCCATTCCTTCCTTGCGGCCTTCTTTTACCATGGCATGGAGGGAAAATACCTGTTTGACGGGGAAGAAGGCACCACGAATTTCGATGGCGAGGGCTTCCGGAAGGCGCTGAGGCTTGCGAAGTCCTTCCAGAACGGAGAGCGGCAGGGGGACGCAGAAGCTCTGCGGCAGGGTGCGTCGCTCTGCGCCGCAGTGAGCATAAGGAGGCCGGAGGATCTGGCCTGCCTGCGCATCTGGGGCGGGGACGGGCTCCGGTTCATCGGCTACCCTTCGGAAGAGGGTTCCCGGCATTATATCGAGGGCGGCGATCCCCTGGTCCTCCGGTCCGGTGCAGCGCCCTGGGAGAAACGTCTGGCCTGCAGCTTCCTGCGCTTCCTGCTCTCGTATGAGGCCCAGATGGAAGCGGTGTCGGCGGCGGAAAATCAAGGTTATGGTATGAGCGTGCGCCGGGACGTGCTGGAGGAGCAGGTCGCCCGCATGGACGAACACACCTTCACGAACCTCATCGGCTTCCCGCAGTTTGAGCTGGGAGACCAGGCGGACGGGGAGCGGGACGGGGCCGTACTGCAGGGACTGCTGGAGCAGGCGGTGCCCAGGCAGGATATGCCCAGGGAGCTCGTGAATATTTTCACGGAGGAGCTTGTCGCCTATCTGTCCGGGGGCGTGACGGAGGAAATGGTGATAGATCACCTGGAGAACCGGGTGAGCCTGTACCTTTCGGAACGCAGGTAAGATACAAATCTGCGCCGCTTCTTATAGGCGAAAAGGAGGATGTACATTTTATGAACATGAGAAAGAAGGACAAAGTGATCCTGTTCCTGATGGCTCTTGCGGCGGCTTTCCTGACGGGCTGTTCCGGTTCCGGGAAAGAAGCATCCATCCTGTCGGAGGAGGAGCTGGAAAGCAGCCATCTTGAGAAAGAATTGATGGAAAAAGTGTTCATTGACGCCGCCGTCACGCCCCGCAGCGCTTATGCGGGTGGGCTGAACTCCTATTATGTTTTCCGAAGGGACGCAAGCGGGGTGGAGGAGGCCAGGTTCGTGCCGGAAGAGGAATATATGAATCATCCCATGTCTTACGGCCATTCCCTGGAGGAGATCGCATCATTGCTTGGGGCAGGGCTGGATCCCGGACGGGAATCCGCCTGGGACTGGGTGAAGCCGGGGAGCGGAATTGTGTATATGACGGACCGGGAAGGGAAGGAAAAGGCATTTCATAATAGCTGGGACGTATGGAACGGACTGGTGGATTGTTACAGCCCCACAATGGGTTATTTCTATGATGAGTCCCTGCCGGAAAACAATATGGTTCTCAGTTATGTGATGAATCATTATCGAGAGGACAGATCCTTGTCCTTCGCTTCCCGTCAGGATGCGGAGGAGCAGGCCCGGGGGCTTCTTGAGACCTTGACGGGGGAAGAGTACTGGTCTGGTTATTTCTATGCGCCCATAGACGAGACCGCCAGGGAAGAGCTGGAGTGGAGTGCGGAGGATGCGAAAGAAGCAGGAGAATGGTATGAGGGCGAGGAATATTACGGTTTTGTCTTTGATCATCAGATAGACGGCTTTCCCCTGAGGTACCTGGTTCTGCCCAAAAAGCTCACGTCGGGCATGGTGTTGGACGAGGAGGTGGAGAATCAGAAGATCGATTCTTCCACCCTTTTGCAATACGTGCCGTATCCCAATTTGGTCTGTCTGGGAGAAAAAACGGGAGTCCGTTTTCTTAAGGCGGATCCGAAGCTTTACCTAAAGGAGGCTTACCGGGAAAAGGAGCCGGTGTGCGATGTCAACCGGGTGCTGGCCGGGGCGAAGAGCTTTTTTGAAAAGGAACTGATCATTGAATCCGTCACGATCAACCGCATCGAGCTTGTCTATACCTACTATTTTTCGGACATGGAGGACGGGTACGTGCACAATGCGGCGATCCCCTTCTGGGTGGTGCAGTATTGGGAGGGGAGCGGCTCCGAGGGTTCGTATTTCAACCTGATTTTCGACGCCTACACCGGTGACTACGTCGCAACCTCCCAGTTCGTGCCATGACCTTATGGCACGAACTTTGGGTGCCATGATTTTATGGCACAAACTTTGGGTGCCGTGATTTTACAAGGAGGAAACTCATGAAGTTATTCCATCCGAAGGTTCTGCCTTCCATTCTGCGCCTGCTTGGCGTCAATCTAAGCCGGATGCTTCGCAGACCCCTGTTCTGGCTGGCATCGGCGGGAGTCGGAATCGTCAAGTTCGTATGCGTTTTTGGAAATTCAGAGGTTTACAGGGATGTCCTGATAAAGAGGACCTGGAATTCCGATCTTTTCTATCTTTCCGTGATGTATAGCTGGGGGAGAAGCATCCTGCCCTACATCGGTCTGTGCCTGGCGGCGCTGCCGGTGGTGCTTTTGTATATTCAGGATGACAAAAGCAACCGAATGTGCCTGGTGCTGCCCAAGTCCGGTGTGGGAGGCTACGCCCTGGCCCAGGCCTTCAGCGTCCTGCTGGGATCCTTTTTGTGCATGATGTGCGGCATTTTCCTGTTTTATCTGGCCGGACATTTCGGCGTGGGCCTGCCTCTGGCGGGAGAAACGGCCCGCCGCAGCCTGGGATATGACCGCTGCCTATACGGGCATCTGCTTTATGCGGAATGCATGGATGGCCTGAAGGCGGCGTTTTTGGCCCTGCTTTCCGCCCTGGTGGCATATCTGGTGAGAAACGCCCAGTTTGTCACCATCCTGCCCATGATATTCAACTTTTTCTTTACATATGATTGGGACGGTTTTCTCTTCACCGTCGGTCTGCCCCTGGTGTTCAGCCCCAAGAGAATCTACGACTATTGGTGGACGATCTATGAAAGCGAGCTGCGCAGCCTGGGGCTGGCGGTGTTCCATGTGTGCCTGACGGCCCTTGGCACTGCGGCCGTGCTGTGGCTGTTGCTCCGGTCGAGGAAGGGGAGGTGAGAGACGTGGAAAAAGTTCGCATAGCGCTGCGCATCTGGTGGTTCGAGCTGCGCACCATCGTTCTTTCCTCCCGCTGGGTGGTGCTGACCATGCTCACCTGCTTTTTGACCTGGTTTTACCTGCGGGATTATCTGAATTTCGCCAGGGCCTATGACCTGTCCCTGAGTCCTGCCGGAATGCCCTTCATTTTCGCAGACAGGATATTTAACAGTCTGGGTCTGCTGATCCTGATCTTCCTGGTCAGCGCCTTTCCCGTCACGGGGCATTTCCAGCAGGGAATCCTGGTGAAGGGCGGAAACGGGTGCTGGATGGCCGGGCAATCGCTGACGGTGGTCTCCGTGGTGTTCCTCTGGCTGGCGGAAATGCAGTTCTTTTTCATCCTGCTTTCCGGAAGACGGCTTACCCTGACGGGCTGGGGGCAGGTGTGGGGGAGCTTCGCCAACGGCAAGGCCCTGGAGCTGGGATACAGCTCCGCAGGAAGCATTTCCATGGAGGTTATCATGGGCTACACCCCCGTGCAGGCGATCCTTTTGAACATGCTGTTCGTGGGCCTGACGGGAATCGTCTTCGGAGAATTTATTTTCTGCGTAGACGGGCTCTGCAAAAATTACATCGGCGAGATCCTGCTGGCGGCCTGGGGGGTCGGCAACCTCCTGATTTCCAGCTTCGGCGACCTCTCCCGGGTGCGGTTCCTGGGGAGGCTCTCCCCCGTGGGCTGGATGGATATTTCCGAATATATCAGGGATGCGGGAAAGGCGGCGGGCAACTTGGCGCTCCTGGTGCTGCTTGGCGTCGTCCTGCATCTGGTCAACTACTGTCTGGTAAAAAATAAGCGGATAGAGGTCGCCTGACCGGCGGCGGAGGAATGGAATATGATCAGTCTGGAAAATGTGAGCAAGACTTTCAAAAAGGCGACGGTGGTGAAAAACGTGACCGCCGAGTTTAAGACGGGGGAAATCACGGGCATCGTGGGGCGTAACGGCAGCGGCAAGACGGTATTGTTCAAGATGATCTGCGGATTGCTCGAGCCCACTGAGGGGAGGATCGTGGTGGACGGGGTGGAGATCGGGAAGGATGCGGACTTCCCGCCCAGCCTGGGCCTGATCATAGAGGTGCCCGGCTTCCTGCCATTTCAGTCGGGCTACCGCAACCTGGCCGAGCTGGCCAGGATCCGCAACAAGATCGGGAAGAAGGAGATCCTCGCGGCCATTGAGAGGGTGGGGCTGGATCCGGCCAGCCGCAAGCCCGTGGGAAAATATTCCCTGGGGATGCGGCAGCGGCTTGGGATCGCCCAGGCCATCATGGAATCCCCGGAAGTGCTGGTGCTGGACGAGCCCATGAACGGGCTGGACGACGGCGGCGTGGCGGAGATCCGGAAGCTCTTGCTGGAGTTGAAGCAGGAGGGGAAGACCATCCTCATCGCCAGTCACAACAAGGAAGACATAGATCTTTTGTGCGATGCGGTGTACCGCATGAGCGGCGGGGTCCTGCGGAAGGTGCAGGAAGAAGAGCGGAATTGAAGGCCTGGAGCATTGACAAATTACTGAATTTGGATTATAATAATCTAAAATCAGTAATTATGGAGCGCCAATATGTTTATAGGAAGAAAAAAAGAATTAAGTATTTTAGAAAATATGTATGCCGCCGATAGATTTGAATTTTTGGTATTATTCGGTCGGAGGCGGGTAGGAAAGACTTTCCTGCTGCAGGAATTTTACAAGAGGCACGGAGGAATCTTTTTCTCTGCCCAGGAAAAAAATGACGCCCTAAATCTGGAAGATTTTTCAAAGGCGGTTCAAAACTATTTTGAGAATCAATTTTATGGGAAATTTTCAAGCTGGGAGGCCGCATTGGAGTATATAGGCAAACGGGAAATCACCGGGAAACTGATTTTGATCATTGATGAATTCCCTTTTATCGCCAGCGAGAATCCTGCCATAAAAAGTATTTTGCAGCACACGATCGACCATGTCTGGCGGGAAAAAAATATTTTTTTGATCCTGTGCGGCTCCAGCGTAAGCTTTATGGAAAATGAAGTAATGGGGTATCAAAGTCCTTTATACGGCCGTGCCACGGGACAGTTGGAAGTATGTCCTTTTGATTATTGGGAAAGTGCGGCTTTTTTCCCGCATTATATGCCGGAAGAAAAACTTTTGGCGTATGGCATTTTGGGCGGGATACCCTGCTATTTGCAGACCTTTCGGGACGACAGATCCATTACGGAAAATATTGAAACGCAAATCCTGCGTACCGGTTCTTTTTTAAAGGAAGAACCGCAGCTCCTTCTCAAAATGGAACTGCGGGAGCCTGCCGTTTACAATAGTATCTTCGAGGCGATCGCAGGAGGTGCGAGCCGTCTGAATGATATTTCCCAGAAAATCCATGAGGAAAGCTACAAATGCGCAAAGTATATCAGCACGCTGCGCTCGATCAAATTGATTGATAAGACGATACCCTGCGGGGAACCGGAGTCCTCCAAGAAAAGCATATATAAGATCGCTGATAATTTTTACTCTTTTTGGTATCATTTTATCTTCGCCAACAGGAGTTATTATGAAATGCTGGGGGAAGAGGACGCTGCCAGGGAGATCATGTCCGTTGAAAGCATATCCGACTATATGGGGCATGTTTTTGAAGAGATCTGCCGTCAATATATGGTGCGTCTCGCCAAAAATAAAAGGCTGCCCTTTGTCCCTCATGTGATTGGAAAATGGTGGGGCAACAATCCCGCCAAAAAAGCGCAGGACGATATCGATATTCTTGCTTTTGACAAAAATAGAGATTCCGCTATCTTTTGTGAATGTAAGTATAGGAACCATGTCTTTGACAAAAAGGAATATGAAGACTTCATGAGCGCATCCGCCATATTTACCCAACCCGTTAACCGTTATTACTATATTTTTAGCAAGGAAGGTTATAGCGATTGGGTAAAAAACGCCGCACAGGCACAGGGAGTGCAGCTGTTGGGAATTGAGGATTTATTCCCGGAAGGCGACAAAGGACGTCCGTGAGGGCCGCCTGGCGGAAGAGGGCGATTTTGCTATGGAATCTTGTATTCAGTCGAATTAATGATCAGGCACTCATCGTCTTTCCAATGATTTGCATATTCTTGAACTCGCCCCAATCGCCGGAATAAACTCTTTGAGGTTTCTTTTCAATTTTATATCCAAAAGCTTTTCAAATTCAGCCACATTTTCACCGCCCCCTCAACTATTAGATTGCGGAGATGTGAAAACGTTACAAACATTGTACCATGTTTTCCACCCCATGTCATTTGAAATTGCGGAAAACATAAATTGGGGCTTGACAAGCGTCCGGGAAATCACTAGAATAGGGAAAAGAGAAAAGCGATGAAGGTGTTAAGTAGGGTTTCATTTTCTTCCAGAGAGAGGGAGCCGTCGGCTGCAAGCTTCCTTAAGTGCAAATGAAAGCCCGAATTTCCCACCGGAGCTGTCCGAAGGAACGATTGCCCAAGACGGTCAACGGAGAAGATTGTCCGGGAAGTCTTGTAGTTCGGAACGGGTTGCGTCCGTTACACGTAAAAGGAGTGCCCGCTGGTCGCAGCGGGAATTTAGGGTGGTACCGCGAAAGATGTTTCGTCCCTTGCTGCTTGGCGCAGCAAGGGACTTTTAGTTTCACAAAGAAAGGAAAGAGAAGAATGAAAGCGAAGTTAGACCAGATCAGGGAGCAGGCCCTGGCGCAGATTGCCAACAGCGACACCATGGAAAAGCTGAGCGAGGTCAGGGTGGCCGTCCTGGGCAAGAAGGGAGAATTGACCAGCGTGCTGAAGTCCATGAAGGACGTTCCCCCCGAGGAGAGGCCCCAGGTGGGGCAGTGGGTCAACGAGACCAGGCAGGAGATCGAGAAAAAATTGGAAGAGGCCCGCACGAAGATGGAGCGGGCCCTTCGGGAAGCCCGGCTGAAAGCGGAGGTCATCGACGTGACCCTGCCCGCCAAAAAGGCGGAATTGGGCCACAGGCATCCCAACACCATCGCCCTGGAGGAGATCGAGCGGATCTTCGTGGGCATGGGCTACGAGGTGGTGGAAGGCCCCGAGGTGGAGACGGATTATTATAATTTCGAGGCCCTGAACATCCCGGCGGATCATCCGGCCAAGGACGAGCAGGATACCTTCTACGTGACGGGGGATATTTTGCTGCGGACCCAGACCTCCGGCACCCAGGTGCACGAGATGGAGAAAGGCAAGCTTCCCATCCGCATGATTGCCCCCGGAAGAGTGTTCCGGGCCGACGAGGTGGACGCCACCCATTCTCCTTCTTTCCATCAGATCGAGGGCCTGGTCATCGATAAACACATCACCTTCGCAGACCTGAAGGGCACCCTGGCCCAGTTCGCCAAGGAGCTGTTCGGGGAGGAGACCAGGGTGAAGTTCCGCCCCCATCATTTCCCTTTCACGGAGCCCAGTGCGGAGATGGACGTGTCCTGCTTCAAGTGCGGCGGCAAGGGCTGCAGGTTCTGCAAGGGCAGCGGCTGGATCGAGATCCTGGGCTGCGGCATGGTACATCCCAAGGTGCTCAAGATGAGCGGCATCGACCCGGATCAGTACACCGGCTTCGCTTTTGGATTGGGCCTGGAGCGTATCGCCCTGCTCAAGTACGAGATCGACGATATGCGCCTGTTGTATGAAAATGACGTGCGGTTCTTAAAGCAGTTCTGAGAAACGGGAAGAAAGGAAAAGAAAAATATGAATACAGCATTATCATGGATCAAGGCTTATGTGCCGGAACTGGAGTGTACCGATCAGGAGTACTGCGACGCCATGACCCTGTCCGGCACCAAGGTGGAAGGCTATACGAGATTGGATAAAAATCTGGAAAAAATCGTGGTGGGAGAGATTCTTTCCATTGAAAAGCATCCCGACGCCGACAAGCTCATCGTCTGCCAGGTGAACATCGGCAGCGAAGTGCTCCAGATCGTGACGGGGGCTCCCAACGTGAACGTGGGGGACAAGGTGCCCGTGGTCCTGGACGGCGGCAGGGTGGCGGGAGGCCACGACGGCGGTCCCCTGCCGGAAAACGGCATCCCGATCAAGGCCGGAAAGCTGCGGGGGGTGCCTTCCAACGGGATGATGTGCTCCATCGAAGAGCTGGGCTCCTCCAGGGACATGTACCCGGAAGCGCCGGAAGAGGGAATCTATATTTTCCCCAAAGATGCGGAAGTGGGAGCAGATGCGGTGGAGCTCCTGGGCCTGCGGGACACGGTTTTTGAATACGAGATTACCAGCAACCGGGTGGACTGCTACAGTGTCCTGGGAATCGCCAGGGAGGCGGCGGCCACCTTCCGGAAGCCCTTCCATGCGCCGAAAGAGGAAGCGAAGGGCAACAGCGAGGACGCCCATGACTACGTGAGCGTGGAGGTGCTGGATCGGGATCTCTGTACCAGGTACTGCGCCAGGGTGGTGAAAAACATCAAGATCGGCCCTTCTCCCAAGTGGATGCAGAGGCGCTTGGCGGCCAGCGGCATCCGTCCCATCAACAATCTGGTGGACATCACCAATTATGTGATGGAGGAGTACGGCCAGCCCATGCACGCTTTTGACCTGGACACGGTGGCGGGACACAAGATCATCGTGCGCAGGGCCAAGGACGGGGACGTGTTCCAGACCCTGGACGGCCAGGTGCGGAAGCTGGACGGCGAAGTGCTGATGATCTGCGATGCGGAGAAGGAGATCGGCATCGCCGGCATCATGGGCGGAGAAAACAGCAAGATCACGGACAACGTGCACACGGTGCTCTTCGAGGCGGCCACCTTCAACGGCCCCAACATTCGGAAATCCGCCAAGCGTCTGGGTCTTCGCACCGACGCTTCCGGAAAGTTCGAGAAGGGGCTGGATCCCAGGAATGCGGAAGCGGCCATCAACCGTGCCTGCAGGCTCATCGAGGAGCTGGAATGCGGCGAAGTGGTGGGCGGCATGGTGGATGTGAAGGAGCCTTTGGCGGAGCTTCGCCGGATCAAGCTGAATCCGGGCCGCATCAACAGTCTGCTGGGCACGGACGTGAGCAGGGAAGAAATGCTCGAGATCTTCAAACGGGAGGAATTGGTATATGACGAGGCGGCCAACGAGCTGATCATCCCCTCCTTCCGTCAGGATTTGGAAGGTTATGCGGACATTGCGGAGGAAGTGGCCAGGTTCCATGGCTACGACAAGATTCCCACCACTTTGCCCAGCGGGGAGGCTACCACGGGTAAGCTGTCCTACAAGCTGAGAATCGAGCAGAAGGCCAGGGACATTGCGGAATACTGCGGTTTCTCCCAGGGCATGTGCTATTCCTTTGAAAGTCCCAAGGTGTTCGACAAGCTGCTGCTGCCCGCAGATGACAAGCTTCGCCAGACCGTGACCATCTCCAACCCCCTGGGCGAGGATTTTTCCATCATGAGGACCCTGCCCCTGAACGGTATGCTGACCAGTCTGGCCACCAACTATAATCGCCGCAACAAGAACGTGAAGCTCTACGAACTGGGCAACATTTATCTTCCCAAGGCCCTGCCCCTGACGGAGCTGCCGGACGAGAGAATGCAGTTCACCCTGGGCTTCTACGGAGAAGGAGACTTCTTCACTTTGAAAGGCGTGGTGGAAGAGTTCCTGGGCAGCGTGGGTCTGCACAAAAAGCTGGTGTATGATCCCAAGGCGGGCAAGCCTTTCCTGCATCCCGGCAGACAGGCCCTGGTGGAATACGAAGGCGCCGTGCTGGGCTACCTGGGAGAGGTGCATCCGGACGTGCTGGACAATTATGAAATAGGGACCAAGGCTTATGTGGCCGTGCTGGATATGCCCAGCGTAATTCCTTTCACTACTTTTGACAGAAAATATACCGGCATCGCCAGATTCCCGGCGGTGAGCAGAGATATCAGCATGGTGGTGCCCAAGAATATCCTGGTGGGGCAGATCGAGAAGATGATCGAGCAGCGGGGCGGCAAGATCCTGGAGAGCTATCAGCTGTTCGACATTTATGAAGGAAGCCAGATTCAGGAGGGCTACAAGTCCGTGGCCTATTCCATCACCTTCCGGGCCAAGGACAGAACTCTGGAGGAGAACGATATCACTGCGGTGATGAAGAAGATCCTGAACGGGCTGCGGCAGATGGGCATAGAATTGAGACAGTAATGGAGGAAATATGGAAAAGAAGAATGTCTGGGAGACTTATGAAGAGGCGCAGCTTGCCGAGCTGGAGGCGCTGTGCGGAGAATATAGAGATTTTTTGGATCATGGCAAGACGGAGCGGGAGTGCGTCGACAGCATCGTGAACGCCATCGAGGCCGCAGACTATGAGGAGCTGGAGGCCGCAGTGAAGCAGGGGAAGACCCTGAAAGCCGGGGACAAGGTGTACAGCGTCTGCATGAACAAGTCCATCGCCATGTTCCAGATCGGCAGGAAGCCCATGACGGAGGGCATGAACATCCTGGGGGCCCACATCGACAGCCCCAGGCTGGACATCAAGCAGAACCCCGTGTACGAGGACGGGGGCTTCGCCTATCTGGATACCCATTATTACGGGGGTGTGAAGAAATATCAGTGGGTGACCCTTCCCTTGGCGCTTCACGGCGTGGTGGTGAAAAAGGACGGCACGGTGATCGAGGTGAATATCGGGGAAGACGAGGAAGATCCCGTATTTTTCATTTCCGACCTGTTGGTTCATCTCTCTCAGGAGCAGTTGGAGAAGAAGGCTGCCAAGGTGATCGAGGGAGAAGCCCTGGATATCATCATCGGCAACCGCCCCATCCGCCTGGGGAAGCAGGAGGATGGCGGGGAGAAATCCCAGGAGAGCTGCTGCGACGGGGAAATGCTCCAGGAATGCTGTTGCGCTTCGGGAGAAACTCAGGATGAGACCCAGGCGAAGAAGGCCAAGGATGCCAGGAACGCCAAGGACGCGGTGAAGGCTGGAGTTCTGGACATCCTGAAGGCCCAGTACGGCATAGAAGAAGAGGACTTTATTTCCGCAGAGCTGGAAGTGGTGCCTGCCGGAAAGGCTAGAGAGGCCGGTCTGGATCGGAGTATGATCCTGGCCTATGGCCAGGACGACCGGGTGTGCGCCTTCACCTCCATGAAGGCCATGCTGGACACCGGAGTGACGGAGCGCACTCTGTGCTGTATCCTGGTGGACAAGGAAGAGATCGGTTCCGTGGGCGCTACCGGCATGCAGTCCCGCTTTTTTGAAAATGCGGTGGCGGAGGTGCTGAATCTCTGCGGAGAGTACAGCGAACTGAATCTGCGCCGGTGCCTGGCCCGCTGCTGTATGCTTTCCTCCGATGTGAGCAGCACCTTTGATCCCTCTTACGCCGGATGCTTTGACCGCAAGAACGTGGCCTATCTGGGCGGCGGCATGGTGCTGAACAAGTTCACGGGTTCCCGGGGCAAATCCGGTTCCAATGATGCCAATGCGGAATATCTGGCCCAGATCCGCAGGATTTATGAAGAAAAGTCCATTCATTTCCAGACGGCGGAGTTGAGCAAGGTGGATGTGGGCGGCGGCGGAACCATCGCTTACATTCTGGCCCTGTACGGCATGAACGTCATCGACAGCGGCGTGGCGGTGCTGAGCATGCACGCCCCCTGGGAGGCCACCAGCAAGGCGGATATCTATGAGACCTATCGCGGTTACCGCGCATTTGTGGAAGGAGCTATTTGCTAGTGGAGCAGTTGTTAAAGTCAGATTTTTATTTTGAACTGCCTCAGGAACTCATTGCCCAGGATCCCCTGGAGGACCGTTCCTCTTCCCGGCTTCTCGTGCTGGACAAGCGGACGGGGGCCGTCTCCCATCATGTGTTCCGGGAGGTGGCGGATTTCCTGCACCCGGGGGATTGCCTGGTGCTGAACAATACGAAGGTGATTCCCGCCAGGCTTTTAGGGGAACGGGAGGGCACCGGCGCTCATGTGGAAGTGCTGCTCCTGAAGCGCAGGGAAGGGGACGTGTGGGAGACCCTGGTGCGTCCCGGCAAAAAATGCCGCCCCGGTACGAGGCTCCTTTTCGGAGACGGTCTGCTGCGGGCCCAGGTTCTGGAAGTGGTGGAGGAGGGCAACCGCCTGATCCGGTTTGAATATGAGGGAATCTTCGAAGAGGTGCTGGACCGGCTGGGGGAAATGCCCCTGCCTCCCTATATCACCCACAAACTGAAGGACAAGGACCGTTACCAGACGGTCTATGCCAAATACGAGGGGTCGGCGGCGGCCCCTACCGCCGGTCTGCATTTCACCAAAGAGCTGCTGCGGCAGATCGAGGAAGCCGGGGTGGAGATCGCCTATGTGACCCTTCACGTGGGGCTGGGAACCTTCCGCCCCGTGAAGGAAGAGAACGTGTTGGATCATCATATGCATTCCGAATACTATGAGGTGACGGAGGAAGCGGCGGAGAAGATCAACCGTACCCGGGAACGGGGCGGACGGGTGATCTGCGTGGGCACCACCAGCTGCCGCACGGTGGAAAGCGCAGCGGACGAAACCGGTCGGGTGCAGCCTGGCTGCGGCAATACGGAAATCTTCATTTATCCGGGCTATCGTTTCAAAGTGTTGGACGCCCTGATCACCAATTTTCATTTGCCGGAATCCACCCTGGTGATGCTGGTGTCGGCCCTGGCGGGGCGGGAGAACGTTCTGAACGCCTACCAGGAGGCCATCCGGGAACGGTATAGGTTTTATAGTTTCGGAGACGTAATGATGGTGCTATAAACAAATGCCGGGTGGTTTTTGGGGCGGCATGGTTTCGAAAGCTAGCCAAAGCACGTTTTAGAAGTTTGGTAAAGCATGGTCCCGGTAGTTTGGGGTGGCATGGCATAATTTCAAAAGCTGTAAGCAGCATGCAATAAAGAGTAAGAGGAAAGGCGTTAGGTTCATGAATTTTCCCGGCAAGTCCATACAAACTGGAAAATGGAATCCCAAAATATTGGTCAGCGGAGTGTGTCTCGTTCTGCTGATCGGCCTCTATTGCCTGATTTTTGCATTTTCGGATCAGGATGCGGAGGCCTCCGGCAGCCTGAGCACCCTGGTCACGGAGAAATGCGTGAGGATCGTGAATACCCTGGCCCATAGGAACTGGTCCGATGCGCTCATGAAGAGCATGGTGGATTATCTGGAGCATCCGGTGCGCAAGCTGGCCCATTTCAGCGAATATGCGATGATGGGTGCGCTGCTTTACGGCATGTGGCGTCCCTGGAAGCAGCGGGGGAAAAAGCTGTACCTACTGATCGTTTCGTGGGTGTTTCTGTCCGCATTTCTGGATGAGCTCCATCAATATTTTGTGCCGGGAAGATATGCCAATTTCCTGGACGTGTTCCTGGACACCTTCGGCGGCTGCTGCGGCATGGCGTTTTGTGTTTTGGTGGAAAAAATATGGCGGAGATGGCGGCGGAAGTTGGCGGGGAAAGTTTAAGTATGAGAATGTATGATATCATTATGAAAAAACGGAACGGCGGGGCTCTGAGCCGGGAAGAGATTCAATTTTTCATCCAGGGCTATACGGCCGGGGAAATCCCGGATTATCAGGCTTCCGCCCTGATGATGGCCATTTATTTTCAGGGGATGAACGAGGAGGAGACACTGGAACTGACCCTGGCCATGGCCCGCAGCGGAGACATGCTGGATCTGTCCGGCATCCGGGGGATCAAGGTGGACAAGCACAGCACCGGCGGCGTGGGGGACAAGACTTCTCTGGCCCTGACGCCCATGGTGGCGGCCTGCGGCATTCCGGTGGCCAAGATGAGCGGCAGAGGGCTGGGACATACCGGAGGGACCATCGACAAGCTGGAGAGCTTTCCGGGGTTCACCACCAGCCTTACGGAGGAGCAGTTCCTGCGCAACGTGAACGAGATCGGCATCGCCATCATGGGACAGACGGCGGACCTGGCCCCGGCAGACAAGAAGCTCTATGCCCTCCGGGACGTGACGGCCACGGTGGACAACATGTCCCTGATCGCCAGTTCCATCATGAGCAAGAAGCTGGCGGCAGGAGCGAACGCCATCGTGCTGGATGTGAAGACCGGCAGCGGCGCTTTTATGAAAAAAGAGGAGGACGCCCTGGCTCTGGCGGAAGAGATGGTGCGCATCGGCAGACAGGCGGGACGGACCACCGTTGCCGTGGTGTCCGACATGGATCAGCCTTTGGGCCGTGCGGTGGGCAACGCCCTGGAGGTGAAGGAAGCCATCGAGACCCTGCAGGGCAGGGGGCCGGAGGATTTCACGGAGCTGTGCATGACTCTGGGCAGTCAGATGCTCCTGGCCGGGTCCAGGGCGCAGGCCGGGGCGGGACTGAGTGCCCCGATGGAGGCGCAGGGCGAAGCGGGAACAGATGCCCGTTCAAGGGCCCAGGCCGGGGCGGGACTGTGTGCCTCGATGGAGGTGCAGGGCGAAGCGGGAACGGATGCCCGTTCAAAGGCCCAGGCCGGGGCGGGACTGAGTGATCGGACGGAGTCCCAGTCTGGAACTTTAAGCGAGGAAGAGGCCAGGCAGATGCTGCGGAAAGCGATTGAGGACGGCAGCGCCCTGCGGAAGCTGGCCCAATTTGTGGAGGCCCAGGGCGGGGATCCTGCGGCGGTTTACCATCCGGAGCTTTTGCCCCGGGCGTCCATCATTAGGCCCGTTCCATCGCCGGAGGAAGGGTACGTGGCCTGGATCGCCTGTGATGAGGTGGGCATGGCGTCCCTTCTGCTGGGCGGAGGACGGGAGACCAAGGATTCCGAGATCGACCTGTCCGTGGGACTGGTGCTGGCCGCCAAGACAGGGGATTACGTGCAAAAAGGGCAGCCCCTGGCCTGGCTCCACGCCAATGACGAGAAAAAGGCGGCGGAGGCCCGGGACCGTTTTCTGGGGGCCTATACGTTCTCCCAAGAAGCGGTGCCCAGGGCTCCTTTGATCAAAAAAATCCTGTGAGGTTCATATCTTCCATTTCCTGGGAATATATTGAACCATGAAAAAATCATCCCGTTTTGCAAAAAAGAAAGAATCTTTGGTGGAGTCGCTGCAGCTGCCCCGGGACGTTTGTCTGGGGGCTCTGCGGGTGACTTTGACCGGCAGCAGCGAGGCCTGGATCGAAAACTACAGGGGGATCCTGGAATATACCGGGCAGACCATTCTGCTCCAGGGCAAGACCTGCCAGGTCCGTTTTGAAGGCAACGGACTGTCCATCGATTATTATACCAACGAAGACATGAAGATCAGCGGCCGCATCGCAGCGGTGCGGTATCTATAGCGGCGGGAAACGGGGCGGAAGGAGCAGGATACATACATGATCAAAGCGATTCGATATCTCAGGGGATATGTGCGGATCCGGGTCTGGGGAACCGCACCGGAACGATTTATGAACTTGTGCAGCATGCGGGACATCCTGCTGTGGGACATTGTACAGGACGGGGATGTGTCCGTCATGAACATCAGCATTCAGGGGTTCCGAAAACTGCGGCCCATCGTCCGCAAGACGGGAACCAGGGTAGCCATTCTGGAAAAGAATGGACTACCTTTTTTTATGCCCGTGTTGTGGAAGCGAAAGGTGTTCCTCCTGGGGTTCCTTCTGTGCCTGTGCTTCTGGATCTTTTCCTCTTTTTTTATCTGGGATATTGAACTGACCGGCAACTATCGGATCACGGAGGATGTTTTCCTGGATTACCTGAAGCGGCAGGAGGTGACCATCGGTATGCGGAAGCAGGAGTTGGACATCAATTCCCTGGAAAAAGGCATCCGCAGGCAGTTCCCGGAGGTCACCTGGGCCTCCGCCAGGCTGGACGGCACGAAGCTGCTGATCCAAATCAAGGAGAACGAGACCGCTTCCGTCCTTCCGGAACCGGCGGAAGAAGGGGGAAAAGATCTGGTGGCCGCCTGCGAAGGCACCATTGTGGCCATGATCGTTCGAAGCGGTGTGCCCAAGGTGTCTATCGGGGACGTGGTGACGGAGGGGACGGTGCTGGTGGAAGGAAAGGTGCCGGTCTACAACGAGGACGCCACGGTGCGGGAGTATCAATACGTGGTCAGCGATGCGGACATTGTGATAGAGCATGGGGAGGCCCGGCAGGAGACCTTGCCTTTCACTTACATACGGAAGGAATATACCGGCAGGACCAAAGTGAGGTATTTCCTGCGGGCGGGGGATCGGGAATTAAGGTGGGACGAGGAACAGCCCTTCCTGGTCTATGACAGTGTGATTCGGGAAAAGACACCGGCACTGTTTGAAAAATTGTCCCTTCCGGTATCCGCAGGCAGCATCACCCACCGGGAATATCAGAACGTGGAGCACATTTACAGCCGGAAAGAGGCCGAAGAGCTGCTTTTAGAGAAAATTAAGGATTTTTTTGCAAGTTTGGAGGAAAAAGGGGTACAAATTATTGAAAAAGATGTTACAATAAAGAGGGGTTCTGAAGCCTGGGTCCTGGACGCCTCCCTGGTGCTCCGGGAAAACGCTTACAGACAGGAAGATACCCCTTTGGAAAGTACGGAATCATCGGGAGAAACGGACGGGCAGGGAGAAGCCGGTCAGTAAAGCCCGAGAATGCGAGGTAGAATGAACGAAGTCACGGAACGGATGGAGATGTCCAGCGAACATATGCAGAAGATTTTCGGCATGCAGGACGCTTATCTGAAAAAACTGGAGCGGGATTTTCAGGTGCGGGTGGTGGACCGCAACGGCAGCGTGTCCATCAACGGGGACGAGGAGAACGTGCGCCGGGTGAAGAACATCCTGGCACAGCTCACGGAAATTTCCAAAAGAGGGAATGAAATCGAAGAGCAGAGCGTGGACTACGCCATCACTCTGGGAAAAGAAGAAAAAGAGGGGGCGCTGGCGGAAATCGATGAGGACCTGATCTGCCATACCGTGGCAGGCAAGCCCATCAAGCCCAAGACCCTGGGGCAGAAGCGGTACGTGGACGCCATTCGGAACAACATGATCGTCTTCGGCCTGGGCCCCGCCGGAACCGGCAAGACTTACTTGGCCATGGCCATGGCCATCACCGCCTTTAAGAATGACGAGGTGAGCAGGATCATCCTGACCCGGCCCGCCATCGAGGCCGGAGAGAAGCTGGGCTTCCTGCCGGGGGATCTGCAGAGCAAGGTGGATCCGTATCTGCGTCCTCTGTACGACGCCCTGTACCAGATCATGGGGGCGGAAAGTTTTTTGAAAAATATGGAAAAGGGTCTGATCGAGGTGGCCCCACTGGCCTACATGAGGGGAAGGACCCTGGACAACGCCTATATTATCCTGGACGAGGCCCAGAACACCACGCCGGCACAGATGAAGATGTTCCTGACCAGGATCGGCTTCGGCTCCAAGGTGATCGTCACGGGAGACGCTTCCCAGAAGGATCTTGCGCCGGACGCCAAGTCCGGCCTGGATGTGGCCGCCAGGGTGCTGGCCGGGATCGAGGATATTGCTTTCTGCAACCTCACCAGCAAGGACGTGGTGCGCCATCCCCTGGTGCAGAAAATCGTGAAGGCCTATGAGGATTATGAAGCGAAGGAAAAATACCGCAGCCAGGCAAGGCAGACCGGAAAGAACAGACGGGGAGAGGACTGGCGCCGGAACCGGTGAACGGAGGATATAGATGACATTTTACGTGGAAAACGAGACGGAGACGACCTTCCCTTTTGACGTGGAAGCCCTGGTGGAACAGGTGGTCACCGAGGTGCTGGAGGATGAGGGGTGCCCCTATGAGACTCAGGTCAACGTGCTTTTGACGGACAATGAGGGAATCCGGGCCTACAACAAGGAATTTCGGCAGATTGACCGGGAGACGGACGTGCTATCTTTTCCCAACCTGGATTTTGAGGCGCCGGCCGAATTCGAGATCGATGAGGATCGGGAAGCGGATTATTTTGACCCGGATACGGGAGAGCTGATCCTGGGGGACATCATTCTTTCCGTGGACAAGGTGATCGAGCAGGCGGAAAGCTACGGCCACAGCCAGAAGAGGGAAATGGCCTTCCTGGTGGCCCACAGCGCTCTCCATTTGTGCGGATACGATCATATGGAGCCCCAGGAGGCCGCCGTAATGGAAGAGAAGCAGGAGCGGGCGCTGCAGCGTCTGGGAATTACAAGAGAGGATTAGGGTGAGTTTCATGAGTCAGACGGAAGTGAGAAGAAAGCAGATACAGGCTTTTTCCGGCATGATCGGCATCGTGATGCTGTTTGTCATGGGGAAAAAGATCGGCTGCAACGGGATAGCCTACCTGGCTGCGGCGGTGGAGTGTCTCGCCTTGGCCTGCGCCCTGCTGTCCAGGGACGTGCCGGATGTGTTGGGCCGGATGCTGCGCAGCAGACGAAGCAAGGAACAGTATAGAAACGCCGGGAAGCTTCAGTCCAGCGTGTTTGCGGTACAGCTTCTTTTGGGAGTTCTCTGTGCCGGTGCCCTTGTCGTCCTGGCAGATCTGCTGGCGGAAAAGGTGTTCCGTATGCCTTACAGCGCCCTGGCCATCCGTCTGCTGGCCCCCGTGCTGCTGCTGCGGGTTCTGGGAAGCGTGTTTCTCGGAATGATCCAGGGAGGCGGGAACCAGATGCCGACGGCTGTTTCCAGCGTCCTGCGGCAGATCCTGATCCTGGTATTCGGTTTGATTTTCGTGCCCGTCACCCAGAGATATGGGGAAAAGGTGAGCGCCCTTCTGCTGAATGAGGACATGCCCTCCATGTACGGCGCCATCGGTCTGTCAGCGGCCATGCTTATGGCAGAGATTCTGATCTTTGTTTTCCTGATCATGGTTTCCTTGGGAAATCGCAGTGCCCGGAAAGCGGAGAGGGGAGAGGGGCTGAAGCGCACGGAAACTTTCGCCGGGGCTCTGCGCTCCTTCTACCTGGGGGCGGGCGTATTGTTCCTGATGCAGTTCCTGCTGCGGTTCCCCGTTTTTTTGGGAATGATCCTGCTGGGCAAAAATGTGGCGGAGGGTTCTTCCTGGATCCTGGAGCTCGGCGTTTTTTACGGAGGATATTTGGCCCTATATGCCCTGCCGGGCCTGTTGGCCGGGAGCTTCCTGCTTCCCGTGGCGGCCAGGGTGGTGGCGGCGACCCGCAAGACGGAGCCTCGGTACGCCAGGGACATCTGCGGGATGGGAGTGCACCTGGGTCTGGTTTATACCTTGTATCCGGCGGCTTTCGGCATCGCCATGGCGGGACAGCTGGGAATCCTGTTCGGAGGCGAACAGGGGGAGACCCTGTCAAAGCTTTTGCAGGCCGGGGCCCTGGGCGTGGTGTTGATTGTGTTGTCCTGGTTTTTCTTAAAGGTCTTGGTGAATATCGGCAATACTCTGGTCGCTCTGGGAGCCGCCGGCGCTTTTGTCATAGTGTTCTGTCTGTGCGGAAATCTATTTACCGGTGCCCTGGCGTTGGGAAGCCTGGGGTTGGTTTACGCCGGGGTATTGGCGGGCCTGGCTCTGTGCGCCCTGTCGGGAGTTTCTCTTTTCCTGACGCTTCGTTTCCGCCTGGATTACATCCGGTGGATCGGTATTCCCCTGGGCTGCGCCCTGCTTTCAGGATTGGTGTGTCTGCTTTTGGGACGGGTGCTGACCGTTCCCTTGGGAGAAGCGGGAACCGTGATCCTGTGTCTGCTTCTCGGTCTGGTGGTTTATCTGGCGCCGCAGTTGGTGTCGGGCAGCTTCCGGGAGCCGGAGTTCCGGCTGATCCCGGGCGGAGCGTTCCTTAGAAAACTGGCCGGGAAGCGGTAAATCATCCCCGGCCGCAGGCCCGGGTGACGGACCGTGAAGATGGAAAATTCATACGGTATGTATAAATTCTGGAAAAAAGCTGATACTTTAGGAAAAAGGCAGATGGAGGCGACCTATGGGTTTCTGGAAAAGTTTCAGCTTTTTTTGTATTTATCCGACCATCATGATGGGGATTGGATTCGTCGGTGGCGTGGTGGCCGCCGAATATTTTTATCCGGGAGAGGCGGTCAGCAGGACCGCCCTGCGGGATCTGGAGGAATTCCGCACGGAATGGCAGGAGGTGCGGGGGCTGCTGGAGGAAAACAGTGCGGAACTGAAAACTTTGGCGGCGGTGCAGGCTGCAGGGGATATATTTGCAGGAGAAGGAATCTTGGGGGATGGAACCTTGGGAAATGAAACTTCAGGGAATGGAGGTTCAGGGAACGGGACTTCAGGAAATGGGTTTTCCCAGGGTGATTTCGGGGATGGGCAGGCGGCCGGAGAGGGAAGCCTGGAGAATCAGAGCGACGGAGAGGATCTGCAGGAGGCCGCATCCCTGGGGGAAAGATTGAATGCGGACACTGATTACGTGCTGGAGGAAACGGATCTGCGCAACAACAGCGTGGTGGAAACCACCTGGAAGCTGCCTGCCAAATATATCGGCATGAACAGGGAAGAATTCCTGTTGGCCATGGATTCCTATGAGGCTTCCCCTCCCTTGAGTGAGCTGGAACGGGGGTTCGTGGACTTGGAGGTGCTGTCTTTTTCCAGGGACAAGGTCGTGGTCAAGATGAACTATGAATACGTGGAGCCCAGCAACAGTTTTTATCTCGTGGTGCAGGATGATTATGTGGTGGTCTACCTGGATGACAAACATACCATCTATATGCACACGGATATTTTGTTGAAAGATCTGCCGGAACAGATGCAGCAGGATATCATCGGCTGGATGTACGTCCCGGATGAGGAGAGCCTATATAATTTCCTGGAGACTTATTCCAGCTGACGGGATGCGATTTCCTATAGGAATGTTTCCCTGGCGCATGGGATGGGGAAAAGAATTTTTCGAGAATATTTTCAAGAAGAATTTCAAGGGAAGAAGGGGTGTGAAAGAGGGGCTGCGGCTGAGGAGAAGTTGTGCGTGAAGAAGAACTGCGGGAAAAGGGAACTGTGACTGAGGAAGAGTTGCGTATGAAGAAGAGCTGCGGGGAAAGGGAACTGCGGCCGAGGGGGAGTTGCGCATGAAGAAGAGCCGTGGGGAAAAGGAACTGCGGTTGAGGAGAAGTTGCGTATGAAGAAGAGCCGTGGGAAAAGGAACTGCGGTTGAGGAGGAAATGCGCATGAAGAAGGGCTGCAGGGAAAGGAATTGCGGATGAAGAGGAATGTGGCGGTGATAGGAGGCGGGGCTTCCGGAATGGCGGCGGCTTTGGCGGCGGCCCGGGCGGGGGCCAGGGTGACGGTCTACGAGAGGAATGACAGACTCGGGAAAAAAATATTGGTCACCGGTAACGGAAGGTGCAACCTGGGAAACGAGGACCTGTCTGCGGAAGATTATCACAGCGGGCCGTTATCCTTGGGCGCTGTCTCCGCTGGCGATGAACCTGCGGCGGCGTTCGGCGAATCGCAGCGGGATTCGGCGACAAACGATCTTATGGCGGAAACCGACCAAAAAAGGATAGCTTTTTGGCTGAAACGCTTTGGCACGGAAGAGACCAAGGCCTTTTTCGCATCTCTAGGGCTGCTTGTCAAAAGCCGGGAGGGCTATCTGTATCCCGTGTGCGACCAGGCCGCCGTGGTGTTGGATGTGCTGCGTTTCGGGCTGGAGAGGGCCGGAGTGAAGGTGGTTTCCGAGACAAAAGTGGAGCGGATCGAACGGCTCAGGGAAGGGGGCCTTCGGGTCTGTTGGACGGGCGGGAGCGCTTCCTTTGACAGCGTGATCTTGTCCTGCGGCGGACGGGCGGCTCCCCGGACGGGATCGGACGGAAACGGTTACCGGCTGGCCGGGCAGCTCGGCTTGGAACAGACGCCGGTGGTTCCAGCTTTGACGGGACTGCGGTGCCGGGAGGAATACTGCAAGGCCATCGCCGGGGTTCGTTCGGAGGCGGAGATCCGGATTCTGGAAAACGGGAGTTGTCTGCTTCGGGAGCGGGGAGAACTGCAGTTGGTGGACTATGGGATCTCCGGGATTCCGGTGTTTCAGTTGAGCGGTCAGGTCAATCGCCTGATGCAGGATCCTCATGCGTTACATACGGCATGTTCCCCACAGAAGTCATGCGCATCACAGAAACCATATGCATCACAGAAATCATGCGCAACACAGAAGCCATATGTTTCTCAAAAGCCGAATGATTTGTGCGGGGCACGGGTCTTGAGCGGATCGGAGGCTTTGTATGGGTCAAAGGATTCCAATGCACTGCAGGGGGACGGGCAGCTGAAAGCCCAGATCGATTTCCTGCCCCAGATTGGAGAAGAAGCCTGGGCGGCGTACATAGAAGAGCGCCTGAGCAGGCTTGTGGAGCGGGGTTCCCAGGAAAAAGGCGGGAATCCTGGGGACTCTGTCGGCGGGTATACCGTGGAGACTTTTTTTACCGGATTGCTGCACAAGAAATTGATGACGTTGTTTATCAAGCTGGCGGGTTTGAAGCCCAATCTGCCACTGGAGGACGCTCCGGAAGAGCAGCTTCGGAAAGTGTTTCAACTGTGCAGACAATTTACGCTGCAGATAAGCGGAAGTAATTCCTTCGACCAGGCCCAGGTCTGTTCCGGGGGCGTGAAGCTGTCCGAAGTGACGGAAGATTTGGAGGCGAAGAAGGTGCCGGGACTGTACCTGGCCGGAGAGCTTTTGGACGTGGACGGGCGGTGCGGGGGCTACAATCTCCAATGGGCCTGGACCAGCGGTTATATCGCCGGGACGGCTGCAGCGGGATCAGGCCGGGCAATGGAGAAGAGGCCACAGAGAAATGATAAAGAAGAGAGCACCGGTGAAGAAGCGAGAGCCAATGAGGAAACCACAGAAAAATCATCGAGAAGCGAGAATTGATGAAGAAGCGGCAAAGTGTGAGATCGGCAGCGAAGAAGCCACAGTGAAGATAGCGAGGCGTTGGGAAGCAGCGGGGGAAGGGAAATGATCAGAATTAATCAGATAAGGATTCGGGTGGAGACGCCCTCCCAGGAGAAGCTTTTGCGGAAAAAGGCGGCGTCCCTGTTGAAAATACAGGAAGGGGAGATCCGAAAGGTACATATTTTGCGCCGATCCGTGGACGCCAGGAAAAAGCCGGATATTTTCTACAGCTACGTGGCGGACGTGGAATTGGCGGCAGGGGCCGGGGCCAGAGAGGATCGGATCGTCCGGCGGGCGAAAAACCCCGACATTTCGGTGGCTGAAAGGGTGGATTACAGTTTCCCCGGGCCTCTGACGGAAGAGGAACGGAAGAATTTCGGTGAACGGAAAGCTCTGGTGCATCGGCCCGTGGTCATAGGCTTCGGACCGGCGGGGATGTTCTGCGCTTATTTTCTGGCTAAGGCCGGGTACCGTCCCATCGTCTTGGAACGGGGTGCGGACGTGGATGCCAGGCGGGCGGACGTGGAGCGGTTCTGGGAGACGGGATGCCTGGATCCGAATTCCAACGTCCAGTTCGGAGAAGGGGGAGCGGGCACTTTTTCTGACGGAAAGCTGAACACTCTGGTGAAGGACAAGTACGGCAGGAACGGCGCAGTGCTTCGAACCCTGGTGGAATTCGGAGCTCCGGAGTCCATTTTGTATGACGCCAAGCCCCATATCGGAACGGACGAACTGAGCCGGATCGTGAAAAACATGAGAGAAGAAATCCTTCGCCTGGGAGGGGAGATCCGTTTCCGCAGCCAGGTTACGGCCCTGCGCCTGACGATTCCAGGACAGACAGAACTTCAAGGATTTTCCCGTTTCCTTGAACAGGAAGGTTCTCCAAGGCAGGAAGGTTCTCCAAGGCAGGAAGGTTCTCCAAGGCAGGAAGGTTCTCCAAGGCAGGAAGATTCTCCAAGGCGGGAAGATCTCCGGGAGAGGGAAGGTTGCTCGGGACAGGAAAGTTCCCCGAAGCAGGAGAATTTATTGGAGCAGAAAAGCCATCGGGTGCAGGGAGTTGTCCCAGGGCCGGCAAGGTTGAGCGGTCTTGTAATCAATGGGAAGGAAGAACTGCCCTGCGAGCTGGCGGTTCTGGCCATCGGCCACAGCGCCAGGGATACGCTGGAAGAGTTGTATCGGGAAGGAATTCCCATGGAAGCCAAGGACTTCGCCGTGGGACTGCGGGTGGAGCATCCCCAGTCCATGATCAACCGGAACCAATACGGTGAGGAAGCTTTAGAAGCTTTGAAAATCCTGGGGGCTGCACCCTATAAGCTGACGGCCAAGGCTTCCGACGGCAGAGGGGTCTACTCTTTCTGTATGTGTCCCGGCGGCTATGTGGTCAATGCTTCCTCGGAGCTGGGCAGACTGGCGGTCAATGGCATGAGCTACAGCGACAGGGGAGGAGAGAATGCCAACAGTGCCATCATCGTTTCCGTCACGCCGAAGGATTACGGTTCCGATCCCGGCCATCCCCTGGCTGGCATCGAATTCCAGCGCAGATTGGAAGAGAAGGCCTACGAGCTGGGCGGGGGCAGGATACCGGTGCAGCGATACGGAGATTTTCGCCTGAGGGTGATGGAACGGGAAAGGGAACCCGGGGCAGAACCGGGGACAGAAGTTGGGACGGAACCTAAGACAGAACCCAAGACAGAACCTAAGACAGAACCCAAGACAGAACCTAAGACAGAACCCAAGACAGAACCTAAGACAGAACCCAAGACAGAGTCTAAGACAGAAGCTAAGATAGGGAATCCTGGAGAGGTAGCTGAAAGGACAGAATCATTGGATGTGTGGTTCCTAGAGAAAAATCAGAAGAATAAGGAGCACCAGGAAAATCTGGAGCACCAGGAAAGCCAGAAGCACCAGAAAAACCTGGCGGCCGGGAGCGGCTCCGAGCTTCGGCCCCAGAACAAGGGCGGCTGGCAGTACGGGGATTTGAGCGGCATATTGCCCCAGGCCTGTAACCTGGCTTTTGTGGAAGGCATGGCCAGGTTCGGCCAGATGATTCCTGGCTTTGACAGGCCGGACGCCCTGCTGTCCGGCGTGGAGAGCAGGACATCTTCCCCCGTCAGGATCCCCAGGGACGATTCCCTGCAGTCCGTTGGAACGAAAGGGCTGTACCCCTGCGGAGAAGGAGCGGGGTATGCCGGAGGCATCACCTCTGCAGCCATGGACGGCATCCGGGCAGCGGAGGGAATCGTGAAGTGTTGGGCTCCTTGTCAAGATAGTTCGAAGCTTTGCCCGGATTCTTCCTCGGGCTGAAATGTATCCGTAAAGCGTTTCAACTTTATCACTTCTTTCATCATGCATATTTTTGCAGAGAAAACTAACGCATTATGCACAAAAACATGGCGAATAGAAGCTTTTTGTTGGGACAGCCGGTGAAACTTTGAATGGAAAAATAGGGGATTATGTGGTAAGATAAAAAATAGAAGGTTTTTTCGGAAGGGAGATGTCAAAATGGAAAGATTAAGAAAAAGGCTTCCGATAGGAGTTGACATTTTTGAAAAAATCATACGTGAAGATTATTATTATCTGGACAAGACGGCATTTATCAGCCAGTTGATAAACTGGCACGGGGAAGTGAATCTTTTCACCAGACCTCGCCGATTTGGCAAAACCTTGATTATGAGTATGCTGAAGGCTTTTTTTGAAATTGGCACAGACAGTACCTTGTTTGAGGGGCTTGCGATCAGTCGAGATGAGAGAGTATGCAGGGATTGTCAAGGAAAATATCCAGTTGTATTTTTGTCGTTAAAAAGTATAGAAGGAAACACTTTTGCGGAAGCTATCGATATGCTTACCATATTGATCTCTAATGAATGTAAAAGGCTTTCCTATTTATTAAAGAGTGATTTTGTAGAGCAAAGTGATAAACAAGCCATGCAAAGGCTGCTTGACCGCAAGAATGACGTGGCTGACTTAAAATCGTCGCTTTCCATGCTCATGCGGATGTTGCATAATCATTATAAAAAGCAAGTCATTCTTCTTATCGATGAATATGACGTTCCTTTGGATAAAGCGAATGCAAGGGGATATTATGACCAAATGGTTAGTTTTCTGCGAGGTTTTTTGGGGGAGGCGTTCAAAACAAATCCCGACCTTTCTTTTGCTGTGCTGACGGGATGTTTAAGAATTTCCAAAGAAAGTATTTTTTCTGGGTTGAATAACCTATTGGTGGATACTGTATCAGATGAGCGTTACGATGAATACTTTGGATTTACTGACAGCGATGTGCGGAAAATATTGACAGATTATGATTTGCCCAACGCATATGGAATGCTCAAGGAGTGGTATGACGGTTATCACTTTGGCAATACGGATGTCTATTGTCCCTGGGATGTGATATGCCATTGTGACAAGCTGCGCCAGAATCCAAATAGTTATCCAAGGGCATATTGGGACAATACCAGTTCAAATGAATTGGTAAAGCGGTTCATCGATCTGGCAGACATGGCAACTCGCAGAGAGCTGGAAGATTTGATTGCAGGCAGGTCAGTTGAGAAAAAGATTATAGAAAATCTTACTTACGGTGAATTAGAAAAAGACAAGGATCATCTTTGGAGCGTGCTGTATATTACGGGATATTTAACGGTTGACAAGGAAGAAAGCAAGCGGAATAATAAGGCAATCACTGACTGTGCAGAGAATGGAATGATCAAACTACGGATTCCTAATAAAGAAGTTCGTGAAATTTTTATAGGAAAAATTCAGAAATGGTTTGACGAGAGTGTAAAAGGAAGTATACAGACTCTGCTTTATGAGGATTTGTGGAACTGTCATGAACAATCTTTGGGACAGAGGATTCGTAGCATCCTATATGACACCATCAGCTATTATGATTATCATGAGAATTATTATCATGCATTGTTGGTGGGACTTTTGCTGAATGGTTCGTATCGAGTGAGATCAAATTATGAAATGGGAGCGGGGCGGAGCGATATCGCAGTGGAGGATGACAGGAACCGCAGGGTGATCATAATTGAGACGAAGCGTTCCAAAGATTATGATAATCTGGAGGAAGATTGCAGAGCGGCGCTTGGGCAGATTGAAGAAAAACAATACGGATTGCCGTATCTTAAGAAAAAATATCGTGTGATTGCCTATGGCATTTCTTTTGTAGAAAAAGAATGTCTTGTGAAAGCAAAAGAACTGTAATGACAGGGAGGCAGGGGATCTTCACCGGAAACAAGGGAGAAAGAAAGTGGATTTTTATAAGAGAATGCAGTTGGTGTGTGACAGAATTCCGGAAGGAAAGGTGGCCACTTATGGGCAAATTGCGATGTTGTGCGGTATGCCGGGGCATGCGAGGCAGGTCGGATATGGGCTCGGGTGTGACCGGGCGGGGAACGTGCCGGCCCATCGGATCGTGAACGCCTCCGGTCTGTTGAGCGGGGCGGCCGCCTTTGAATATCCCGAGGAACAGAAGCTTTTGCTGGAAGGGGAAGGAGTCTCGGTGGAGAGACTGCCGGAAGGGAAAAGCGGCGGCCTGTGGAAGGTGGATCTGAAAAAATACTTATGGCCGAATACCTTCGAGGAGGCGGAAGAACTGCGCCGGATTTTTGAAGAAATGGGGATATAGAGGTATTGTGAAAATAATTCAAATTCTTCTTGCAAAACGGGCGTCCCTATGGTAAAATACTTTTTGTTGTGAGGGAAAATCCTTTGCACATGCCGCTGTGGCGGAATTGGCAGACGCACTTGACTCAAAATCAAGCGGTTAACAGCCGTGCCGGTTCGAGTCCGGCCA
>CANQPH010000033.1 GCA_947625675.1 uncultured Acetatifactor sp.
GTATAAATTCGTATTATTTAGAGATAGAAGAAGCAAGAAAACATTGATATATAAGGAAAAATTGAACTTGCTATATTTTCCCACGATGAAGACTTTGGAGAAATAAAAAGGGCGAAGTAACAGAAAATCGCTTTGTGGAGAACTGAGCTGTCTACCTTTGTTTGGAATGCGTGGGTCTTGGATAGGGGAAATTTAAAGCGCAAATGCACGATGCATTTGCGCTTGCTGATATCATCAAATCACGTTCCGGATCTCCTCAAGGCATTCCTTTAGGATCGGGAGATTAAAATATACATTGTTAATGGACGGATCATTGAAATCATTTTTCCGTTCACTGAATCGTCCGCTTAAGATCAACTCCTTGCCTTTTTGGATCGTCATGCTGTCGATTTCCTCGTACCTGGCAAAGATTTTTTCAAAAGCGTAATCAAATGCTATTCCGTATTTTGAGAACAGAAGGCCGTCTCCTCCATTCCCCAATAAAGAGGTGTCGATAAAACCGAGCGCCTCATCCTCACGGACTTTCAGAGCATATTTGGACAGGGCATTCTTTAATCTTTTTCGGTTCTTGTCATCGCCGTATCCAAAATTCCTTACCATGTACGGAACGGCAGACGAGGAACGGGGTATCAGTCTGATATATCTGTCAACAATTTCCTCGATTTTGGCATCGGACGGCTCAATATATCCTCCGTATACTTCGATGATCCCTTCGACACCCTTTCGTAAAGTGCGCAAATATCTTTTGTTTTCATTGTCTTTTTCGATTACGATTTCGTTGTCTTCTGATATTTTATTTCCGTTTTCGGAATACCATTGAACATTCCAGGCAAAAATCGAAACGGAATTTGACGTTTGCGTTACGGAGCGGATGGAATCGTATTCAACAAATGCAATCCTCTCTTTGACAAAAAAGAAGAAGCCATCGACTGTGGTGATGAAGAAATAATGCGTATGCGCATTAAAATTATCATCCATTGCGTTGAACTTGAATGCATAAACCAATTCGGCATTCTCTTCATAGGATTTTTTGATGCTGTTTATTAGAACGGGCAGTTGAATCACTCCGTTTGAAATATCCGCCTCTATTTCTTCTTTAAACAGAGTATCCACGGTTACGAAGGTCATATCGGAATTTGAGCCTAAGTTTGCCATCGTGAAACCCGTTGAAAATTTGAGCAGGGCCAAATTGAGCCTTACGAGGTCGAATTGTCGGTTGATCTCCTTTCTTTCCGCTTCCGCCGGATCGATGACCCCTTCTATTTCAAAATCTATGGCATGTACCCCTATGTTTTCTCTCGAATATTTTTGGATAAAGTAATCTACGCCTGCGATTTCCGCTTCGTATTTTACCGATTCCCGGATTTCCTTCTTGGAATTCTCGCTCAGTTCAAAATCCTTTAAATCTTCATAGATTTTGTCCGACCACTCCTGAGAATCTATGGTTCCGTCAATGGCGCACTGCTCCATGAAACACCTGTAAACAACCTTGGGAGCTTTCAGTTTGCGGATCTGATGGTTGTCCAGCGTTCCCATGGGAACCTTCTGGTTCAAGGCGCTTAAAACTCCTCTGTTGTAATCCCGTACCGCACTGGGAACGGAACCGTTCTCGTCTCTGTATTCGCCCAAAAACAAAGCCAATATTTCCGAATCCTGGGCGTCCAGCGTCTCCAAACTTGCCTGTTCTTCCAAGTTCAGCACGCACATCCCATATAATTTTTGAATGGCCTCGCTGTTCTTGATGACGACTTCAATTACTTCATCCAGCTGTTCATGGGATTTCCTATAATTTTTGACATAGATACTCATAAAAAGCTGCTGTAGCTTCGCCAAAGAATGAACGCTCTTTACGGTAAATTTCTTCCCGTCCTGATTCAGGGTAATTGCATGAAATAAGGTCTGGTACCATTTCTCGGACTTGATCTTCTCAAAATCTTTTTCCTGTGCCGAGAAAATCCTGTTTGCAGCTTCAATCAGATCGTTTTCCGACATTTCTTCCGCATGAAACTCTATCATAGTGAAACCGCCTTTCTAAACAGTAATATGATCCATGCTCGCCGCAATGGATTTCATTTTCGCAATCTTCTTGTCCGTTTCTTCATTTATAGCGGCCGTTTCCTTCAGCGCTTTCTTCTCCGCCACAGCTGTCGCCGCCACTTCGCCGCTTGCGACCGCCATCTCCATTCGCCCTTTTCTCGCTTCCATATATAAATCAGCGCCTACCGCAAGGGTAAAACGTCCAATGCCGACGAAATTCACTCTCAGAATAAATTTTCCCAAGAAAACCGATGGATTTCCGCCCGATTCCAGGCCCGCCCTGATTGTCGCATCGCCCAGATCGACGAGGCAGAAGGTTCCGGAAGCAATGGTCATCATTCTTACGATTGTGCGGTTGTTCATGGGCAGAAGCTTTTTCCATTCTATTTCCGCAAGGGACTTTTGGTCCTTCATTTGGCTGATAAATCTTCTGACAAAATAGAAGGACCGCACCACGACTTCGTTTATGATGACCGGTATGGACTGCCGCTTCAACTCGTGCTTGACGGCCAATTCCGTGCGCATGTCGAACTTGCTGCTGGCGCCTTCAAATAAAGGATTAAAAATACCCAGGTCTAATTGATTGCTCCCGCTGCCAATCCCATTTTGAAAGGCTTTTCTTAGATTTTCCGCAAAAGAAGTATCCTGGAAGCATGGCAATGCGGACAGTTCCTTCAAAGTGGACATCACCGTTCCCGGAATCCCCGCCCCTTCCTTTTTTTCCTTTATGGCGGATATGTTACCGGCCATGTCGCTCATCAGATGGCCTTTTTGGTTTTTTATGGTCTGTGCGGCGTTGAAAAACCAATTAATGATTCCCGCAAAAACTTTCCCAAAGGGCTTGTCACTGACGAAATTACCGTATTCATTCACCGATACGGGCAGGGAGATTACTTCTCCCCCGGCCGTATGGTATTTCGCCGTTCCTGAGAACTGAACAAGAATGCTGCATATCATTCCGACCAGCGTGGGATGGTGGCAAAAATCATCCAGGTGATGGGATGCCGCACTCACGCCGGATCCCTTAAACTTCCAGGCATTGTCCCCTGGAAGCACATATTTTTCCTCCAGAAATTCAACTGCGGAAGCCAGCCTGTCGGGGTCTCTCTTATTCCATTTGCCCGATTTGCCAACGCCTTCGCACCATGGTTTATATTGCGGATCCTTTTGGGCAAAATTTAAAACTTTGTTATTTACTTCTATGTTTGCCTGCTTCTTGGCATTCTTAAAATTCCATTCCCCGACAAAGAAGGAGTCAATAAGACCCGCAATGATTCCGCTGCTCACGGCAAGCGCATAATCGTAGCCATCGGCATGATTGGTCAATCGCTCAATGTCCGCATATGCCTCTTCCAGTTCCTGAAAAAAGGCCTGCTCTTCTTCGGATAGCTGATAGTCCGAATCCCGCTTTTCTGGAATGACCAATGTGTATTTTACCCTGAAATCATCGACCGAACTCTGATAATTATATTCCATGGAATCACGTCCCCTTACTAGCTTGGATCCTGCGCCAGCAGAATCATTATACCATATTAATCCTATCTTGATAAGACCTTGTTTTTAACTGCTTGTTGAAAAAGTATTTGGGTTGAGATATACTGGACTTGAGCATAGGATTTGACAAAAGAGCGGCTGGAAAGTTTTGGGAAAAGGAGCTGATTGCGTGCAGAAGATCCGCTGCGTGGTGGAGAGAATTACATATCAAAATCCGGAAAACGGGTATTCCGTGCTGAAGTGCCGGGTCAAGGGCTATAGCGAGCTGGTGCCGGTGGTGGGCAATCTGCTGGATGCCAACGTGGGCTCCGTGCTGGTGGCGGAAGGGGACTGGAAGGTGGACTCCAAGTACGGCAGGCAGTTTGTGGCGGAGAGCTGGGAGGAAACGCTTCCCGCCACGGTGTACGGGATGGAGAAATACCTGGGTTCCGGCCTGATCAAGGGAGTGGGGCCGAAGTTCGCCAAAAAGATCGTGCAGAAATACGGCATGGACACCTTCGTGGTGATCGAGAACAACGTGGAGCTTTTGATCGAGATCGAGGGCATCGGCCGGAAGCGGGTGCAGATGATCGCTAAATCCTGGGAGAAGCAGAAGGAGATCAAGAACGTCATGTTTTTCCTGCAGGAGCATCAGGTGTCCACGGCCCATGCCGCCAAAATATACCAGCAGTACGGGAATGACAGCATTTCCGTGATGAAGGAGAACCCTTACAGGCTGGCGGACGATATCTGGGGGATCGGCTTTCGGACTGCGGATCAGATCGCAATGAAGCTGGGTTTTGGCAAGGAATCCTATGTGAGGCTGCGCAGCGGCCTGATGTACACCCTTTCGGAGTTGTCCAACGATGGACACGTGTTTGCGGAAAAGCAGCAGCTCATCGAGAAGGCCTCGGAGCTTCTGGAGGCGTCGCCGGAGACGGTGATCATGACCATGGATGAAATGCTGAAGCAGAAAGAGCTGATCCAGGAAAAAGAAATCCTGCGCAACGACGAGGAGGGGAAGCCGGTGATCCCCATCTATCTGCCGCCTTTTTATTTTGCGGAAATCGGCGTGGCCGGGAAGTTGAAGAAGCTGGCGGCTGCGCCTGCGGCGGACCGGCTGTATACGAGACTTGAGGAAGCCAGGAGAAGAACGGGAAATCCCGCCCTGTCCGTTGACGTCCGTGCGGTCCAAGCCAAGACGGGGATGGAATATGACGAGATTCAGGCGGACGCCATCCGGCTGGCCGCCACCTCCAAGGTTCTGATCCTGACGGGGGGCCCCGGCACGGGCAAGACCACCACGACCCACGGCATCATCTCCGCCTATCGGGCCTACGGGCTGAAAATCCTGCTGGCCGCTCCCACGGGACGGGCCGCCAAGCGGATGACCGAGGCCACGGGCCTGGAGGCCAAGACCATCCACCGGCTCCTGGAATGCAAGCCCCCGGAGGGGTACCAGAAAAACGAGGAAAATCCCCTGGAAGGGGATGCGCTGATCGTGGACGAATGCTCCATGATAGACGTTATCCTGATGAACTCCCTGTTAAAGGCCATTCCGCCCTCCATGAGGCTCATCCTGGTGGGGGATATCGACCAGCTGCCGTCGGTAGGGCCTGGGAACGTCCTGCGGGACATCATAGACTCGGGGGCCTTTCCGGTCATCCGGCTGACCCGGATCTTCCGGCAGGCCCAGGCCAGCCGCATCGTCATGAACGCCCACCGGGTCAATCAGGGCAAGATGCCGGACATGGGCGGCGGCAAGGGCTCGGACTTCTTTTTCCTGGAAAACGAGGATGGGGAGTCGGCGGCTTCCCAGGTGGTGGAGCTGGTGCGGAACGTGCTTCCCGCACGCTTTCATGTGGATCCATCTCAGATCCAGGTGCTGACCCCCATGCAGAAGGGTGTGGTGGGAGCGACGAACCTGAACCTGGCGCTGCAGGAGGCCCTGAACCCGCCGGAGCACACCGTTTTCCTGGAGGGCAGGGGCCGGGTGACGATGCCCAAGGAGTGTCTGCGGCGGAGCGGCTTCGTATTCCGGCGGGACGACAAGGTCATGCAGATCAGGAACAACTACGACAAAGAGGTTTTTAACGGCGACATCGGCATCATCCAATCGGTGAACGAGACGGACAGGACCCTGGCGGTGGATTTCGACGGCCGGAGGGTGGAATATGACGTGTCGGAGCTGGACGAGCTGGTGCATGCCTATGCCACCACCATCCACAAGGCCCAGGGCTCGGAATATCCTGCGGTGGTCATGCCCGTTCTCATGAATCATTACGTGATGCTCCAGAGGAATCTCCTTTACACGGGAATCACCAGGGCGAAGCGGCTGCTGGTCCTGGTGGGGGCCAAAAGGGCCCTTGCCTACGCCGTGGAAAACGTGACCGTCACCAGGCGGAACACGCTGCTAAGGGAGAGATTGTCCGGCGGAGAGCCGGCAATCAGAAGACAGTAAGAAGACAATAAGAAGACAATAAGAAGACAATAGGAAGCCATGAAGAGGCAGCAAGGAAGCCATGAAGAGGCAGCAAGCAGCAAAATAATACAAATTTTGTGCAAGATAGTGAATTGCATTATCTGCGGAGGATGCTATAATGGGCTGCGGACCAAAAGCAGATCTGAAATGCTTTGGAATACGATAACGGTATAAGAAGGCAGGAAAGTAAGCTATGGAAACGCTAAAATTTGGCTACCGCTTTTTTAAAAAAAGCATGCCCCTGGCAGTGATTGCCGAGTTCTTAAGCCTGTTGGGTATTTTTGCGGAGCTTCTGCTCCCTCTTCTGACGGGACTGCTGATCGACTTCGTGATTCAAAACGGAAGGATTGAGAAGGACAGCGGAGGAATGTTTCATTTTCTCCTGGAGGGACGTTTCGGAAACGTGCACACCATGAAGCTGTTCTGGTCCGTTGCCGTGGTCTATACGATCCTGATCGTGCTGCGGATCGTGGTCATTTATGCCAGGGATCTCATGCAGGAGCGGATCGGGCTGCGGCTGGAGACGGAGCTCCGTTACGAGACCTACGGAAAGCTGATGGAGCTGGACTCCGCAACCATTGCGGACTACAACTCCGGCGAGCTTTTGCAGATTCTGAACAATGACACCATCATGTTCAAGGAGCTGTTCGCCCACAGGATCCCCTATCTCATCGATTCTATTTTTACACTGTGCATCACTTTGGTGCTGATCACCAGCATCAATATTTCCTTTATCATCATTCCCCTGATCCTGATGCCCTTCCTGGTGCGGACGGTGCTGGATTTCAAGAAAAAAGCCCGGGCGAATTTCAAGAACATCCGGACCCGGAGCTCCGAGATGAATCTGACCACCCAGGAAAATATCGCCGCAGTGCGGATCGTCCGCTCCTTCACCAACGAGGAACTGGAGAAGGAAAAATTCGAGGTCGCCAACCAAAATCTGCTGGAGGCCAGGCTGAGGCAGATATGGCTTTCTTCCAAGTTCGACCTGACCTTTAACTCCATCAAGCAGATCGCCTATATCGGCACGATTATCATCGGGGCACTCCTGGTGATGAACGGTTACATGACGGTGGGGTACATCTTGTCCTCTTCCACCTACGTGCTCAGGATCATGAACAACATCACCAACCTGAACAATCATATCTTCAATATGCAGCAGCAGACCATTGCGGGCCTGGAGCTGAAGAAGTTCATGGAGAAACAGAGCCAGGTGCCGGATCATCAGGAATTGAACCTGAGGAGCGACGCCCCGGACATCGAGCTGAAGGACGTGTCCATGCAGATCGACGGACAGGATATCCTGAAACATATCAATATCAGCATTCCCTACGGCAAAAAGATCGGCATCGTGGGGGAGACGGGCTCCGGCAAGAGCGTGCTTCTGAAGGCGCTGGTGCGCACTCGGGACATCACGGGGGGCAGCATCACCATTGACGGCCACGACATCAAGGACTTCAGCCTGGAGAATCTGCGCAGGATGTATTCCTACGTGTTCCAGGACGTATTCCTTTTTTCCAATACCATAGAATCCAACATCGCTTACAACCGGCCGGACATCGTGGAACGCATGGTAACCCAGGCGGCGACCAGGGCCCAGGCCAGCCGGTTCATCGATGCGCTGGCGGACCGCTACAAGACCATCATAGGAGAAAGGGGGCTGGGAATTTCCGGCGGGCAGAAGCAGCGTATTTCCATTGCCAGGGCGTTCCACAAGAATGCGCCGGTGTTTATCCTGGATGATTCCACCAGCGCCCTGGACGTGAACACGGAGCGGGTCCTTCTCAAGAACATAGAAGAAAACTTTAAGGAAAAGACGGTGATCATCACGGCCCATAGGTTCAGCTCCGTGGTGAATTGCGACGAGATCCTTTACATGCGGGACGGAGAGATCACGGAAAGAGGAACCTTCCAGGAGCTGATGGCCCTGGGCGGAAGTTTTGCTCACGTGTACAATGTCCAGCAGGAGCAGCAGGCGTCGGTGGTGGACTATGACAGCCTGGCGGAGAAGGGAGGTGTGATCAATGGCTAAGCGCAATACCTTCTTTGAAGATGAAAAGCTGGAGAAAAAGATCGACATCAAGCAGCTGGCGAGAACCGTAAAGTACATTCTTCCTTATAAAAAGATCCTGATCCTCGTCACCTGCATGATGCTGGTGGCGGCGGTGGTGTCCCTGCTTCCTCCCAGGCTGCTGAAGCTGATCGTGGACGAAGTGGTGGTGAATAAGGATTATGCGCAGCTGGCCCTGGTGGGCTCCGGCATGGTGCTCTTGGCGGCGATGGAGATCGTCTTCACCTTCATCCAGGCCAGGAGCATGGGAAAAATGGGGCTGACCATCATTTCCAACATCCGGAGGGATATTTTTGACAGGCTGCAGAAGCTGCCTTTCGATTATTTTGACAACCGCCCTGACGGCAAGATCGTGGTCCGGGTCACGGAATATATCAATTCCCTGTCGGAATTTTTCTCCAATTACGTGATGATGTTCGCCATCTATATCGTGAAGATCGTGGTGGTGACGGTGTTCATGCTTTCCCTGAGCCCTGCGCTGACCCTGATCGTGTTCGTCACGGTGGTGCCCATGATCACCATTATGTTCGTGCTCCGCTCCATCCTGCGGAAAATGTACACGGTGCACCGGCTCAAGAATTCCAACCGTACCGCTTTCCTGGTGGAGTCCATCATGGGCGAGCAGATCGTGAAAAATTACAACCGCATCGAGATCAATAAGGAAACCTATAAGAAGGTTCACGGGGAGAGCATGGATATGTGGTGGGCCATCACCAAGCGTTCCCGCCTGAATCAGCCGGTGGTCATGATCTTCTGGCATGTGGGCACCCTGTGCATCTATGGGGTGGCCCTGGCCCTGATCCTGGGAGGGAACGATCTGATCACCGCCGGAATGGTGATCACCTTTACCACCTACATGAGCTCTTTCCAGGATCCTTTGTCTCAGATTTCCACCATTATCCAGGAGTTGGCCCAGGTGTGCTCCAACCTGGAGCAGGTGTTTGAAACCATCGATTATCCTCTGGGAATTCAGGACAAGGAAAACGCCGTCACCCTGAAGAACGTGAAGGGCAAGGTGGATTTCAACGACGTTACCTTCGCCTATGAAGAGGGCGTCAACGTCCTGGAGCACTTCGACCTCCATGTGACGCCGGGAGAGACCATCGCCCTGGTGGGGCCCACCGGCGCCGGGAAGACCACCATCATCAACATGCTCACCAGATTTTATGACGTCCAGGAGGGCAGCGTGAAGATCGACGGCATCGACGTGAGGGATGCCACCATCGATTCCCTGCGGCGGGAAGTGGGCGTGCTCATGCAGGATCCCTTTATTTTCAAAGGGACGGTCCTGGAGAACATCCGCTACGGCAGGCGGGACGCCACGGACGAAGAGTGCATCGCTGCGGCGAAGACCATTTTCGCCGATAAATTCATCCAGAGGCTGAAAGGCGGCTACCAGCACGAGCTGGAAGAGCGGGGCGCCGGCCTCTCCGCCGGTGAGAAGCAGCTGATCAGCTTCGCCAGGATCATTTTGAAAAATCCTTCCGTGATCATCCTGGACGAGGCCACCAGCGCCATCGATACGGAGACGGAGATCCTGATCAAGGAAGCGCTGGACGTACTGATCAAGGATAAAACGGCCTTCATCGTGGCCCACAGGCTGTCCACCATCCGCAATTCCGACCGCATCCTGTATATCAGCAACAAGGGGATTGCGGAGGAAGGGACCCACGAGCAGCTTATGGCGAAGCGGGGACTTTACTATGAGCTGGCGAAGTGATCCGCTGTGCTTTGATCGTTTTTTCCCCGCAGGGAGCGGAAATTGAAATTTGATGCGGATCAGTTGAAAAATTGAGAAGGAGGAAGGAAAGGATGTCACAAATTGGAATGAGGTTTCCCCAAGGGAAAAAGAAGGCCCTGACCCTGAGCTATGACGACGGGGTGGAACAGGATGTGAAGTTGATTGAGATCATGCGGAAGAACGGATTGAAGGGTACCTTTAATCTGAACAGCGGCCTGTATGCGCCGGAGGGAACGGTGTATCCTCCGGGAACCATTCACCGCCGCATGACGGCAAAGCAGGTGACGGAGCTTTATGCGGACAGCGGCATGGAAGTGGCGGTGCATGGCCTGACTCATCCTTTTCCAAACCGGCTCACCGAGGAGCAGTGCATCTATGAATTCCTGAAGGATCGGGAGAATCTGGAAGCACAGTTCCATACCATTGTAAAAGGAATGGCCTATCCCTATGGGGAATACAGCGACCAGGTGGTGGAATGCCTGAAAAAAATAGGAATCGTCTATTCCAGAACCGTGATTTCCAGCGGAAGGTTTGGAATTCCCCGGGACTGGCTGCGGCTGGAGGCCACTTGTCATCATGACGATCCCAGGCTCATGGAGCTGGCCCGCCGTTTCGTAGAAGGAGATTCCTGGGATGTCCCCTGGCTCTTCTATCTGTGGGGACACAGCTATGAATTCGAGGCTCATGACAACTGGAATGTGATCCGGGAATTTGCGGAGTACATGGGCGGACGGGAGGAAATCTGGTACGCCACCAACATGGAGATTTACGAGTACGTGGAAGCCTTCCGATCCCTTGTGTCTTCTCTGGACGGCTCCCGGGTGTATAATCCCACGGCATTGACCTTGTATTTTGACAGAGCGGGGAAGACGGAGTCCCTGGCTCCGGGAGAAACCCGTTGCTTTGCATAAAATCCTGCTGTTTTGCAGACCGCCGCCCCCTGGGGATCCTTCGGGAATCCATGGGACGGCGGTCTTTTTTTATGCTTGCCATGGACATTTTTATCGAAAGAAAACATGAAAAAACCTTTTTTTCCTGCGCCCTTAGACGTATCCTTAGACAGCCGCCATGCTATACTATAACCACAGTGAGGCAATGGCCTTTTTCTTTTAAAGGTAAAGTTAATATATCAAAGTACTTGGTTTTCTGAAAGGCGGGATGTATATGACGAATAAAGAGTTGCGTCGGTTGAGCAGACAGGAATTGCTGCAGTTGCTGCTGGCCCTGAGCGAAGATTTCGAGGAATTGAAGAAGACGCTGAAGGACACCGAGGAAGAGCTGGAGGACGTGAAAGCCACTTATGAGAGATTGAGAAAGCGTCTGGACAGCAAGGACGAGAAGATTCACGGTCTGCAGGATGCCTTACAGGCGGAGCAAAGCAGAAGGAGCATAGAACTGTCCGAGGCGGGGAACATAGCGGAAGCGGCGCTTCGGCTCAACGGGATTTTCGAGGCGGCCCAGAGGGCGGCGGACCAGTACATATACAATATGCGGACTCCCTTGGAAGAAAGGCTGAAGCTGGAACCGGGCGACGATCCGAAACTGATGGAAGAGGAGCATGACGATGATCTTCCCAGGAGTCTGGGAGGACGCAGCCCGCAGACCGAATCAGAAGAGGAGACGAACGGAACTGGCGACGAACGTTGAGATTTGTGGATATGGAGATGAGGAAATGAGTAAGAATACAAGGCTCGAGGATCTGGAAGCTCCCACGATATCGCAAATCAGGTCGGAGCTTCAAAAGGAACAAAAGAAAAGCAACCATGGGCGCGTGATCCGGACTACCGTTTTTTCCATGCTGGTGGTGGCCGCCGCGTCAGCGCTGATCGCTATTTTGCTCCTGCCGGTGCTCCAGATCAGCGGGACGTCCATGTCGGATACCCTGCAGGATGGAGACGTGGTGGTGGCCTTGAAGGGTTCCAGTTACAAAGCCGGCGACATCATTGCTTTCTACTATAATAATAATATTCTGGTGAAACGAGTGATCGCCACCGCCGGGGATTGGGTAAACATAGATGAGGAAGGCAACGTATACGTCAATGACGAGAAATTGATAGAACCCTACATCGATCAGAAGGCCCTGGGGGAGTGTAATATCTCCCTTCCCTACCAGGTGCCGGACGGCAGGAACTTCGTTATGGGGGATCAGAGAGATACTTCTATTGACAGCAGGAACACGGCGGTAGGATGCGTCAGCAACGATCTGGTGATCGGCAAGCTGATGGCCCGTATCTGGCCCCTGTCGGAGGCAAGCCTGCTGCAATGAGAAACGGTGGTTAAACTGACTGCAATGAAGAGCGGCGGTTGAACCGGCTGCAATGAGGAACGGCGGTTGAATTAGCTGCAATGAGGAACGGTGACTGAACCGGTTGTATGGAGAGCAGTGATAGAAGAAAGGAGGCAGCGCGATGGAATCTTCAATCATGAAAAATGCGTCGAGATTCTTGCGTGAGCAGAAGAAGAAGAAAAGATGGCAGAAGGTGTTGCTGTGTCTGGCCCTGGTTGTTGCGGCCGGAACGATGATCGCCTTGATCATGCCCGGCCAGGCTCTGACCGGTACGGAGCTTGTGCTGGATTGCCAGATAGAGGCGCCTCATCAGCATACGGCGGATTGCTATGCGGAAGATGGCTCCCTGATCTGCGGTCTGGCGGATTACGTTGCGCACGCTCATAATGAGCTTTGCTATAACGAGGAGGGAGAGCTGGTCTGTAAGCTTCCCGAGATAGAGGGTCATGTGCATACGGACGATTGCTATGCGGAAGAGCTTGTCCTGACCTGCGGCCTGGAAGAGACCGGGGCGGACGGGGAAGGAACGCCTGCGGGGACGGCGGATCCGGAAGAAGAAGGATCTCCGGTGTCCGGCGGAGATGCGGAGGCATCCGCAGATTCCTCCCTTGCCCCCGAGGAACAGACGGGTCATGTACATACTGCCGACTGCTATACGACGGTTCGCAAACTGATCTGCGGTCAGCTGGAGACGGTGGAGCACGTGCATGGCGACGCCTGCTTTAAGGAAGTGGGGATCGAGGGAAACGAAGGCGATATGCTTGAAGGGGAGCAGGAGCAGGAGAATTTGGACGTATCCGCCGGGGATCTGGACTTGGACGCTCTGAAGGATGAGTGGTACTTCTGCGGCAAGAAGGCCCATACTCACAGCGATGAGTGCTATGATGCTTTGGGTGATGTGCTCTGTGGGCAGGAGGAGCATGAGCACACCGAAGAATGCCTGAAGGAAGAGGCGGTTTATGTTTGTGGCCTGGAAGAGCATGTTCACGATGATACTTGCTATGATTCAGACGGCAACCTGATCTGCGGCATGCAGGAGCATGAGCATGACGAAGAATGCATTATCAGATATTGGTGCGGGCATGTAACCCATACCCATAATGCTGCCTGCTATGCAGGAGTGGATGTGACCGGCGGCGACAACGCTGCTGCGCTGAATTGTGGCCTGGAAGAGCATGAGCATACGGAGGAATGCCTGATCGTTCCCATCCTGGAAAGAGTGTATGAGGATGGTTCCATCAAGGTAACCGCATCTTATCCTGCAGATGCCGGAATTCCTGATGATGCTGATTTCAGGGTGGAGTATATTCCTGAGGGAAGTGACGAGTATCACGATTGCATTTTCGAGGCTGAAAGCATTATGCAGACCCAGGTAAATGTGTTCGCACTTCTGAATATTGGTTTTTATCGGGAAGACGGTACTGAGATTGCTCCTGAAAAGGAAGTAAATATTAATGTACAGTTCCTTAATGACAGTGACGTAGCTTATGATGAGCCTACAGTGGTGATTCATTACGCAGAAGAGGGCGCTGAACTGATTGACAACACTGGCATTGGGGAGGATGGTTCCACGTCCTTTGTTACGGATGAATTCTCTCCGTTCTTCATCGGTAATGGAAAAAATTTATCCGATCCTATAGATCTTAATCAAGATATTGCAGGTTTTAGTCCTGCTATTCACAAAACCATAGATTATTTGGGCGATAACGGTCAAAATGGTGAAGATAGTGACAATCCTGAAACAGATGAGGATAGTAAGTCGGATAATGATTACGCTGACGATTTATATCGTATTTCATTGGATATAACAGGCTCGGAAGTAAATAAACCGGTTGATTTGCTGATCGTATTGGATCTTTCCTCCAGCATGGCAACGGTTAGACCGGCGGCGAAGGATGTTCCTTGGAGCGAACGTTCAAAGCGAGACTGGACAATGTGGAAGGTGTTAAATGGTGAAAATAAAGCTGCGGAAGGACTGATTGAGAAATTCTTAAAAGTCAATGAAAGCATAGAAGACCCGAAAGATAAAAGTTTGGTTTCTGTAATTTACTTCTGCGGAAAATTTGGGGATGTTGGTAAGGGGCTTAAGTTCCGTGATAACGCATTTGCAAACTGGGGACCATTTAAGGAAATAAGTGGCGAAGGAACTGAAAGCGGAGTGATTATCCCATGGACAGATTCTTATAAGGAGTGGGAAGAAGACAAATTCATCGATAGCGGGGAAGGTACTTATGATGCCACGAGTAATAGTATATTCCAGGCAAAGCATTTTAAATCGACAAATGGGGATCTTTCTACAACTAACTATGTGGCAGCTATGATGAGGGCGGATTATGTCTTGAGACAAAAAGAAGCTAATAACGGTCATAAAAAAATAGTTCTCTTTATCAGCGACGGATTGCCGACGCAATATTATAAGGCAAGCGATTTGACTGATGACGTGTGGAATAATCCTAATGGAATAGCTGCTAATAACTTGACTCGATATGGTGCTGGAACAGATTCACTTGTTTATAAGGATAGTAGTCTGGATCAGACTAAGGAAGATGGCATTTCAGGATACCTGATTGGTAGATATCTTGGTTTAAAAGATAAAAATGGTAATGATAGACAGGCGTCGTATAGTGATTTAGAGGATAAAAAAGATGCTGGAGCAACTCCATATGTAAAAGAAACATTGCTTGCATTCGATCAATTTTATGAAAGAAATTCAGATATTAAGTTTTATGGGGTAGGAATTGATTTGGGTACGACAGCAGATGGAGTGTCATATCCCAGAAGCTATACACTGGATGAGATGTCGAAAAAATATGGAACACAGACTATAGCAATCGATTCCACAACAGCAATTGAGAGCATCATTGAGCAATTCGAACAGTTGTTGTTCCCGAATAATGTATGCATTACGGATGATCTAAGCACCTACGTTGAGTTGTACGATGATAATGCAAATGAGACGGCAGATGTCCTGGTTACTGCAACAAATAATACTACTGGAGCTGTGCAGTATTTGTGGAGCGGATATGGGGATGGCAAAGGCACAGGTTCTGTTAGTGTAAATGGAGCCAATAAGCAACTCAATAATAAAATTGATGGTATGGATGTTGTCCAAAATGTAAGGGTAGATGGTGACAAGATACAAGTCACCTTTAATCCAGATTATTATCTGAGTTCGCATTATACTTATACCTTATCCTTTAACGTTAAGTTAACGGACGAAGCCTTTGATTACTATGCACAGTATCATAGTTATAAGAGCAATATTAAAGGAGATGCTGGTACAGATTATGGTGACAATAAAACCAGTTCGGGTAAGGAGGGCTTTCGATCTAACGACAATGCCGTTGTCACATACACAGCGGGCGGTAAGAAAGGTTCAAAGGAATATCCTCATCCTGTTGTGCAGGCATGGTATAGTAAGCTGATCATTGAAAAGAAAGATCAATATGGAGAGGTTGTTAAGGATGCTCAGTTTAAGTTGACCCGAAAAGATCAGAAAGGTCAGAAAGGTCAGGAATCACCGGTAACTCCTTCAAAGTATGGCAGTAGGAAAGATGGTTATTATACACCCGATAAAGATGGTATCATAGAATATGATAAGCTTCCTACTGGCACTTATACCCTTGAAGAGACTGCACCGTCCGGTTATGGAATTGTAACCGACAAGATTACCTTTGAGGTGGAGGATGGCAGAATTTTGAAATCATCCACCAGCGATAAGGAGGCGAGCGATACCTCAGCATATTCTTATCAATGGAGCGGTGATCTGTGGGTGAAGGGATCGGAAGATACACGAAATTATACCAATCGTGAATATGGTGAGGGTGTATCCTTGACGATTACCAACGACAGATTGGAAGCTCCTATAAGGATTGTAAAGCAGGATACGGCCGGGAATAATGTATCCGGTGTCAAGTTCAAACTTTATAGCAAAGATAGTGCTGAAACGCCGATCGCAACCGGAACCAGCGATGGTGATGGCAACGTTTCATGGGAAATCTCTGAATTCGGTGCAAAATATTGTCACTTCAAACCTGTAAGCGACAAAAAATCGCTATATCTGAGGGAAGGATCTTATGAATTAGAAGAGGATTCCACTCCGGAAGGTTATAACAAGCTGGATGGCAGAATTCCTTTTGAAATGGTTCAAGGTGGCGATTCCCTGAAACTGACTGGCAAAGATGATACAGTTGACACAAGCGATCCGAATGACAGGCAGCTTTGGAAGTTTGATGCGAATGGTGGAACGATCACGGTTGTAAATAAGTTAAACTACGTCAAACTGCAGCTCCTGAAAAAGGGAAATGTGGATCCGGAATATGCTGGTAAGGATGCGATGACCGGCAATGGAATATTAACTGCGGATGGTTTGGGTGGCGCACAATTTGAAATTCATGAGGTGAAAGGTACAGACTATCCTTTGGTGGCAACAGGAACAAAGGCAGATAAGACTGGTTTTATCCTTTGGAATCTTGAATCGGCATACCGGATGGGTAGCGATAGCAATGGTGAGGTTTCAGAGCTTTCTCTGCCGCTGGGAAATTATTATCTGGAAGAAGTGAAAGCGCCTGCTGGTTACAAGCAGATAGAATCTAGACTGTATTTTGATGTCAAGCTTGATGCAAGTGGCAAAATGATAATTGCACCCAACGCAGAAAAGAATGGCACGGATGTTCTTCCTTGGGAGATTTCAATACCTGATAATACTGTGACAGGCATTATTACTATTACTGTTACGGATGAGCCTTTGGAGCTGAAGCTTAGTGCGGAAAAGAAGGATCCTCTTGGGGCTGCAGTGCCGGGGGCAGAGTTTGCGGTCTATAAGGATGGAAATCCTGATGAAACTAATCCCATTGCTACAGGTAAGAGTGGAGTAAATGGTAAAATAATGTGGACTCTGGCTTCAGGTGATGATCACACGGAGAAAGATGTACTTTTGCTGGTACCTGGACATTATTACATCAAAGAGACGAAGGCTCCTGTTGTAGATGGAGAGTTTGAGTACAAGGGTCTTGGAGATGACATGATTGAATTCAAGGTAAAAATTGACCCTACAGCAGAAGGCGGTTTGGTTGTGGAGTGTGCTGGAGATGAGGCTGAGCCAGCGCGTTGGACTTATGCAACAGCTGGTACAGGAGCTGATTTGGCTCTCAACCTGACAGTCAAGAATGTACAGCAGTTTATCAACCTGCGGATTGTAAAATATGGTGACAGTTATACGGCAGCTACCATAGATGAAAAAGTTCCTCTCGAAAATGCTTATTTCAAGTTATATAAGTTAACCAGTGGCGATGATACTTATGGTACGCAGAGTGCTGAATGGTCTGAAGTCACTCTTGGAGGAAATATCAGATCTGGTAAGGATGGAATCGTTAGATTCACGGATGGATCGGGTAATGAAAATCTTAAGCTTAAGTTAAGCTACGGTTATTATTACCTGCAAGAAACGGAAGCTCCTCTTGGCTATAATATCATAAAGGATCCGATTTATTTCCAAATTGGACCGGATGATACAACTGGCTTAGGAAAAATTGAGATCAAGAATCCTGATAATTTTGGCTCGGATGTTGTCAGCGTTGGAAGTCGGGATAATGAATTACTCATTGAGATGGCTGTTACAGATAATATGGGAGCAGAACTTCCGGAAACCGGAGGATTTGGAGTTTATCCGTATATGTTAGGTGGTCTTACAATTGTCTTGGTTGCAATGATCACTTTAATATATAAAAAAAGAAGTATAACCAATTAATCATGCTTAAGAAATGAAGAAGGTGGAGGAGAGGATTATGAGAAATCTAAGAAAAGCGTTGGTTATGGTGATGGCAATGGTTATGGCTCTGATGACCAGCCTGACAGCTTTTGCTGCAGGCACCACTACGGATGGTTACGAAAATAAAGACGTCAAAGTAACTATTTCAAGTGATGATTTGATTAAGGGACATAAGTTTGTTGCTTATCAAATTTTTAAAGGAACTCAAGAGGATGGCAAAGGCGATCCAAGTGTAGTTCCCGGGAATCATCTTGGTAACGTAGAGTGGGGCAGCGGTATTGATTTAAACGCTACCAGCCAGGTGAAGATTGTTGGTTCTGATGGTAAAGAGCAAGAGGTAACAAAGACTTTTCTTGAGGAACTGAAAGAGCTGGTGCTGGATGGAAAAAACGGTGCTGATGGAACAACGCCTTTTGCAGATATAATCGAACTAGATACTGAAAAGCCGGCTTATGCAGAGAATGCCTTAAGAGTATCTGAAAAGATTGAGTCTCTCTGGAAAGCGGATGGCTACAAAGGAACAGTTAATACCAGCGATGAAAATGCCTATGAGTATTCACCGGAATTTCAGCGCTTTATGGATGATTTCGCTAGGATAGCTGCAAGGTATGTTAAAAATGGTAAAGAACTGCAAACACTTGGTGATACTACTAATGAGAAGACATTTTACTTACCTTCTGGATACTATTTGATTGTTGATGAAACCAGCGAAGCTGATTTAACAAATAAGGATGGTGAAATTGTAGGTGTTACCAATGTGGCAGTTTTCCAGCCTACTTTGAACATTGAAATCAGATTAAAGACAGATAAGCCGTCACTTGATAAGCATATTGAAGTAGATAAGAACGTTACAACAGTGGACAGGGAAGACAATGAAGTTGTAGAAACCCAAAAGGAAACCACAGATTATAATAATGCAGCGATTGGTGATACGGTGAATTTCCTGGTTACTTCTGAAGTTCCGGATATGACTCATTATCATACCTACAAGTTTGTTGTAAATGACTTGCTTTCAGAGGGATTTGATTATAAGAAAGACTCTGTTGAGATTAAAGTAGGAGAAATTACTCTTAAGGGTGATGAATTTGATGTTATAACTGTCAACGCAGAAGGTTATCAAAAATTGAGCAATGACAAGAAAGCCCTTTATGGGTTAACGGATAATACATTTACTGGCGATTATGCTCGGGGTACTTATATCAGGATCATTTTCAAGGATTTCTATGAGAAGTATTTAGAGCATAAGGGTGAGGCAATTGAAGTCCGTTACAGTGCCACTGTGAATGAACGGGCAAAGATAGGTGATACTGGTAACCCGAACGAAGCTAAGCTTCAGTATTGGCGCAATCCTGATATCAGGGAAGAGGGTATTCCAAATGATGATTTCAAGCCCGATGAGCCGAAGGGTGAGACCCCTTGGGAAGTAACTTTAACATATATAACTGCCCTGAAGTTGACTAAGATTGATGGAGAGAATCCTGAACGTGCTGATGCAGGCCTTGCCGGAGCGGAATTCTCAATCACAGGTGAAAAGCTGAATAGAGCGAAGACTGTAGGTTATGTGTATCAAAAGGTAGAAAAAGGCGCAACAGGTACTTACTACAAGTTAAAGGATGGCACCTACACAACTACCGCACCGACTGATGATACCATGGATCTCTATGAATCTTCTGATATGTATGAGAAGGTAGAGATTAAAAATGAGGTAACGGAGTGTGAAGAGGTTAACTTCGGTATTGAAGTAGATGGAAACGGTGTGTTAAGTCTCACTGGTTTATCGGAAGGCGAATATATCTTCAAGGAGATTAAGGCCCCTTATGGTTACAATCTTTTAAAGGATCCTATTAAGGTCATTATTACTTGGGAAGCTCCCGAGAAGGCTGAAGGTGAGGACAGTGCTCCTACTGATGCATGTACATGGACTGCTAAGTATGGCTGGTGGAAAGAAGATCCTACCAGGGAAGGAGAACATTTATTTGATCCGATAGGTATATTAACATTCAATGCTGAAGATGGCATTGTCGGCGGATTCGCTTTCGATGTGGCAAACTATACCGGCGCTCTTCTTCCCAGAACCGGCGGCATTGGTACGACGATCTTCTACGTAGTCGGCTGTGCGCTTGTAGTTGTAGCTGGCGTCCTGTTAGTGCTGAAGAGACGTGCTAACGCTAAAGAAGATTAAGCATACACTTTGAAACAAGAAATACTTACAAAATAATTTTAATTTAACAATCATTGCCTGCATCCCGTTATCGGGATGCAGGCTGAATGGTAACAGCGTATACATCAGTAGGGAGCGTCCTGAACATGAAGAGGTTTTGGAAAAAATACTGGACAACAGTTTTTCTGGTACTGATACTACTGACGGGGTTTTGCCTACTGCTGTATCCTACAGTCAGTGATTGGTGGAATAAAATGCATCAGTCGCGTGCCATCAGCAACTATGTGGAGTCTGTGAAGAATGTATCGGATGAAGAGATGACAGCCTTGCTGGAAGAAGCGGAAGAATACAATCGGGAGCTGTCCACCCATACTTCTCGCCTGAATATGACGCAGGAAGAACTGGAAAGATATAATAGCCTTCTGAATCTAAATGGAACTGGTATTATAGGTTATCTTGAAATCCCAGCGATTAACGTGCATTTGCCTATATATCACGGAACAGACGAAAGCGTCCTGCAGGTGGCGGCGGGTCATATTCCCTGGAGTTCCCTTCCAGTGGGAGGAGAAAGCACACACGCAGCTATTTCTGGTCACCGTGGTTTGCCTTCTGCCAAGCTTCTCTCCGAATTGGATAAAGTAGTGGAAGGAGATATCTTCACTATTTCTGTATTGGGAAGAACCCTTACTTATATGGTTGATCAAATACGAATTGTCCTTCCGGAAGATATATCTGATCTGGCGATAGAGAACGGCAAGGACTATTGTACCCTGATCACCTGCACCCCTTATGGCGTCAACACCCACAGGATGCTGGTGCGCGGGACTCGTATCGATAATGTGGAGGACATGGTCGTCATCGTGTCGGAAGCGGTGAGGATAGGGCCGTACCTGGTGACGTTCGCCATAGGAATCCCGTTTGCACTTGTGGTTTTGTTGTTTATCTTCATCTACTATAGGATAAGGCTTCCGAGAATGAGCACGCAGCAGCTGCTGGAAGAGTTTAGAAAGTAACGCAGTGATCCCCTAAGACGGATTTCAAAGGAGGAGATGTCAATGAAAAAGAAATGGATGACCAGCCCCGGAAGGCGCCTGTTGGCGATGGCGGCGGGGACGGCCGTTCTGGCGGCGGCTGTTTGGATGCCATCCGCCGCGGCCCCAGGCGGCCATGAGTTTCTGGATGTGCAGAAGCCTTGCAGCCTGGAAGTCGCCTATGAGGACAATCTGGACTTCGGCAACGATCTCTGGCATCAGGCACGGATATATCTGGATCTATACAAGGTGGCGGACATTCTTCCATCCGAGATCTACGATGCTTATGCCTATGCCGCCCAACCGGCCTTTGAAGGTTTGGGGCTTCCTGATGCGCTGGAAACCGCCAATGATTATACGGTGGAGGACTGGAAGGAAAAATCCCAGGAAGCCGCCAGGATTGCCTTGGGCATTGCGGACGGGGAGGCGCAGTCTTCGGAGGCGCTTGTCCCGGATTACACGATCACTCTTCAGGAGGGGGCTTTCCCGGAACTGGAGGCCGGCTTGTACCTGCTGTTGCCGAGAGGCCTGGTGGATGCTGGAGTCCTGGAAGGGGAGGAGGACGAAAGGCCGATTCCCGGTGCGGATTATCTGTACGTGGATGCGGATGGGGATGGGACGGAAGAGAAACTCGTCACCTGCGCCTATTCCAAGCGTTATCTGTACACGTTCGAACCCCAGCTGATCTCTCTTCCCGGCAAGGATACGGAAGGGGAAGTCTATTCTTCGGATGAAGGAGAGTGGGTGTACAATGTGCGCCTCAATTTGAAGATGAGCCGGGAATACCGTTACGGCAGCCTGCAGATCCTCAAGGAGCTTTCGGAGCATGATACCCTGGACAGGGATCCGGAAAGCGGTTGGATTACCGATCCTGCCACCTTCGTTTTCGAAATAGATGCGGTGCTGTATGACCAGGACGAGGAAGGGAACGATGATCCCTCGAAGGTCCTTTGGTCCAGGAAGTACAACAAGGCGGTACATTTCAATGGGGCGGGAGCGGATGATTCCATTCTGATCGAGGGACTTCCCGCCGGTACGCATGTGACCGTGACGGAGGTGTATTCCGGAGCCAAGTACGAGCTCGTGACGGACGACACCCTGGAGGGCCTGGTGGATGCGGACGATACCATCGCCGTGTCCTTCGAGAATCGATATGACAGATCCAAAAAGAACGGATACGGCATTACGAACCACTTTGAATATGGACATAGCGGTGCGGAAGACGGCGAAGGCTGGGAGTTTACGGGAAGCCAGGGGAGCGCTGCGGAAGGCCCGGCATCGGAGGGATGGCCGGAAGCGCAGGATGGAAATTAGACAGGAGGGCGTGAGAGATGAAGAAGAGAAGCATGATCCTGGCGGCCCTCATGGCGGCGGTGGTCCTGGGAGCGGGGATAGGCAGCGCCCGGGCATACTTTACCACCTATGCGGAGGCGGAGGGCGGCTGCGTAGTGAAGTTGGGGGATACCACGACTCTCAAAGAGGACGTGGTGGATCTGCACAAGGCGGTCTCCATTACCAGCGAGGATTCTTCAGAGCCGGTCTGGGTCCGGGCCAGGGCTTATTATGGAGAAGGCGAACTGCACATCAACGAGGAGGGCTCCGAGCGGTATTCTTCCAAATGGTCCCTGGGTGCGGATGGCTGGTGGTACTACAGTGACGTACTGATGGCCGGGGAGAGCACCGAGGTGCTGGTCGTGTCCATCCAGGGAGTGGAAGTGTCCGAGGAAGATCTTCTGAATCCGTCCAAAGTGGAAGATTTTGACGTCATCGTGGTATATGAGAGCATTCCCGTGGAGTATGACGAAAACGGCGTTCCGCTGGATCCGGACTGGGATGCCAGGATAGACGACGGGGACATTACGGAAGCGGCGCAAGGCGATGCGGGAAGCGGCCGTTAGGAAGGAGACGAAAAAATGAAACGGATGAAAAAAATAGTCTTCTCCCCTGCGGGAACGGTGATGATGTTTGCGGCGGCGGTGGTATTGCTGCTGGTCAGCTCCGTTGGTGGAGCCCGCGCGGCTCTTACCTATTATTCGGACACCTATCTGACGCAGCTGGAGATGTATGACATCGGCGTAAGCCTGCAGGAGAAGTGGGAGACGGGCGCTGACGGGGAAGAAGGTCCTCAATGGAAGGAAGTGTCCTGGAGATCTTATGATGAAGAGAGCCAGCGTTGGGACGAGGGGAGTATGGGGCTTTTGACGCAGCTGCTTCCTGACAGGGACGGGGATGGTCGGCCGGACGAATCCTTCGTGATCGGCAGGAAGTATGACGAGGAACTGCGGGTCGCCAATAGGGGCACCATCAACGAATATGTGCGGGTGAGCATTTATAAATACTGGATGAAGCCCGTTTTGGATGCGGAAGGCAATGTGGCCCTGGATGGAGAGGGTCAGGAGATTTGGGAAAAGGTTCGCAGCGTTTCCCAGAAGGACGAGAACACTTCTCCGGACAACATCATCCTTGACCTGCTGTGCGACGCTACCGGAGTGGACAATGGCTGGATCCTGGATGAATCCGCCACCACGGAGGAACGAGTGGTGCTGTATTACAACAAACTGCTCTACGCCCCCATGAATGCGGAGCAGGGAGACACTGTCACCCCCGCCTTCTGCAGCAAGATCCAGATCAGTCCCAATATCCTGTGGAAGGTGACGGAGACCAGGGAAGAGGCGGACGGCGGCAGGATCAATCTCATGACCACCTATGATTATGACGGTTACAAGTTCATGCTGGACGTGAAGGTGGATGCGGTGCAGGAACACAATGCGGAGGCGGCGGTCAAGAGCGCCTGGGGTCTGGATATCAACACGATAGGAGGGTTTGCAGATGAAGAGTAAGAGGAGATGCGCAGCCCCCCTGTTCAAGATAAGAGGGGGAAGGTTTTGGACGGCCATGCTTCTTCTGACGGCGCTGCTGATGGCGTCCCCTCTGGGCGTCCGGGCGGAGACATATTATGGCAGCGATGACTGGGGCGTGACCTTTACGGCGGATAACGAGCTGGAAAGCAATTTTGATAAAAACAGTTTCAGCGACGTGATTTCCGGCATGCAGCCGGGGGATAATGTCATCATTACCTTGAAACTAAAAAATTCCAACGAGAAAACTACCAATTGGTACATGACCAACGAAGTGCTGAACTCCCTGGAGGACAGTGTGAGCAGCGCCTCTGGCGGCGCTTATACATACATTTTGACCTATCAGGGAGCGGATCCGGAAGCGGCCCCGACGGTGCTTTTTAGCAGCGATACCGTGGGCGGCGAGGGAGACAACGAGGGAGGCGAGGGCCTGCATGAGGCCACCAACGCCCTGGAAGAGGAGTTCCTTTTCCTGGATACCCTCTACTCCGGTCAGACCGGGACGGTCACGTTGGAAATCGCCCTGGACGGCGAGACCCAGGGAAACGGCTATCAGGATACCCTGGCCAACCTGGCCATGAACTTTGCGGTGGAACCTTTGGAGGAGAACCGGAATCCGCAGGAGCCGTCTCAGCCCGGGGAACCCGGTCAGCCCGTTTCGCCGTCGCTGCAGTTGGTGAAGACCGGGGACGACAGTCTTCCGATCGCGCTGTTGCTGCTCATGGCGGCGGGCGGTGCGGTTCTGATGGGTCTTTCCATTCATGGCATGCGGCGAAACCGCAGAATGAAAAGGGGGTAGCGGGATGAAACTCTTAAGACGGAAGGGGAAGCTTTTAATCCTGGGGTTGACGATTTGTCTGGCCTTTTCCATCCGGTTCCCTTCATTTGCCAGGGATTATACTTACACCGTGCGCCTCCTGGCGGGCAACCAGGGAACCTTTGAAGAAGGGGCCGAGAACAGGCTGGTGGTGCTGGACGGGAGCGAAAACGGCAGACCGAGGGCCGTCAATGACGGCAGCGGGGACTGTGTGAAGGTGGAACGCTCGGAAGACGGATCCGCCCTGATCCTTTCCAACTTAACCAGCGGGAACAGGGTGAACTTTAGCAATGATCTGGTGACTCTGAAGGATAACAGCAAATATTATGTAAAGGGAATAAAGGAAAGCGGAAAAGACAATAACACGGCCGGAATGGCATCCATTGCAGTGGATTCGGATCAGGATTACGTGGTGGGCTACGGCATCCTGGGAGATGCGGTTTCCTACTATGTCAGTTATCAGGATGAGGCCGGCAATCAGCTGCACGAGATGGGCGGTCCCTTCTATGCCAACCTGGGGGATCGGATCATAGTTGGCTTCATCTATATTGAGGGCTATCAGCCCAGAGCCTACAACGTGGGCGTCACTCTGACGCAGGATGGACAGGTGATTCCCTTCGAGTACGTCAGGAATCCTGAGCCGGCATCGCCGGCCCCTGGCGAAACGTTCCCGGCGGGTGAAGAAGGCGGTCCCGGCGAGGCCGGAGGTCCTGGCGAAGCCGGCGGAACCAATTTTGATGCTCTGGAAGGGGGAGGCGCCGCACAGGGTCCTGATGAAGCCGTCCCGGGCCCCGGAGGAGACGAAGAGGAAAATATTGATGACCAGAACACGCCTCTGGAGGACGGCCCTCAGGAATTCCTGGATCTGGATGATCCGGACGTTCCCCTGGCCGATATGAACGGCGGAGAAGAAGGGACGCTTCCCTTAATCGGATTGGACGCCCTGCAGATTCCTCTGGCGGGAAGGATCGCTTTGGGCGGATGTGTGCTCGCCTTGGTGGTTCTGGCCCTGTGGTATTTCCTGATGGCCAGAAAAAAGCGTGAGAAAGATGAGTAATGATCCGCAGGGCCCGGGCCGGGCGCTTCGCCTGGTCTCCGGCCTTTGCAGCATGGCGGGAACCCTCATTTTGGCGGCCGTCCTGCTCTCCTGTCTGCCCGTGACGGTTCCGCGTCTTTTGGGGTATGCGGTCTACAACGTGGTGAGCGGAAGCATGGAGCCCGAAATCCCGGTGGGAAGCATTGCTTTCGTGAAAGAGGCGCCCCCGGAAGAAATTCGGGAAGGAGACGTGATCGCATTCTATCGGGAGGATTCCACGGTGATACATCGGGTGACGGACGTTTCCCCGGAGCGCAGGGAATTCATCACCAAGGGCGATGCCAACGCCGGGGAGGATTTTGACGCGGTGCCTTATGACGCCGTGATCGGCCGGGTGGAGCGTCATTTTCCCGGAATCGGTCAGGTCATGGTTTTGTATACCAGCGGGATTGGGAAGATAAGCCTGATTTGTTTTGCCGCCTGCGGCGTGGCTCTGAATCTGCTGGCCAATCAGATCAGGAGCGGCCGGAAGGAGAGCGCAGGATCCGGCGGAAAAAATACGTAATTGAATGCGGAGAGACGAAATGCAAAGTGGTTCCGATTACGATACTTTACAGGTCAAGACGTTCGGCGGATTTTCGCTGACTTATCAGGGGAAATCCCTGATGGGAGGCACGAAAACCGGAGAATCGCAATTCATTTATCTGATGCAGGTGCTTCTTCACAATCGCGGACAGGGGATCGCCCGGGAGCGTATGGAAGAGCTTTTGTTTGAGAACAGGGACATAGAAGATGTTCACCACGCCCTTAGGAGCGTGATCTATAATGCCAAGAGGAAGCTGCGGCAGGCCGGGCTTCCGGAGGTGAATTATATCGAGATGCGGAAGGGCGCCGTATATTGGACGGATCAGATACCGGTAAGCGAGGATGCGGAGGTTTTTGAAAGGCTGTTCAATGCGGCGGAAAAGGAAGAAGACGGGGAAAGGCGCCTGGAACTGTACGGGGAGGCGATTCGTTGTTATCAGGGAGAGTTTCTTCCGACTCAGGGCGGCATCATCTGGGTGGCCCAGGAGGCCAAGCGATACCGGAGTATTTTCTGTGCCTGTATTGAAAATTCCATGCCGCTGTTGCGTCTGTATCAGGATTTCGCCGGTATGGAGGAAATGGGCCGTTATGCGCTGAAGATCCAGCCCTTGTCGGATTGGGAAACGGTGGTGATGGAAGCCCTGGTTTCCCAGGGCCGTTACCGGGAAGCGCAGCGGTTCTATGATGACACGGTGGATTTTTATTCCCGGGAACAAGGCCTTCGGCCCTCGCAGAGGCTGAGTGATCTTTTGAGCAGACTGGGGTCGCAGATGCTGCATCAATATGCCACTTTGGATGAGATCCAGGCGGCGTTGGCGGAAGGAGAAGGCGAACTGGCGAAGGGCGGATACCTGTGTCCCTATCCGGTGTTCCAGGGAATCTATCGAGTGGTCGAAAGGCTGATGGAGCGAGGCGGACAATCGGTGTACCTGATGCTTTGCACGGTGGTGGACAGCAAGGGAAATCCCATGAGGGAGGGCCCAATTTTGGACGAGCTTTCTCCGAGACTTGAAGAGGCGGTTCGGGCCTCCACACGGCGGAGCGACGTTCTGTGTCGGTATGGAAAGGGACAATACCTGGTATTGCTTGTGAATATTGTCCGGGAAAATTGCAAGATCATACAGAAAAGGATCAATCAGCATTTTATCGTGGGACGCCAGCGGATCGGAGTGCAGTATTATGTAAACAGTGTGATAAGTTCTCCGGTGGGCCACAGGGCATAAGGGGAACAAAGCGGTTTTGGGGGCCGCAAGAATAGTTAGGAGGGATTGGCATGGAGAAATCCCAATGGTATATCGGTACGCCGAATGGGGTGGTTCTATGCGTGGAGAAAATCATTAATGGCCGAATGACGGGAAGCTTTTATCATGCATACAGCGAGGAGGGGGAGCCATTTGTCAGTGCGGATGACCTGCTCTTTAAATTAGCGCACTTCTTTGATGCGCTGCATTTCCCATACCCTACGACGAGTAGTCGTTCTTTTCAATTACCCAAGGAACCAAAAAACCAAGAACAGGACAAGGTGAAAATTATGAGTGATGACAATCTTTTGAGGAAGCATGGAGATTTGGGAACCTTTATTATCCGGGTCCAGCATCGCCAGAACAATAGCTGGCAGGGACGGATTACCTGGATGGAGAAAAACAAGACGATTTATTTCCGTTCGATTTGGGAGATGATCAAGCTGATCGCCAGCGCCTTGGACACCGTAAGCGTGCAGGAAGGCGGGGAAAGGGAGCAGTCGTGGGATGACGCTGAATAGTCCTCTGAAATTAAAATGATTTGTAATTAAAATGATTCTAAAAAGAGAACCAGGCATGTCCGCCAAAAGGGATATGCCTGGTTTTTGTATCAAGTCTATGGCTTAGGCCTTCGCCGTGACCGAAGCCTCCGCCTGCAGGGTGCCGTCCGACACGGTCAGTCGGATGGTGCCGGGGGCGTCCGCCCGGACGATGGCCAGCGCCCGGCCCTGGTAAGTGGTGAAGGATCCCACATCATAGTTCTCTTCCGTGCAGGGATTGGCGGAGCCGAAGGCCAGCAGGGTTCCCCCCGTCACGGCGGCGGTGAGCTTCCGGTCGGCGGCGGATTCCACCACGCCGTTTTCTCCCTGGATGGAGACCGGGATATAGGCGATCCCGCCCACGGGGATGGTGTCGGTTTCCGGAACGGCGGACAGCTTCAGCTTTCCTGTGGCGCTCTTGAGCTCGCTGCGGCTGATCTCTTTGCCGGAAGCGTCATAGGCGACGGCGGTGAGGATGCCGGGTTCATATTTGGCCTTAAAGGTGGCCTTGCACTCTTTCAACTTTTTCTTGCCCAGGGAAACGCCGTTCAGCACCAGCTCCACGGAAGCAGCCCTGGCATAGACCTCGATCACTGCCTTGTTGCCGGTGCAGTCCTTCCAGGCCCAGCTTTCAATGGCGTTGGTGCCCCGCCATACGGACTTGGAGGGACGGACGCCCGGATGGTTCACGGGCTGGACACCGATCACCGGCTTGTCAGTCAGCTCCCAGACCACGGAAGCGTAACGACAGGAAGCGTCGGGAGTGCCCAGGATGTCAATGACGCCTGCCCCGCCCAGGATCCAGGGATAAGGGCGGTTGAAGGGCATGCCGCCGGTATAGCTCCAACAGCCGATGCCGGCTTCGCCCAGGTAATCCCAGGCCGTCCACATGAAGTCCCCGATCAGGTAAGGATATTTTTTCACCATTTCCCAGTTCTTGTAAATATCCTGGGGGAAGGTCTCGGAACCGAAGAGAATCCTGTCAGGATGCTTGGCGCCTTCCATGGCATAACGGCCGCTGGCGTAGTTGTAGCCCGCAATGTCCAGGGCATCCAGACAAGGGCTGGTCACCTGGTCCGCCTTGTCGGAGTTGGCGGATTTGTTCATGCCGCTGCCCATGAAGGAGGCGATGGTGTTGAACAGGAGGCTGGAATTCTTGCTCTCAGGCTTGCCGTTTTCCTGTCCCCCGGTTTTTCCTCCGGATTTCTTCTGGTTAGTTTTTTCCATAGGGTCACCATCCTGGTAAATGCCCTTTCCCTTGGAGGAGGTGTAGATGATCATCAGGTTGATGCCGCCGGTCACGGGCCGGGAAGGATCCAGCTTGTGGATCAGGTCCACGAAGGCCCTGGTCTGGGCTATGCCTTTTTCCTGGGCGGGTTCGCTGACCTCGTTGCCGATGGAATACAGGATCACGGAAGGATGGTTGTAATCCCGCTCCACCATGGCCCGGGTGTCCGCTTCCCACCAGGCTTCAAAATCATCGGCATAGTCGTATTTGGTCTTGTGCATGTACCACATGTCGAAGGTCTCGTCCATGAGGTAGACGCCGTATTTGTCGCAGGCGGCCACGAAGGCGTCGCTGGTGGGATTGTGGCTGGAGCGCAGGGCGTTGAAGCCGTTCTCCTTCAGGATGCGCACCCGGCGTTCCTCGCTTTCCTCGTAAGCGGCGGCCCCCAGGATGCCGTTGTCATGGTGGAAGCAGCCGCCCCGCAGCAGGGTGTTCTTGCCATTAACGAACAGACCCTTGGGGCTCCATTCGATCTTGCGGATGCCGAAGGACTCGGTGACTTCGTCGGACAGGACGCCGTCCGCAGTGAGGGTGACGTGACAAGTGTAGAGACTGGGCGTCTCATCGCTCCACAGCTTCGCCTGGGGGATTTCCAGTTCCAGGGAAGCGCCGAGGCCGGAAGCCACCTTTTTCCCATCGGGATCCAGGATGGTCACTGCGATTTCCCCGCTGCCCGTGACGGCGGTCTCCACCTTGATCCGGGCAGGCTTGTAGGAAAGGGTGGTGATGTGCACCCCCTGCCAGTCGATGTGGTTGGGATTTCCCACGATGACGCTGACGGGACGGTAAATGCCGGAGCCGGAGTACCATCTGGAATTGGGAAGTTTGGAATTGTCCACCTTCACGGTGACGGTGTTTTCTCCGCCCATGTTCAGCAGTCCGTCCGCTTTTACTTCAAAAGGAACATAGCCGTAAGGGCGTTCTCCGGCCTTTTTGCCGTTGATGGACACCGTGGAATTCTTGTAGATGCCTTCGAAGCGGAGCCAGACCTCTTTCCCGGCCCACTCCGCAGGGGCGGTAAAGGTCTTTTCGTAAGTGTAGATCCCGCCGGGGAAATAGCCGTGGCCGCTGCCGCCGGGGGCGTCGGGAAGCCGTTTCTCGTGAATCATAGCGTCATGGGGCAGGGTGACGGGGGTTCCCGCCGCACTTCCTTCCTTATAAAACAACCAGTTGTCGTTAAAACCGATTTTTTTCAATGGGATTTCCTCCTTTTTGATAGTTGATGATTTCGATGTCTGACGATGTGGAACAGCCTGTATCATATGAGGCACAACCTATATTATGTGAGATATTATAACAAACTTTCCCTCCTGGCGGAACAATCTATCTGCAAAAAATATCATGAATCTGCAATAAATCTTTTCGGAAATATTTTGGCAAAAAAGTATTTTCATTGTCGGAAAAAGATGTATAATAGGTATGGCTTGAATATGGATGATTTAAAGGAGCGCTGCAATCATGACACTGAGAGAATTGCCTGTTGGCAAAAAAGCCACGATCACCACTGTCGGCGGGGAAGGGGCCCTGCGGCAGCATTTTCTGGATATGGGCGTGATCCCGGGGACGGAGATCACCTTGATTAAATTTGCGCCTCTGGGGGATCCCATGGAATTCATGGTCCACGGCTACGAGCTGACCCTGCGGCTTGCGGATGCGGAAAAGATCGGCATCGAGAATGTGGAGGAAGCGGGGTTGGAGGAGGCTTCCACGGGAAAGGATTCGGATGCGGGGCGAGACGGGGAAAAGATGCCCCGGAAACATATAGAGCACCCCGGTCTGGGAGAAGGCGGCCGATACCATGTGAAGGCCACGGAGACGCCCCTGCCGGAGGGAACGGTGCTCACCTTCGCCCTGGCCGGGAACCAGAACTGCGGGAAGACCACTCTTTTCAATCAGCTGACGGGCTCCAACCAGCACGTGGGCAATTTCCCCGGGGTCACCGTGGATCGGAAGGACGGGGTGATCAAAGGGCACAATGACACCCTGATCACGGACTTGCCGGGCATCTATTCCATGTCGCCCTATTCCAGCGAGGAGATCGTGACCAGGACCTTCGTGCTGGACGAGCATCCCAAGGGGATCATCAACATCGTGGACGCTTCCAATATCGAGCGGAACCTGTATCTGACCATGCAGCTCATGGAACTGGACATTCCCATGGTGCTGGCCCTGAACATGATGGACGAGGTCCGGGGCAACGGGGGCTCTATCCAGATCAATGAGATGGAAGGCATGCTGGGCATTCCCGTGGTGCCCATCTCCGCAGCCAAAAACGAAGGCATCGACGAACTGATCAGCCATGCCGTGCACGTGGCGAAGTATCAGGAACGGCCCGGAAGGATTGATTTTTGCAAAGAGGATAAGAACGGAGGGGCGGTGCACCGCTGCCTTCACGCCATCATGCACCTGATCGAGGACCATGCGGAGCAGGCGGGGATTCCCGTGCGGTTTGCGGCCGGCAAACTGGCGGAAGGGGACGAGAGAGTGTTAAAGCGTCTGCAGCTGGATCAAAACGAGGAAGAGATGCTGGAGCACATCATTTCCCAGATGGAGAAGGAGAGCGGCATGGATCGGGCGGCGGCCATTGCGGACATGCGGTTCGCCTTTATCCGGGACGTGTGCGACGCTACCGTGATCAAGCCCAGGGAGAGCAAGGAGCATGCCAGAAGCTCCCAGATCGACCGCATCCTGACGGGAAAATATACCGCCATTCCCTGCTTCATCGGCATCATGGGGCTGGTGTTCTGGCTGACCTTCAACGTGATTGGAGCCTGGCTCCAGGATTTGATGGACCAGGGGGTGAGCGCCCTTTCCGATCTCGTGGACAGGGCCCTTACGGCGGTTCATGTGAACGAGGTGCTCCATTCCCTGGTCATTGACGGGATTTTCACCGGCGTGGGCAGCGTGCTGAGCTTCCTGCCGGTGATCGTGGTGCTGTTTTTCTTCCTTTCCCTGCTGGAGGACAGCGGCTACATCGCCAGGGTGGCCTTTGTCATGGACAAGCTTTTGCGGAAAATCGGTCTCTCTGGCCGGAGCATCGTGCCCATGTTGATCGGCTTCGGCTGCACGGTGCCCGGGGTGATGGCCACCAGGACCCTGCCCTCAGAGCGGGACAGGAAGATGACCATCCTCCTGACTCCCTTTATGAGCTGCTCCGCCAAGGTGCCCATCTACGGCTTCTTTACCGCAGTTTTCTTCCCGGGAAGAGGAGCCCTCGTCATGATCGCCCTGTACGTGTTCGGCATCGCCCTGGGAATCGTCCTGGCCCTGCTCATGAAGGGGACGCTCTTCCAGGGGGAGGCGGTGCCCTTCGTGATGGAGCTGCCCAATTACCGGATGCCCGGCCTGAAAAACGTGGGACACCTCCTGTGGGACAAGGCCAGGGATTTCCTGCAGAGGGCCTTTACCATTATCTTCCTGGCCACCATCGTGATCTGGTTCCTGCAGACCTTTGATTTCCGCCTGAACGTGGTGGCGGATTCCCAGGGGAGTATCCTGGCGGCCATCGCAGGTCTGATCGCTCCCATTCTGGCACCCCTGGGCCTGGGGGACTGGAGGATCGCCGTGGCTCTGCTCACCGGCTTCCTGGCCAAGGAAAGCGTGGCCTCCACCCTGTCGGTGCTGTTTTCCTCCAGCGAAGCCCTGTTGGCCGCCCTTTCCCCTCATGCGGCGGCCAGCCTCTTGGTCTTCTGCTTGCTTTACACCCCCTGCGTGGCGGCCATCGCTTCCGTGAAGCGGGAATTGGGCGGCAAGTGGGCGGTTTCGGTGGTCCTGGGCCAGTGCGTCATCGCCTGGCTGGCGGCCTTCCTGGTCCGGCTGGTGGGGCTGCTGTTAGGGATGGCGTGACCTGCCTCCGGCTGTTCGGGCAGTTTAAACTCGGATGTGCAAATTTTCAGACATATTATTTACAACGGACATAAAAAACGGATATAATATGAATGAAAGAACCAGAAAGGAGTGTTAGCATGGCTGCAAGAACAGATACCAGTATGACGATCCGCATGAACAGGGAAGTCAAGCAGGAGGCGCAGGAGATTTTTTCCGCTCTTGGCATGGACATGACAACGGCGATCAATGTCTTTTTGCGGCAAGTGATTTATTTCAGAGGGTTTCCTTTTGATGTAAGGCTTGATATTCCCAACGAGGAAACACTGGCGGCAATCAATGAAGTGCAGCAGATGAAGGAAAATCCGACTCTTGGCAAGGCTTATACAGATGTCGATGAGATGATGAAGGAGCTGCTTGCCTGATGTATATTATAAAACCGACTACGAAATTTCAGAGAGACTTGAACGGGAACGCACAGCGATTTGTTTTAATTATTGTCTTTATGTTTAAAACACCCTCAAAATAAGGGATAGAAAACGGCCCTTATTTTGAGGGTGTTTTTTGAAAACGTAACAATTCAGGCGCACCATTTGCTGAGGTTAGATAACGTAACCTTTTTCGTAGGGTGCGCTATCCGTCCTCAGCATTTTGTTTATGTCAAATAGCAATACTCTTTAC
>CANQPH010000034.1 GCA_947625675.1 uncultured Acetatifactor sp.
CTGACTGGGGAAGAGGACTTTACCGCCGGGGTGAACTGGATCTATGACAGGTTCTATACTCCCCTGATCCTGGTATCCATGGGCAAGGAGGGAAGCCGGGCTTATTATCAGGGCAGGATGGTGGAAGCCGCTCCTTATCTGCGGAGCGACACCATAGAGACCACGGGAGCGGGAGATACTTTCTGCGGCTGCGTGCTGCATTATATTGCGGAGCATGGGTTAAAGGATCTGACGGATGAGGATCTGGCGGAAATGCTGGATTTTGCCAATTGCGCCGCATCCATCGTCACCACCAGGAAGGGAGCGCTGCGGGTGATGCCCACTCCGGAGGAAATCGAGGCGGAGAGAGCGAAGAAGAAAACGGCGGGAACGGCGGGAAAATGAACCAGAATGCAGAAGGAAAGAAGAAAGTGACGAAGGGAACCGGCGCAAGGGACGGGCGGAACGGAAACGGACGCCCCAGAAAAGCGGAACCCGAGAGGGCGTGGGACGGGAACGAACGTCCCTGGAAAGCGGTGCCGGAGAGGGTGCGGAACGAGGCTGAACGTCCCCGGAAAGCGGTGCCGGAGAGGGTGCGGAACGAGGCTGAACGTCCCCGGAAAGCGGTGCCTAGAGAGGGAGGGAAGCAGGAGAAAGCTCCCTCCCTCTGCCCCGTGGCGAAGCGCTGCGGAGGCTGCCGGTGGATCAACAAGCCTTATCAGGAGCAGCTGAAGCGGAAGGAAGCCTGGGTGCGGGAGCAGCTGAAGCCTTTTTGCCGTCCCGACCCCATCCTGGGCATGGAGGATCCTTTTCATTACCGCAATAAGGTGAACGTGGTCTTCGGAGAAGACCGGAAAAAGGGGATTATCTCCGGGATCTACGAAGAAGGTACTCATACCATCGTCCCGGTGGATTCCTGCCTCATCGAGAACCAAAAAGCGGACGAGATCGCAGTCACGATCCGGGGCCTGTTGAAGTCCTTTAAGATCCGTCCTTACGATGAGGATGCCGGATACGGATTGCTGCGCCACGTCATGATCCGCACGGCCCACGCCACCGGGGAGATCCTGGTGGTTCTGGTGCTGACCTCCCCGGTGATGCCTTCCAAGAATAATTTTGTCAAAGCGCTGCGGGAGCGCCACCCGGAGATCACTACCATCGTGGCCAATATCAACGACCGCAACACCAGCATGGTGCTGGGCAAAAAGGAGCAGGTGCTCTATGGAAAAGGCTACATCGAAGACGTCCTCGGCGGCAAGCGGTTTCGGATTTCCCCCAGATCTTTTTACCAGGTGAATTCTCTGCAGACGGAAAAGCTTTACGCCAAGGCCCTGGAGCTAGCGGATCTAAAGGGAGAGGAGACCGTGGTGGACGCCTACTGCGGAACCGGCACCATCGGCATTCTCTTAAGCGACAGGGCGAAGCGGGTGATCGGGGTGGAATTGAATCCCGAGGCGGTGCGGGACGCCCGGATCAACGCCAAAATGAACCAGGTGCAGAACATTCAGTTTTATCAGAACGATGCCGGAGAATTCCTGCGGGAAATGGCGGATCAGCGGGCCAGGGTGGACGTGGTCCTGATGGACCCGCCCAGGTCCGGCAGCGATGAAGCCTTCCTGGATTCCGTGCTGACGCTCCGCCCCTCCCGGGTGGTTTATATTTCCTGCAATCCGGACACCCTGGCCAGGGATCTGGGATACCTTGTGAAGGGAGGCTATCGGGTCCGCAAGGCGGTGCCGGTGGACATGTTCCCTTTTACGGAGGCCAGGCATGTGGAGACGGTGTGCCTTTTGAGCAATATCCAAAAACAGAATGTAGCTAGTAAAAATTTACCTTATAGGTAAATTTCATCATTGACGAAATGAGGTAATTGTGTTATTATAAATTTACCTCGAAGGTAAATCAAAAGAGGGGTGATGGATTGGATATCACGTACAAAAGTAGGAAAATGGAAAAGATTTGTACGGATCCCAGAACCGCAGAGAGGATTTATGGCCAGGAAATGGCCGATAAGATACACCAGCGCATAGATGAAATCAGTGCTGCGGATACTGTTGAAATGATGATACAGTTCCACATTGGACGTTGTCATCCCCTTACGCAGAATAGGAAGGGACAATATGCGATGGATTTGGTTCATCCCTATAGATTGGTATTCGAGAAAAATGGCGGTGAAATTCAAATGGTAAATATTTTGGAAGTTGTCGATTATCATTAGAAGTCAAGGAGGCAGCGCTATGGTGAGAAGTCGCAGCTTTATTGCAACGCCACCTGGGGCGACGATTAAGGAGCAGTTGAATGACAGAGGTATGAGCCAGAAGGAGTTTGCTGTTAGGATGGATATGTCCGAGAAGCATATCAGCAGGCTTATTAATGGCGATGTGCAGCTTACCCCTGAGACTGCAGTCAGATTAGAGATGGTGCTGGGTGTCCCGGCTAAGTTTTGGAATAATCTTGAGGCAATCTATCGGGAGAAGGTAATAAAAGCTGAGGCCGAAAATGCGATGGAAGCTGATGCCGAAATGGCGAAACGATTTCCTTACAATGAAATGGCGAAGCTTGGCTGGGTCCCGGAGACCAGGGAAGTGAAAGATAAGGTCATTTATTTGAGAAAATATTTTGAAGTGGTTGAACTTTCACTTTTGGGAAATGAGCAGATTACAAGAATCGCCTGCAGGAGATTGGCAATTACGGAGAAAAGTGATCTGGCCTTGATGGCCTGGGCACAGGAAGCGAAAATCAAGTCGCGCAGTATTCAGACGGCACCGATCAATGTTAAGGGATTGGTGGCCTCCGTGCCGGAAATACGGAAGATGACGGTTCTTAAACCAAAGGAATTTTGCCCGAAGATTAAAAGATATCTTGCAGATTGCGGAATAGGGCTTGTATTCCTTCCTCATCTGAGGGGGTCCTTCTTGCAGGGAGCTACGTTCGTGGATGGGAACAAGATTGTTGTGGGACTTACCGTCAGAGGCAAGGACGCAGATAAGTTTTGGTTCAGTTTATTTCATGAGTTCGCACATATTGTACTTGGCCACATAGGGCAGTTGAATGGTACATCTGATGCCGATGAAAAAGCTGCAAATAAATGGGCTGGCGACATGCTTATTGCCCCGGATGACTTTGAAAAGTTCAGAAGAGATTGGGATTATTCGGAAAATAGTGTGCTCCAATTTGCAAAAGTTCAGGGAATTGCGCCTGGAATCGTGGTTGGAAGGATGCAGTCAGAAGGAATGATAAAGCACAGTGCGATGAATGATCTAAAAGAAAAGTACGTGATTTTATAAACTCTTTATAAAATATACTCCCATCCGTTGACAATTTGCGGATTGGGAGTATAATATTTTCCCGGATAGTTCGTAGACTGACAATAAGTGGACAGACAGTCTGCCAGCTAACTCTATGAGGTATTGATCGATCCTATGAGATACTGACCAACCCTGTAAGGAGTCGAGCAATCTTGTAAGAAGTCGAGCAACCCTGTAAGGAGTCGAGCAACCTTGTAAGGATTTGAGCAATCCTGTGAGATGTCGGTGAATTCCATGAAAAGAAGAGGTGAGAAAGACGGACAAGAAGGATCATATCGGATTTGAACTGAGGTTGATTCAGAACCTGATCGAAGCCAGGATAAAGGCGGAGAGGGAGGAGGACGGCCTGTGCGTCACCCAGATCCAGCACTGGATCATCCGCTATCTGGACAAAAACCGAGGCCGGGATATCTTCCAGAAGGATCTGGAGGGAGAGTTCCATGCCTCCAAAGCCACCATTTCCAGCACCCTGCAGGTGATGGAGCGCAACGGGCTGTTGGTTCGGACGGCCGTGGGCTGGGACGCCAGGCTCAAAAAAATCTGTCTGACGGAGAAGGCCCTGGAGTTCAGCCGCCGATCCAGGGAGAACATGCTGCGGATGGAAGCGCTTCTGCGGAAGGGCATGAGTCCGGAAGAGTCTGCGGAGCTGATGCGGCTCCTGCGGCAAGTCCGGTATAATCTGGAGCAGAGCAGGAACCCCGGGCAGAGCGAAAGCCCCAGCCAGGATCCGGGTTCAGAGCGCAGCGAGAGCCTGGTGCGCAGCGGAAGCCTAGACCGTAGCGGCAATTTACAGCAGCAAGAAATTCAGGAAGGAGAACAATAACCTATGCTTAAGACCTTAGGCGCACAGATCAAAGAATTCAAAGTGCCCAGCATCATCACCCCCCTGGCCATGATGGTGGAAGTGATCATGGAAATGGTGATTCCGCTTTTGATCGCCTCCATCGTGGACAACGGCATCAACCAGGGGAATCTGAACCACGTCTACCTGATGGGCGGACTCATGGTTCTGGCCGCCCTGGTGTCCCTGTCCGCAGGGTTTGCGGGAGGGTATTTCGGGGCCAAGGCCTCCACGGGCTTCGCCCACAATCTGCGGGAGGCCATGTTTCAAAACATACAGAATTATTCCTTTGCCAACATTGACAAGTTCAGCACGGCCGGTCTGGTGACCAGGCTTACCACGGACGTGACCAACGTGCAGAACGCCTACCAGATGATCCTCAGGATGTGCATCCGGGCGCCGTTTTCCCTGATCTGCGCCATGGTTCTGGCCTTTGCGATCAACGCCAGGATTTCCAGCATCTTTCTGGTGGCGGTGGTCATCCTGGGAGCGGCCCTGATCACCATAGCGGCCACCACCATGAAGACCTTCCGCAACATTTTCAAAAAATACGACGCCCTGAACGCCAGCGTGCAGGAAAACGTCTCCGCCATCCGGGTGGTGAAGGCTTACGTGCGGGAGGATCATGAAAATGAAAAATTCCGCAAGGCCAGCGAGAACGTGTATCAGTTGTTTAAAAAAGCGGAAAACGTCCTGGCCCTCAACGGCCCCCTGATGCAGTTCACGATTTATTCCTGCATCCTGCTCATCAGCTATATCGGGGCCAGGTTCATCGTGGCCGGGGACATGACCACCGGCAACCTGATGAGCCTGCTGACCTACTGCATGAACATCCTGAGCAGCCTGATGATGGTTTCCATGATCTTCGTCATGGTGACCATGAGCATGGCCAGCGCAGAGCGTATCTGCGAGGTCATCAACGAGAAGAGCGACCTGACCAACCCGGAGCATCCGGACTTCGAGATCCCCGACGGCAGCATCCGCTTTGAGAACGTGGCCTTCAAATACAATCCGGAAAGCGAGGAGCCGGTGCTGGCGGACATCAACCTGGACATCCATTCCGGGGAGACCATCGGGATCCTGGGGGGAACCGGCAGTGCCAAGACCAGCCTGGTGAATTTGATCAGCCGCCTGTACGACGTGACGGAAGGGGCCATTTACGTGGGCGGCAAGGACGTGCGCTCCTACGATCTGGAGACCCTGCGGAACCAGGTGGCGGTGGTGCTCCAGAAGAACGTGCTCTTTTCCGGCACCATCTATGAGAACCTGCGGTGGGGCGATGCGAACGCCACGGACGAGGAGTGCCAGCGGGCCTGCCGCCTGGCCTGCGCCGATGAATTCATTGAAAAAATGCCGGACGGCTACAACACTCATATCGAACAGGGCGGCGCCAATGTGTCCGGAGGACAGAAGCAGCGTCTTTGTATCGCCAGGGCCCTGCTGAAAAAACCCAAGGTGCTGATCCTGGACGACAGCACCAGCGCGGTGGATACCGCCACGGACGCTAAGATCCGCAAAGCCTTTGCGGAGGAGATCCCCGGCACCACCAAGATCATCATCGCTCAGCGTATTTCCAGCGTGGAACATGCGGACCGAGTGATCGTCATGGAGAACGGCCGGGTGGACGCTTTCGACACCCCGGCCAGATTGCTGGAAACCAACGAAATCTACCGGGATGTCTATGAGCAGCAGACCTCCGGCGGCGGAGATTTCGACGAGAAGGGAGGAATGTAAGATGCCAGGACTAGGACCGAGAATGAGGGGACCCAGGCCGAAGCTGGAGGATCCCGTAGGACTGCTGAAGAGAGTGATGAAGTTCGTCCTGAAGGACTATTGGTATCAGGGAATCATCGTGCTCGTCTGCATCGTGGTGTCCGTGCTCGCCAACGTGCAGGGAACCATGTTTACCAGGACTTTGATCGATCAATATATCACGCCCCTGATCGGGCAGCAGGATCCGGACTTTTCCGGATTGGTAGCGGCCATTGCCAGAGTGGGCGCCTTTTACGGGGTGGGCATCATCGCGGCCTATACCCAGGCCAGGATCATGGTGCTCATCACCCAGGGCATGATGCGCAATCTCCGCAACGTCATGTTCGCCCATATGGAGAGCCTGCCCATCAGCTATTTTGACACCCATTCCCACGGGGACATCATGTCCCTGTACACCAACGATATCGATACCATGCGCCAGATGGTGAGCCAGTCCATCCCGCAGCTGATCAACAGCGCCATCACGGTGGTCAGCGTGTTCATCAGCATGATTATCCTGAGCGTTCCTTTGACCGTGGTCACCCTGATCATGGTGGCTCTGATGCTGTTTGTCAGCGCCAAGGTGGCGGGCCTCTCCGGCAGCAACTTCGTGGGGCAGCAGAGGGCTCTGGGATACCTCAACGGCTACATCGAGGAAATGATGGAAGGCCAAAAGGTGGTGAAGGTGTTCTGCCGGGAAGAAGCCACCCTGGAGGAATTCAAGCGCAGGAACGATGACCTTTACAACAATGCCAATCTGGCCAACCGTTACGCCAACGTGATGGGGCCCATCAACAACAACCTGGGCCATTTGAGCTACGTGGTCTGCGCCGTGATCGGCGGCGTGCTGGCCATTAACGGCTGGACGGGGCTTTCCCTGGGGGATCTGGCCAGCTTCCTGACCTTCAACAGAAGCTTCAACATGCCCATCAATCAGGTCAGCACCCAGTTCAATAGCATCATCATGGCTCTGGCCGGTGCGGACCGTATTTTCAAGCTTTTGGATGAAAAGCCGGAGACGGACGAGGGCTACGTGACCCTGGTACACGCTCAGAAGATCGACGGCAAGATCGTGGAGAGCGAGCGCCGCACCGGGCTTTGGGCCTGGAAGCATCCCCACAAGGCGGACGGCACCGTGACCTATACGGAGCTCACCGGGGACGTGGTCTTCGACGACGTGGATTTCGGATACGTGCCGGAAAAAATCGTGCTCCACAATATCAAGCTTTACGCCACGCCGGGGCAGAAGATCGCCTTCGTGGGATCCACCGGCGCCGGCAAGACTACGATCACCAACCTGATCAACCGGTTCTATGATATTCAGGACGGCAAGATCCGGTATGACGGCATCAACATCAATAAAATCAAAAAAGCGGATCTGCGCCATTCCCTGGGAATTGTGCTCCAGGATACCCACCTGTTCACCGGAACGGTGATGGAGAACATCCGTTACGGCAAGCTGGACGCCACGGACGGGGAGGTCTATGCGGCGGCCAAGTTGGCCAACGCCCACGGCTTCATCTCCCGTCTGCCCCAGGGCTACAATACCGTGCTCACCGGAGACGGCAGCAACTTAAGCCAGGGCCAGAGACAGCTGTTAGCCATCGCCAGGGCTGCGGTGGCGGATCCTCCCGTTTTGATCCTGGATGAGGCTACCTCATCCATCGATACCCGGACGGAGCGGATCGTGCAGGACGGCATGGATAAGCTGATGAAGGGTCGGACCACCTTCGTCATCGCCCACAGGCTTTCCACGGTGCGCAACAGCGACTGCATTATGGTGTTGGAACAGGGCCGCATCATAGAGCGGGGCACCCATGACGAGCTGATCGAGGAAAAAGGGAAATATTATCAGCTCTACACCGGCGGCGCAGTGGCACAGTAGGGAATTCCGATATGGAATCGGATGAAAAATCCTTAATCGGGATAAAAAGCATAGAGAAATAAAAAGCATAGAGGAACAGAAAACAAAAGTCACGGCAGAAAATGGGTGCCGTGACTTTTGTCTATGATGACTTTTTCTGAATTTTCGCCACGAAGAAGCCCTCGTAGAACTCCGTGGGACGGATGCAGCAGGTCCCGGGGAGACTTGTGGGCAGAAGGGGGAGGCTTTCCAACATGGGATGCTCGATGGGAACGAGGCGGGCATTCCTTTTGGAAAGCACTTTTTTTAGAAGCCCTTCGTTTTCCGCTTCCAGGATGGAACAGGTGGAATAGATCATGATGCGGCCCGGCTTCAGTAGTTCCAGGGCCTTTCGCAGAAGAGCCTCCTGGGTGCGCACGGACCGGTCGATCAGCTCCCGGGTGAAATATTTGGAGGCAGTGGAAGCCACCGAGGAAGGTGCGGGGGATGTTGCGGGTTCTTCTCGTTCGGGAGGGGCCGCCGTTTCCGCCTTGTCTTCTTCTGGCGGGAAGTACAGAGTGCCGCTGCCGCTGCAGGGAGCATCCAGCAGAATCTTATCAAAGGAAAAGAGAGGATCCAGGTTCCTGGCATCCTGGTTCATGATCAGGACTTTGGTGGCTCCCTGTTTGTCCAGGTTGTAGCGAAGTCTTTCTGAACGCACCTTGTTTTTCTCGCAGGCGGTGATCTGGGCCAGTCCCCCGGAAAGGGCGGCCATCTGGGTGGTCTTGCCTCCCGGAGCGGCGGCCATGTCCAGAATACATTCCTTTTCCCGGGGGTCCAGGAGCAGGGCGGGAATCATGGAGGACAGGCTTTGCAGATAGATTTCTCCTTTTTCGTAAAGGGGAAGCTGTCGGATCAGCGGTTCCCTGGCCTCTTTTATAAGGAAGGCGTCCTCGTACCAGGGCACGGCCGCATATTGGATCCCGGCGGCGTCCAGGGCCTTCCGGACGGAATCCGAGTCGGTTTTCAGAGTGTTGGCCCGCAGGGTGACGGGGCGCTTCTGCATATATCCGTCCAAAATCTGCCGAGTCAGTTCCGGGCCGTATTGATCCCGAAGTAAGTTGTTTAGAAAATCAGGGATTTCAGGGGTCATAGAGTTCTCCTTCCAGAGGAAATCGGGTCATTGGAACGAGAACAGTATATCATATTTGGAGGAATCGTTGCAAGCCGAAGTGTGTCCCGAAAAATAATTCTGAAAAACCGGCAGATTTTCAATGACAAATGCGGAAAAACTTGGTACAATGATTCTGCACTTATGGGTATCTTTGTTCGGAGAAAAAGGAGAGGCGTTTTTATGGAGAAAAAGATGTTATTTCCCCGGGTGGGGGGATTTTTGCATGGGGGAGACTACAATCCGGAGCAATGGCTGGACCGGCCGGACATTCTGGAGGAAGATGTCCGTTTGATGAAAAAGGCGGGGATCAATTCCGTCACTCTGGGCGTGTTTTCCTGGGCCGTTTACGAGCCGGCGGAAGGGGAATTTCATTTTGAATGGCTGGAGGAAATCATGGACAGGCTCTATGCCAACGGGATCTACACCGTCCTGGCCACGCCTTCCGGAGCCCGTCCCGCCTGGCTGGACGCCGCCTATCCGGAGGCCATGCGGGTGAGCAGCCGGGGCGTGCGGAATCATCACGGCGGACGGCACAATCATTGCATGAGTTCCCCCAAGTATCGGGAGAAGGTGGCCATCATCGACCGGAAGCTGGCGGAACGTTTCGGAAAGCATCCGGGACTTTTGATGTGGCATATTTCCAACGAATTCAGCGGAATGTGCTTTTGCCCCATCTGTGTAAAGCGTTTCCAGGAATATTTGGAGAAAAAATTCGATCATGATATCGAGAAACTGAACCATGCCTGGTGGACGACCTTTTGGAGCCATCATTACAACAGCTTTGAACAGATCGAGCCGCCCTATGAGAACGGGGAACGGAGCGTCTTGGGGCTCAATCTGGAGTGGCAGCGCTTCACCAGCTGGAACACCGATGATTTCATGAATCATGAAATCCGAGTCTTGAAAGATATCACCCCCGAGATCCCCGTGACCGCCAATTTCATGGAATTGTTCGGCGGTTTGGATTATCAGAAGATGGCGGGCAGCCTGGACGTGATTTCCTGGGACAGCTACCCCAGGTTCCACAATGATTATGAAAGTTTTCAGGACACCATGTTCCGGAATGCCTTCCAGCACGGGGTCATGCGTTCCCTGAAGCCGGGAAAGCCATTCATGCTCATGGAGAGCACCCCCAGTCTGGTGAATTGGCACCCCTATAACAAGCTGAAGCGTCCGGGGGTGCACAAGCTGGCCAGTCTGCAGGCCGTCGCCTGCGGCTCCGATACGGTGCAGTATTTCCAGTGGCGGAAGGGCAGGGGCTCCGCAGAACAGTTCCACGGGGCCGTGGTGGATCATAACGGAAGCGAAGATACCAGGGTGTTCCGGGACGTGGCGGAATTGGGAGAAATCCTGGGCAGGATCGCCCCCGTGGTCGGCACCGTGGTACGGACCAGGGCGGCGCTGATCTTCGATTGGGACAACCGCTGGGCCATTCACGACGCCCAGGCTTTCGGCGGCCAGAGTAAGCAGTACGAGGAAACCTGCATGAAGATCTGGCTGGAATTCCACAAGATGGGCGTGGAAATGGATATCCTGCGTTCCGATACCGATCTGGAGGGCTATGACCTGGCGGTGGTTCCCATGCTTTTTATGCTGCAAAAAGGAACTGCGGAAAATCTCATCCGTTTTGTAAAAAAGGGAGGACAGCTGCTGGCCACCTACTGTACGGGTTATGTGGACGAAGATCAGCTTTGCTACCTGGGCGGCTTCCCGGGGGACGGGCTCTCCGATCTGTTCGGCATCGTCGATGAGGAAATCGACACCCTGTACCCTTCCGACCGCAATCGCATTGTCTTTCCGGACGGGACGGAATGGGAAGTCAGAGACTATGCGGAGCTGCTTCGGGTGAAGGATGCCCGGATCCTGGGCACCTACGGGGATGACTTCTATGAGGGAACCCCGGCCCTCACCTGCAAAGAATACCCTGTGGACACCTCCGCAGGACAGGCAGGCACTCCTGCAGGGCAGGCAGGCTCCCTTGCTGATCAGCCGGGCACTTCCGCAGGAAGTGCCGGCCCGTCCGCAGGACGGGCCTATTATCTGGCTGCCCGCTGCAGCACCGCCCAGATGCGTTCCCTGTTCCTGCAGATGTTGCGGGATGCCGGAATTCCCACGGAGGATCTGCCGGAGGGCGTGGACCATCATGTGAGATACGGGGAAGAAGGAACCTACGACTTTTATTTGAATTACAATACGGAACCGGTGACCTTATCCGGAGTAAAGGGCCTGGAATTGATTTCGGGAGAAAGGGCGGAAGGCGCATTGGAGTTAGGCCGATACGGAGTCGCCGTGGTGCGGCGTTGACCAGGTACCCCCGATAAAAAGTCCATCTTGACTTGCCTCCTTTCTTATTTTATAATCTTATCAGACGTTATCATTGAGGAAAGGCGTTGGAGAGACTCATGATTAAGAGCATGACCGGTTTCGGCCGCTGCGAGATTGCGGAAGGAACCCGCAAATTTACCGTAGAAATGAAGTCCGTCAACCACCGGTATCTGGATTTCAACATTAAGATGCCGAAAAAGCTGAATTTCTTTGATTCCGCCATCCGGGGAGAATTGAAGAAATACATCTCCAGGGGAAAGGTGGATGTCTTCATCAGCTATGAGGACTTCTCCGAGAATACTTCCAGCATCCGCTACAACAAGGAATTGGCGGCGGAGTATCTGCAATATTTGAATCAAATGGCGGAGGACTTCGGCCTGGAAAAGGATGTCAGCGTCTCCGTTTTGTCCAGGTATCAGGACGTTTTCGTCATGGAAGAACAGGACGTGGACGAGGAAGAGCTGTGGAAGGAACTACAGAAAGCCATTGAGGGGGCTGCGGAAGGGTTCGTGCAGACCCGCATTGCGGAGGGAGAACGCCTGAAGGAAGATTTGCTGGAGAAGCTGGACGGCATGCTGGTTCTGGTGGACAGAGTCAGTGAAAGATATCCTGCAATTCAGCAGGAATACCATGACAAATTGAAGGAAAAAGTGCAGGAACTTCTGGGAGATGCCCAGGTGGACGAAAGCAGACTTTTGACGGAGGTGGCCATTTTTGCGGATAAGATCTGTGTGGACGAAGAAGTGGTGCGTCTGCGCAGCCATATCGAAGCCACGGCAGGAGCGCTTCGGGAGGGCGGAAGCATCGGCCGGAAGCTGGATTTCATCGCTCAGGAGATGAACCGGGAGGCCAACACCATTCTTTCCAAAGCCAACGATCTGGAGACCTCCGCCTGCGCCATCGAATTGAAGACAGAGATTGAAAAGGTGCGGGAGCAGATCCAGAACATCGAATAAGGGAGTGCGTTTATGAATAAGTTGATCCATATCGGTTTCGGCAACATCGTGAACACCTCCAAGATCATTGCCATCGTCAGCCCGGATTCCGCTCCCATCAAGCGCCTGGTACAAAAGGCCAGGGAGGAAGGGACGGCCATTGACGCCACCCAGGGGAGGAAGACCAAGGCGGTGCTGGTGATGGAGAACAGCCAGATCGTATTGTCGGCTTTGCTGCCGGAGACCATAGCGGGAAGGGCCCAGGGCACATTCCAGGGCGGTTTCCAAAATTCAGCTGAGGAAAGTTCCCAGAACGCCGCCGCTGGCGCAGTTCAGGGCACGGTTCAGGGCAGTTTCCGGAATTCAGCCGGGGAAAGTCCCCAGAACGCCGTTGGCGCAGTTCAGGGTATGCCCCAGGGCGGTTTCCAAAATTTGACCGGGGAAAGTGTCCCGAGCGATGGTTTCGATGCAGTTCGAGGCGCACCTCAGAGTGGAGCCCAGGGCAAGGCCCAGGACGAGATTCCTCAGATATCTCGGCGGAGAGAGGAGGCGGAAGGATGCATAAAGGAATATTGATCGTGATATCCGGCTTTTCCGGGGTCGGGAAAGGCACTTTGGTAAAGCGCCTGATGAGTTCCTATGACAATTATGCACTGTCCATTTCTATGACCACCCGGCCGCCCAGGCAGGGGGAGCGGGACGGCGTGGAATATTTCTTCGTGGACAAAGAGAAATTTGAACGCACCATAGAAGAGGACGGTCTCATCGAGCACGCCTGTTACTGCGGAAATTATTACGGGACGCCCAGGGCTTACGTGGAAGAGCAGCTGAAAAAGGGCAAGGACGTGATCCTGGAGATCGAGATCCAGGGGGCCCTGAAGGTGAAGAAGAAGTTTCCCGGCGCCATGCTTTTGTTCGTGACGCCTCCCAGTGCGGAGGAGTTAAAGCGCAGGCTCGTGGAAAGGGGAACGGAGTCCCCTCAGGTGATCGAGGAGCGTCTGGCCAGGGCTTGTGAGGAATCGGAAGGCGTGGAAGCCTATGACTACGTGGTGGTGAATGATGATCTGGACGCCTGCGTGAGGGAGATCCACGGCCTGGTGGATGCGGCCCGAAGGGCCCCGGCGCACCGGGAGGAATTGATCAGAGAAATCAGAGAAGAGTTGAAGGAATATGCGAAAGGAGCAAAATAATGTTACATCCGTCTTATTCAGATTTGATGAAGGTAGTAAACAGCGAAGTGGAGCAAGGTGAGGCACCGGTAGTGAACAGCCGTTATTCCATCGTCATGGCCACGGCCAAAAGGGCCCGGCAGCTGATTGACGGGGAGGAACCCCTGGTGAAGGAGAGGATCAACAAACCCCTGTCCGTTGCGGTGGAGGAACTGAACCAGGGCAAGATCAAGATTTTGTCAGAAGAAGAGGAATAAAACCAGCGATAAAAAAGAGAAAGGTGCCTTTTTTTCAAAGAGAAGGGTGCTTTCCTCTTTTTTTGTGTGCGGCAGCAGACGTTGCATGCGGCGGACATGGTGTGCGGTAACGGAGGTTGTGTGCGGCAGCGGATGCGTGTGCGACATACGGAGGAAGGGAAACGTGAATCAGCCGACAAAGATATTATTTATCTCCCTGGGTTGCGACAAGAATCTGGTGGATACCGAAATGATGCTGGGAATACTCCAGGAAAAGGGGTTTTCTTTTACCGACGACGAGGCGGAAGCGGATGCGGTGGTGGTGAACACCTGCTGCTTTATCAATGACGCCAAGGAGGAAAGCATCAACACTTTGCTTGAAATGGCCCGGCTTCGCAAGGAGGGCCGCCTGAAGGCCTTGATCGCCGCAGGATGTCTGGCCCAGCGCTATCGGGAGGAAATCCAGAGGGAGATCCCGGAGGTGGACGCCATCGTGGGGACCACCGCCATCGCTTCCATTGCGGAGGCCCTGGAGGAGGTGCTGGAACGCCGGGGGCGGAACCATTACGAGGATCTCAATGCGAAGCCTCTGACAGGCGGCAGGCGGATCGTCACCACGGGAGGACATTACGCTTATCTGAAAATCGCAGAGGGCTGCGACAAACACTGTACCTACTGCGTCATTCCCAAAGTTCGGGGAAATTACCGCAGCGTGCCCATGGAGGAACTGCTGCGGCAGGCCGGGGAGCTGGCGGAGGGCGGCGTGCGGGAGCTGATCCTGGTGGCCCAGGAAACCACCCTCTACGGGGTGGATCTTTATGGGGAAAAGAAGCTTCCGGAGCTGCTTCGGGCCCTGGCCCGGATCGACGGGCTCTATTGGATCCGGATTCTGTATTGTTATCCGGAGGAGATCACGGAAGAGCTCATTGCGGTCATGGCGGAGGAACCCAAGATCTGTCACTATTTGGACATCCCCATCCAGCACGCTTCCAACGCCGTTCTGAAACGCATGGGCCGGAGGACGGATCAGGCGGCCCTGCGCAGGATCATCGGAAGACTGCGGGAGGCCATTCCGGATATCTGCCTGCGGACCACTTTGATCACCGGTTTCCCGGGGGAGACGGAGGAGGATTTTCAGGAACTGGCGGAGTTCGTGAACGAGATGGAATTCGACAGGCTGGGGGTCTTCCCATATTCCCAGGAAGAGGATACCCCTGCGGCCATTATGACGGACCAGGTGGAGGAAGAGGTCAAGAACAGCCGCCGGGACGAACTCATGGAGCTGCAGCAGGAGATCGCCTTTGAAAAAACGGAGGGTCTCGTGGGTCGCATCCTGGAAGTGATGGTGGAAGGCAAGGTGGCGGAGGAAGAAGTCTATGTGACCCGCACCTATCGGGACGCCCCGGACGTGGACGGTTATCTGTTCCTGGAAACCGACGCCCAGCTTATGTCAGGGGACTTCGTGAAGGTCCTGGTGACGGATTCCAGCGAGTATGACCTGATCGGTGAAATATATCACGAATAAGAAGGTGCTGGGAATGAAAAGGTGCTATGAATGAAAAGGTATTGCGAATGCAAATATATTACGAATGAAAAGATATCATGAAAAGAAAGATTGCAGGAGGATTGTTTTTCGATGAAAATGAATTTACCCAATAAGCTGACCATATTCCGCATGATCCTCATCGTGCCCTTCGTGCTGCTCCTTTTGGGCGGACATCAGAGATGGGGCTGGATCAGGGCGATTTTTGGAGGAATTATGGAGTATCTGGATTATATCGCTCTGGCCATCTTCATCATCGCCAGCCTGACCGACCTGCTGGACGGCAAGATCGCCCGCAAGTACAACATGGTCACTAACTTCGGCAAATTCATGGATCCGCTGGCGGACAAGCTCCTGGTCTGCGCCGCCATGATCATTCTGGTAGAACTGGGGAGAATCCCTTCCTGGGTGGTGGTGGTGATCATCAGCCGGGAATTCATCATCAGCGGCTTCCGTCTGGTGGCTTCCGATAACGGGGTGGTGATCGCCGCCAGCTATTGGGGCAAATTCAAGACTACTTTCCAGATGGTCATGGTATGCCTGATGATCGCCAATATCTCGCAGCTTCAGCTTTTGACCACCATCGTGATGTGGATCGCCCTGGCGCTGACGGTGATATCCTTGGTGGATTATGTGGTGAAAAATAAGGACGTTATGAAGGAAAAAGATTAGGAGAGACATGCGAAAATGATTGCGGAGATTATTTGCGTAGGAACGGAACTTCTGTTAGGCAATGTCGTGAATACCAATGGGGCCTATCTGGCCCGGCGGTGCGCCGCCCTGGGGCTGTCCTGCTATTACCAGAGCGTGGTGGGGGACAATGGGGGGAGGCTGAAGGAGGCCATTGAAACGGCGGTGAATCGCTCCGACGTGTTGATCCTTTCCGGCGGGCTGGGGCCTACGGAGGACGATCTGACCAAGGAAACGGCGGCCGCCGTCATGGGGCGGAAGCTGATCCTGGATGAAAAGAGCAAGGAAAGCATCGCTTCTTATTTTAAAAAGAGGGGCATGGAGGCCACGGACAATAACTGGAAACAGGCCATGATCCCCGAAGGGGCCCTGATCCTGGAGAACCACAATGGGACGGCTCCCGGCGTGATCATCCCCGGGGAAGTGCCAGGGAACGGCGGAGAAACGGAAGTCGCCGGGAAGTTTGTCCACATCGTGCTCCTGCCGGGGCCCCCGTCGGAGCTGGTTCCCATGTTTGAAGAAAGCGTGGTTCCTTATCTGAGCGCCCTGGAGCCCGGCGTGATTTATTCCCAGACGGTGAAACTCTGCGGCGTATCGGAGAGCAAGGTGGAGACCCAGATCCAGGATCTGATCGATGCCCAGACCAATCCCACCATAGCCACTTATGCCAAGATGGGAGAAGTGCACATCCGGGTCACAGCTGCCGCAGCCGATGAAAAAGAAGCGAAGAAGCTGACCAAGCCCGTGGTAAAGGAACTGAAAAACCGTTTCGGTTACGATATTTACAGCACGGAAGAGGACACGACCCTGGAGAAGGCCGTGGTGGATCTGCTGATGGCCAACGCTCTGACCGTGACCTGTGCGGAGTCCTGCACCGGAGGCATGTTGTCCGCCAGGCTGATCAACGTGCCCGGCATCTCCGACAGCTACAAGTCGGGTTACGTCACCTATTCCAACAAGGCCAAGCGCAGGATTCTGGGAGTGAAAAAAGGAACTCTCCAAAAGCACGGGGCGGTGAGCCGGCAGACGGCGGAGGAAATGGCGAAGGGAGCCGCTTTCGTGGCCAAGGCGGACGTGGCGGTGGCCGTCACCGGGATCGCCGGGCCTGACGGCGGGACGGAAGAGAAGCCCGTGGGGCTGGTATACATCGCCTGCAGCGTGAAAGGCAAGGTCACGGTGCGGGAGTATCATTTCAGCGGCAATCGGGAGAAGATCAGGGTATCCACCACCGCCGCCGCCCTGACGCTAATGCGCCGCTGCATGCTGGAATATTTCAGCAAAGTGACGTTTGGACAGTAGAACTCTTTGAATTGGTAAAAACTTCAGGTGAAATTCTTTTGAAATGTTTTGGACAATAAAAATGCGAAATATTTTGGACAATAAAACAGTTGATTTATGAGCGGAAACATGGTAAGGTAAAGGTGTCTGAAACCTTATTTCTGTGGGAAGCTCATCGTCCCGGGAAGGAAATCGGCGGATCTGCCGCTTCCCTCTTCTGGCGCATCCGGGTTTCCTCCCTGTTGCTTTGGTCGTGCGTGGCGGAAGAAAGCCAGCAAGGCGTGTTCGCTGTTGTACATGACGATAGAAAGCCAGCAAGGCGTGTTTGCTGTTGTACATGACGATAGAAAGCCAGCAAGGCGTGTTCGCTATTGTACATGATGGCAGTAAGCTTACGAAGCGTGTCTGTCGTTGTCGGAAAGGGAGGATGTTCGGAAAAGGATGGGCGGATCTTCTTTACAGTTCTGGCATTTCGCCGCAAGTTTCAGGACGGGAAAAGAACAATGCAGGGAGGGATGCCTATGAGGGTGCGCTGATTCCACGGGAGGGAATTTACCTGAGAGAATTGAGAATTTGTCCGAGTTTCAAAAAAAGAGTTGACAAAACAGAACAAATGTTTTATCCTATAAAAAAACAGAACATTTGTTCTAGCGGATGCGTATGCAATTTGTGTCGGAGCGTCACAAATTGCTTCGATGCCAGATGAGAAATTGAATTTGCGAATTTCTTGAGACGAAGGGAGGACTCATCTTTGCCCTCAACGCATGGACGCTCTGGAGAAGGAGACAGGAATGGATAAATCTGACAAGATGAGGGCGCTGGAGGCGGCGCTTGGCAAGATTGAAAAGGAGTATGGCAAAGGAACGGTGATGCGTCTGGGGGATCCGGCGGCGCAGATGAACGTGGAGACCATTCCCACGGGTTCCTTGAGCCTGGATATCGCATTGGGCCTGGGAGGGATTCCCAAGGGCAGGATCGTGGAGATCTACGGGCCGGAGTCCAGCGGCAAGACCACGGTGACCCTGCATATGATCGCAGAGGTGCAGAAGAGGGGAGGGATCGCCGGTTTCATCGATGCGGAGCACGCCCTGGATCCCGTTTATGCCAAGAATATCGGCGTGGATATCGACAACCTGTACATTTCTCAGCCTGACAACGGGGAGCAGGCCCTGGAGATCACGGAGACCATGGTGCGTTCCGGTGCCGTGGACATCATCGTGATCGATTCCGTGGCGGCCCTGGTGCCCAAGGCGGAGATCGACGGGGACATGGGGGATTCCCATGTGGGCCTTCAGGCCCGTCTCATGTCCCAGGCCCTGCGGAAGCTGACCGGCATCGTGAGCAAGTCCAACTGCACGGTGGTGTTCATCAACCAGCTTCGGGAGAAGGTGGGCGTCATGTTCGGCAATCCGGAGACCACTACCGGCGGCCGGGCGCTGAAATTCTACGCTTCCGTGCGGCTGGACGTGCGGAGGATCGAGGCCCTCAAGCAGGGCGGAGAAGTGATCGGCAACCGCACCCGGGTGAAGGTGGTGAAGAACAAGATCGCACCTCCCTTTAAGGAGGCGGAGTTCGACATCATGTTCGGCGAGGGGATATCCACTGTGGGAGACATCGTGGACTTGGCGGCCAGCATCGACGTGATCAGCAAGTCCGGGGCCTGGTATGCCTATAATGGGAACAAGATTGGCCAGGGCCGGGAGAATACCAAGCAGTATCTGAAGGATCATCCCGAGCTGCGGGACGAGATCGAACAGAAGGTAAGGGCTCATTTCGGCCTGAGCGGGGACGGCAGGAAGGATGAAAATGCCCATGACGGTGACGCAGATTAAGGAAAGATCCCGTTCCCTCAGTGAAGTTTTCATCGATTTCGCATTCGCCTTTGTGTTATACAAAGGCGAATTGCGTCATTACGGACTGCGGGAAGGGGAAGAAATTTCGGAAGAGACTTATCATGCCATTCTGGAGGACGTCCTGCCCAGGCGGGCGAAGCTCAGGTGCATGAATCTGCTGAAAAGCAGGGATTACACCGTTTCGCAGCTGCGCCGCAAGCTGGAGCAGGGCGGATATCCGGAGAAAGTGATCGGGGAGGCTTTGGACTACGTCGCTTCCTATCATTACCTTGATGACGAACGATACGCCCTGGAATATATCGACAGCTGCCAGGAGACGAGGAGCAGGCGCCGGATGGAGCAGGATTTGATTTCCAAAGGAATCCCCAGGGATACGGTGGAAGCGGCTTTCGAGAAATGGGAGGCACGGGGAGGCGTCCAGGACGAGGGGGCCATGATCGCCGAGCTGCTTCGGAAGCGGCATTACGACCCGGAAACGGCGGATCTTTCCGAGAAACGGCGGGTCTATGCCTTTTTGTTCCGAAAAGGTTATGCACCGGAGCAAATTGCCAGGGCGATGAGGTGATCGATTACAGCTCCGCAAAAGCGGACAAGTGCTTGTCTCGCTGCGCCCTCATTTTGTGCTTCTGTGAGTGATAACAATTTTTTGTGCAAAATATATTACTTCTACTTGACATAACCGGGAAATAAGTATAAAATTTAACTGTTGTGAATTGCTTGCAGAGGAATACAATGAAAATTGAATAAGGAGGTGCTCCTGTAATGGATGACAAAATTCTTATCATCGCATTGGTGGCAGCACTTGTCTTGATTCCTGTGGCAATTGTTATTACGTATTTTGCAACGACCAAGCATCAGAAAAAGGTGACGGATGCCACGATCGGCAATGCGGAGGACAAGGCCAGAGAGATCATTGATGAAGCTCTGAAAACTGCTGATTCCAAAAAGCGGGAGGCGTTGCTCGAGGTCAAGGAAGAGTCCATTCGCACCAAGAATGAGCTCGACAAGGAGATCAAAGAGCGGAGAGCCGAAGTGCAGCGCGACGAGCGCAGGGTTCAGCAGAAGGAAGCTAACATCGACAAGAAAGCCGATGCGCTTGAGAAGCGTGAAGCCAGCCTTTCAGCCAGGGAAGAGAACCTGAACAAAATGAAGGTGGAGATTTCCAAGCTGAATGAGCAGCGATTGCAGGAACTGGAGCGAATTTCCGGATTAACCTCTGAACAGGCAAAAGACTACTTATTGAAAATTGTTGAAGATGAAGTAAAGCATGAATCGGCCGTGATGATCAAGGAAATGGAGAGTCGGGCCAGAGAAGAAGCGGACAAGAAGGCCAAGGAATTGATCGTGTCTGCCATTCAGAGATGTGCCGCAGATCATGTCTCTGAGACGACGATTTCCGTTGTGCAGCTTCCGAATGACGAGATGAAGGGGAGAATCATCGGTCGAGAGGGAAGGAACATTCGTACCCTGGAGACCATGACGGGCGTGGATCTGATCATTGACGACACGCCGGAAGCGGTGATCTTGTCGGGATTTGATCCGATTCGCCGGGAAGTCGCAAGAATCGCCTTGGAGAAACTGATCGTGGATGGGCGGATCCATCCCGCCAGGATTGAAGAGACGGTGGAAAAGGCCCAAAAAGAAGTGGAGGTAATGATCAAGGAAGCGGGGGAGGCCGCAACGCTGGAAGTCGGCGTGCATGGCATCCATCCGGAACTCATCAAATTACTTGGAAAGATGAAGTTCAGAACCAGTTATGGTCAGAACGCTCTGAAGCATTCCATCGAGGTGGCGCAGCTCTCCGGGTTGCTGGCTTCTGAGATGGGATTGGACGTGAGGCTGGCGAAGCGTGCAGGTCTCCTGCATGACATCGGCAAGGCCGTGGACCACGATATGGAAGGTTCCCATATCCAGCTGGGCGTGGAACTTTGCAGAAAATACAAGGAGAATGCCACAGTCATCAATGCCGTGGAATCCCACCACGGAGACGTGGAACCCACTTCCCTTATTGCATGCATCGTGCAGGCGGCCGATACCATTTCCGCAGCGAGGCCGGGAGCCAGAAGGGAAACGCTGGAAACTTATACCAGTAGGTTAAAACAATTAGAAGATATCACAAACAATTTCAAGGGTGTAGATAAGTCTTTTGCGATTCAGGCGGGACGAGAAGTTCGTGTCATGGTGGTGCCGGAGCAGATTTCGGATGCAGACATGGTCTTGTTGGCTCGGGATATTTCCAAACAGATCGAAGCAGAACTGGAATATCCTGGACAGATCAAGGTCAACGTGATCCGCGAAAGCCGAGTAATCGATTATGCGAAGTAAGCTGCCAGACAGTTCTGAAGAAACAAACAATCATAAGTAGAAAAATAAACCGGGTGGATATTTTCATATCCGCCCGATTTTTTTACGGAAATATTCCCGGACTTTTGTTTTCTCTTTTCGGGGTATCACTTTTTTGGGAGTTTTGTTTTCTCCTTTGTGCATTTATCCCAAATTTCCCCGAGAAAAAGCGGAACATGTTACAAAAACAATGAAATGTGGGATTTTGGAAAAAAGAACTTGTTTTTGAAAAACTCTTATAGTATTATATATCAGGTGCGTGTATGATTGTATACAATTATGCACGAATAAATCAGTGCGCCGGGCGGCGCACGCTATGGAGGAAACCATGAAAGCATATAAAGAGTTGAATCGAGATGAGTTGCTGGCCTTGAAGGCGGATCTGGAAGCGGCCTATGAGGAAGCCAAGGGGAAGGGGCTGAAGCTGGACATGTCCAGGGGGAAGCCGGGCGTCTCCCAGCTTGACATGGGAATGGGGCTTCTGGATGCTTTGGATTCCAGTTCCAACATGAAGAGCATGGACGGTCTGGACGTTCGCAATTATGGCGGCCTGGAGGGAATCGAGGAGGCCAAACACCTGATGGCGGATATCATGGGAGTGAATCCGGAAAACGTGATCGTGTGCGGCAACGCCAGCCTGACCATCATGTTTGACTCGGTCTGCCGGTCCGTGACCCACGGCGTGATGGGAAGCACCCCCTGGTGCAGGCTGGAGAAGGTGAAGTTCCTGTGCCCGGTGCCCGGCTATGACAGACATTTCGCCATCACCCAGCATTTCGGCATCGAGATGATCAACGTGCCCATGACGCCCCAGGGGCCGGACATGGACATGGTGGAGCGCCTGGTGGCGGAGGACGAGGCCGTCAAGGGTATTTGGTGCGTTCCCAAGTATTCCAACCCTCAGGGTTATTCTTATTCCGATGAGACGGTGAGGAGATTTGCCAACCTGAAGCCTGCGGCGAAGGATTTCCGGATTTATTGGGACAACGCTTATGCCATCCACCATCTGTATGAAGACAGGCAGGACGAGATCCTGGATATCCTGGGCGAGTGCGAGAAGGCGGGCAACCCGGACATGGTGTATGAATTCTGCTCCACCTCCAAAGTGAGCTTTTCCGGTGCCGGAATCGCCGCCATGGCCACCTCCAAGGCCAACATGGAGGATATCCGCAAGTCTCTGAAGATTCAGACCATCGGTTACGACAAGGTGAACCAGCTGCGCCATGTGAGGTATTTTAAGGACTATGAAGGCCTGAAAAATCATATGAGGAAACATGCGGCCCTGATGCGGCCCAAGTTTGAGGCGGTGCTGAGCATTCTTTCCAGAGAATTGGAGGGACTTGGAATCGGCACCTGGACCAGCCCCAATGGAGGTTACTTCATTTCCTTTGAGGCCATGGAAGGCTGTGCCAAGGCCATCGTGGCGAAATGCAAGGAGGCCGGCATGGTGCTGACCGGGGCCGGAGCCACCTATCCTTATGGGAGGGATCCCAAGGACAGCAACATCCGGATCGCCCCTTCCTTCCCCACTCCGGAAGAAATGGCCCAGGCCACGGAGCTGTTCGTCCTGTGCGTGAAGCTGGTGAGCGTGAACAAACTGTTGGAAGGCTGACAGCCTGCCGGAAGGCGGCCGGGTTGTTGGAAGGCTGACTTGTCGGAAGGTGGCCGGGTTGTTGGGTGGCTGACTTGTTGGAAGGCAGCTGGGTTGTTGGAAGGCTGATAGCTGGAAGGTTGATTTATTGTTGGAAGATTCACATATTGTCGGAAGGTCAAGGATTATGGCGGAAGAATTCAAGCGTCTGAAAAGGGAACTGGTGGCGAAGGGGCACATCATTGATTATTACCATGACACCATGCAGATCCCCAATGGAAACATTGCGGAATGGGACTTTATCAAGCACAGAGGGGCGGCGGCCATCGTGCCGGTGCTGGAGGACGGCAGGATCCTGATGGTGCGCCAGTACCGCAATGCGCTGGAGCGGGACACCCTGGAGATACCGGCGGGGGGACTGAACCCTGACGAGCCCACGGACAGGGCGGCGCTGCGGGAGCTGGAGGAGGAAACCGGCTATCGCTGCGATAAAGCCGAGTCCCTGATCTCTATTTATACCACCGTGGCCTTTTGTAACGAGAAGATCGATATTTATGTGGCCCGGAACCTGGTTCCCAGCCACCAGCACCTGGATGAGGACGAATTCATCCGGGTGGAGGCTTATTCCGTGGAGGAGCTGCAGGAAATGATCTATCAGGGCAAGCTGCAGGATTCCAAAACGGTGGGAGCCGTGCTGGCCTACGCATGCAAGTACGGAAAATAAGGCGGCATACTATCCCCTAGTCAAGTCTCGTTCATTATGCGCATATAATGAAGTGGACGGGAGGAGTCGGGATGTTGCGAGTCAGATGGAATAAAATATATACGGGCAGGCTTCCCCTCTGGCAGCTGTTTGCGTTGGGGCTGCTTTTGGGAATCCTGGTCATGAATTTTGGAAAGAGCGTTCTGCTGGACGGCACAGGTCTTCTGGATGAGGATACTTTGTATCACATGAAGTATATGACCGTGGACGGCAGGGCTCTTTTTGCGTATGTCTTGGGAAAGCGGGGGAGCGCCGTGGCGGTCCTCGTCGTCCTGGCCACCACCTATCTGGGCCTGGCTGCGGGAAGAGTCGCTGCGGGGTGGTATGGGTTCCTCCTGGGGAATTTTTTGACGGCCGCCGTCCTGCGCTACGGGGTGAAGGGATTCTTGTTTGCCTTTACCAGCCTCTTCCCGCAGTATCTGCTTTATATCCCGGCCTTTGTATTTCTTCTGAGCTGGTGTGAACAGGTCTGTAAAGAGATTTGTTTCTCCGGAAACTACGGGAGACATGAGAACGAAGGCGGCAAGAAGTTCTGGTTGGAAAAAGCCCTGGGACTTTTGGCGATCTTGACGATGTTCTTGTTCGGATGCCTTCTGGAAAGTTATGTCAATCCCCTGCTTATGACGGCGCTTTTAAAAATCTTTTAATTTTTTTTACGAAAAAATTACGCTGAATTTACAACATCTTGTGGGTAACATAAAGTGGAAACACAGTATCTTGTGTGATTCGTCAAAACCATGGAAAACATCATTAAAAATAGGCATTTTGCGCATTGCTTTTCTTAAAAATTGTGGATATAATTTAGCATGTTGGTGAAAAATCGGGGTTATGACGTTGGTCTTGCGGACGGTATGAGGAAGGACTGAGCAGTTCATGGAGAAGGCAATCGATGCATTTATTTTGTATTTACATAATACGAAGAAGGCTTCGGACAATACGGAGTCTTCTTATCGAAGGGATTTGAATAAATTCCGCAAGTATGCGGAAGCGCAGGGGATTGCCGGCGTGGACCAGGTCAAAGAATCCGACATTCAGAATTTCGTGGTCTCCCTGGAGGAACAGAATCTGAAGGCGGCCACGATTTCCAGGAACATTGCGTCCCTGAAGGCTTTTTATCATTATCTGTACCGGGAACAGCTGGTGGAGGCGGATTATGGGGAAAATCTGCAGGCCCCCAAAGTAGAAAAGCGCATTCCGGAGGTCATGACGGTGGAAGAGGTCGAACGACTTTTGGATCAGCCTTCCGGAAACAGTTCCAAGGAGATCCGGGACAAGGCCATGCTGGAGCTTCTCTATGCCACCGGCATCCGGGTGACGGAGCTGATCACGTTAAAGCTGGGTGACGTGGACATCAGGAAGGGTTTCATCGTTTGCCGGGACGACAACAGAGAAAGGTTGATTCCTTTTGGCAACAAGGCCAAAGGCGCCCTCGCCAGGTATCTGGAGGATGCAAGGGGAGAACTTGTCCAGGGGGATGTGGAAGAATTGTTCGTCAATTGTTCTGGCCAGCCCATGAGCAGACAGGGCTTTTGGAAGCTGATCAAGGCCTATGCGGCCCAGGCGGGCATTTCCCCGGAGATCACTCCCCACACCTTGCGCCATTCCTTTGCGGCCCACCTGGTGGAAAACGGCGCAGACCTGCGAAGCGTCCAGGAGATGCTGGGGCATTCCGATATTTCCACCACGCAAATCTACGCCTCTTTTAACCAGGATCATTTAAGAGAAATCTATACCAAAGCTCACCCGAGAGGGTGAGCTTTTGATCACCCGAGAGGGTGAGCTTTTGATCACCCGAGAGGGTGAGCTTTGCCCTCTCGTCTTTTATGGTTTTCCACAAAGGTAGTTATAAGCCTTCCAGAGGGTTTCCTGGGTTCTCCCGACAATGAAGTAAAAATCCGCCTGGGCGAGATTTTTCAGGCACAGGTAAGAGCCGTAGGCGGCGAGGTCGCAGCAAAAGACAGACTGATCTGTGGCTGGCACCAGGCCGTAGCCTCGGTCGGAGATGAGGAAGGGGAGACCTCCCGAGGGATCCGAGAGATACTTGGCGGTACTCCGCAGGGGAAGAAGGGCCTGGTTCGCCGGGCCGATTCCGTAAAGCTGCTCGCCCTTGGCCCAATCCAGGAAAAGCAGGGTACGGGGGGCCTTTATGGAGGAATCTTCAATCAGGCGGCATTCCCTGGAATTTTCCGCCAGCAGAAGTTTTTTCTCCCTTGTCAGATAGCGGATGGCACCGTTGGACTTGTTCACCTGGATCAGCATTTCGTCGGTGGTCAGGTCTATGGAGCTTCCCGTGTCCTTGTACATCCAATATTTTTCCACACGGTTTGCGGCGATGCCGGGATGAATGCCGGGGGCGATTCGGCTTCCCTTGGCGAAGGTCACCCGCAGGATGGCGCTGCCCACGGGGTACAACCGGAGCGTGCCGTAGCGGCTCTGCAGATACAGTCCGTCTGCCTGCTTCATGGTCCAGCGAATGGCCCAATCCGCCTTGGAATGTCCCAGGGGGCGTAAAAGCTGCGTGGGAGGCAGATCCCCGAAACCTTGGGAAGCAGCCGCTCCATTGTGGGTAGCCGAACTGTGGAAAGCGGCCGAAGCCTGGGAAGCAGCCCTCCCGTTAGGAGCGGCCGATCTGTGGGAAGCGGTCGAAGCCTGGGAAGCAGCCGCTCCATTGGGGGTAGTCGAACTGTTGGAAGCAGCCGAAGAACCAGCCGTCCCCCGGGAACCCACCGGGCTGCGGGAACTTCCCGAAGGGTTGGAAATCTCTGAACCGGGAACTGCTTGCGTCTGGCTATCAGCAGCCCCGGCCTGGAAAACCGTCTTGGCTTGAGGAGCGCCGGAACCGGAAGGAAAACCCTTTCCGGCGTACAGGTTGTAAAGGTCTTTGGCGGGAGAAGGCGGCGCAGAAGGCTTTTGGGGCAGAACCACCGTGGGTTTCGGCCTGGCAACCGGCCGAGCTTGAGGCCTGTCCGTCCGATTTTTTCCCGGTTGGGAAGTCCCGCCCTTCGGGGTCACCTCCCGGTTCCCGGGCAATGTCTTTTCCTGATTGGGCATTCCGGTTCCGATCGCCGGAGCGATTTCCTCGGATTTCAGTGGGGTCTCCTCAGATTTTGTCGAGGTCTCCCCGGGCTTCGAGATCATCTCCCCGGATTTTGTCGAGGTCCCATCGGATTTCGAAAAAGTTTCCCTGGTTTCCGTGAAAGGCTTTTCGGATTCCGGAAGGGGTTCTCTGAACCCCGAGGAAATTTCCCCGGAATCCGGCGAGGTTTCCCCAGATCCCGAGATCATCTTCCCGGTTTCCGGCAGAGGATCCGCAATCAGGCCCGTGAGGTCTCCCTGGTAGAGGACGCACAGCTCATGGAGGGCCCGGGTGGCCGCCACGTAGAGCAGCTTGGCGTGTCCGTCGTCTGAAGGATAGTCCTTCCGAGTCGGATCCAGGATCAGCACGGCGTCGAATTCCAGCCCCTTGGTATATTCTACGGGCAAAACCAGGATGCCGGCTCCGAATTCCGCTTTTTCCAGGTCGCTTTCCATCACCGGGATATATTTTCCGAGCTCTTTGGAGGTGCTGGCGGCGCTTTCAGCGTCCCGACAGACTATGGCGATGGTCTCAAGACCCTTTTCCTGCCATTGTTTGCAGATTTTGACCGTTTCCTGCAGGAGGGCTTCCTTGTCTTCCACATATTGCAGGGCTACCGGACTGCCGTGGCGGATGATGGGCTCCACGGGATAGGTGGAAAATTGACCATGGTGCAGGATGTCCGTGGCGAATTCGGAGATTTCCACCGTGTTTCGGTAACTTTTTTTCAGCACGCCGAAGCTGGACATCCCGTCCGGGGCCAAAAGCAGGCTGCGGAGCTCTTCCCAGTCGTTCAGCCCGAAACCGAAATGAATATTCTGGGAGACGTCCCCCATGATGGTGTAGGTGCAGGCCTGGATGCAGAATTGCAGCACCCTGTAAGCCATCATGCCATAATCCTGGGCTTCATCGATGACCACGTGATGGGCCTCGCTGATGACCTCCGTTTCCTTGATGCGCTTGTAGAGGTAGGCCAGGGCCGCCAGGTCATAGACATCGAACTCCGTGCCGGGGATGTCCACCTGATCCCCTTTGGCGATCTGACGTCTCAGAAAGTCTCGGTAAAGATGATAAATGGACGTTTTCCAGACCCGGCCCCCGTATCTGCCCCGATAGGCCTTGAGGATGGCCTTGCGCTCCGCTTCCGTGTAAGAGATGCCTTTCCCCCAAAATTCTTCTTTCACCTTGTTCAGCAGTCGTTCGTTCAGCATGTTGATCTTGCTTTGAACGGACACCTTGGGATTCTGGAGGATGTAGCGCTCCACGGCCGCCCCGTCCACCAACAGGATCAGGTCCTCCGGCCGCACCTCCTGGTCCACCGTTTCATCGTAGACGCCGGACTTTCCGTCCCGGATCCCCTCCACGAATTGTCTGGGGTTCAGATAGATGGATTCCCGCAGGATGGCGTTCCACTCGATTTCATCGCAAAAAGCCTTTAAATCCTGGAACCAACGGGTGCCGCCCTTGACGCTGCCCCGGCCGCCGGGGGAGGTTTCCTTGATCCGATATTTTTTTTCGTCCCAATCCTCGTAGAGCAGGCGCACGAAGAGCTGTTCCATGGTCATCTGCCGCACCCCGTACACGTCCAGATCCGGCAACACGCCGGTGATGTAGTTTAAAAGGATCCGGTTGCTCCCCACGATGTAGAAATCTTCCGGGCGGAAGCGTTCCGCATAGTTGTACAGGATGAAAGAGATCCGGTGCATGGCCACGGTAGTCTTGCCGGAACCGGCCACGCCCTGAACGATGATGTTGTGGTAGGGAGATTTGCGGATGATCTCATTCTGCTCTTTCTGGATGGTGGCCACGATCTCGCTCAGCACGGCCTGTTTGTTTTTGGCCAGATATTTGGTCAGGAGGTCGTCGTTGGCGATGACTTCGCTGTCAAAAAAGTCCAGAAGCTTTCCGTTTTCGATTTCGTAGGTGCGTTTCAGCTTCAGATCGATGAAGATTTCTCCGTTCCCGGCGCCGTCTTCCGAGCCGTTGTCAGGGTTCCCTTCCGAACTGGCTTCCGGGGAGGGGTAGGAGCATCTCCCCAACCCGTTTTCATAGTAAGCGTTGGCCACGGGCGCCCGCCAGTCGATGACTTCCTGGTGGGTGGAGTCCCGGGAAATGCCGCCCCTGCCGATGTAGAGACTTTCCTCCTTGTCCAAGTTTTCGTCATGGAAATCGATCCTGCCGAAATAGGGCTTGTTTTTGGCCTTTTCATTCCGAATCAGGGCACGCTTCATGTGGTCGTGGAGGGTGATGGTGTTGGTCAAAATGGTATAGACCTCCACGTCGTTGTCATGATAATGCTCCAGCATTTCATCGATGTCCGCCTGCATTTCGTTCACCTGGCGGCCGTAGGATTCCAGGTTGGCCTGGACGACGGCAAGGGTCTGGGCCAGGTGCGCTTCTTCCGCCTGGCGGGTGGTGTTCTGAAGGGACGGGGGATGAGAATTCGTAGTCATATCCGGTGCTCCTTTCTGAATGTATGCGCCCATAGGGCCGTTGGCAAAACCGCCGCTTCGGGGCTCATGTTTTGCTCGTGTAATAACCATTATAATGAAAATTAAAAAAAGTTCTAGACTTTTATTTTAAAATGTGTTAAGCTATACAATGAAGTGTGGGCAAAATCAGAAAATGGAGGCCCATATTTTTATTCTGTGAAAACAGGCCGTGAAAATGCCTTCCGGCTTTTCGCTTTGCTTCGGAAAAAATAATGTTCAAATCCTGTAAAAACTGTTGACAAAAGGCTGAGAATGGGGTAAGATATCATTCGTCAGTTCAAGAAACGGGTTGGCAAATGTTTTTGTGTCCGTAGCTCAGCTGGATAGAGCAACGGCCTTCTAAGCCGTGGGTCGGGGGTTCGAATCCCTTCGGGCACAGGTTCCTCCAAGGAAAGGTTCCTTTGAGAGTCCATTTGAAAGGCTTTTGGGGAAATCCGGCGGGAGGGAAAATATGGTGGGTATAGCACAGCTGGTTAGCGCGTCAGATTGTGGCTCTGAAGGTCAAGGGTTCGAATCCCTTTACCCACCCTCAGGTGCTTGTTACTGATATGTGGATGGCTCGCAAGGCGTGACATTCGTTGTGGGTGCCGTTATGACACGCTTGACGTCATCGCTATAGGGCTATCGCCAAGCGGTAAGGCACAGCACTTTGACTGCTGCAGACGCTGGTTCGAATCCAGCTAGCCCTGTTTTGAATGGGACATTAGCTCAGGTGGTAGAGCACTTGACTTTTAATCAAGTTGTCCCGGGTTCGAGTCCCGGATGTCTCACGAAAAGCCCTGAACCGGAGTGCGGTTCGGGGCTTTTATGAAATCCGCAGTCAACAGAGATTGCGGCCGGCGGATATGGCGGAATTGGCAGACGCGGCAGATTTAGGTTCTGTTGGTAACCCCGTGCAGGTTCAAGTCCTGTTATCCGCATTAAAGGGAAAACGTGGAAAATGGCTACAAAGGCGATAAATATACGCTTTGTGGCCATTTTTCTTTTCTATTTTATAACGATATTTTATAAAGATTTGTCTTATTATAGAATCTTTTGTCATGAATTTGTCATGGCAAAATGGCATTGGTAAGTCTTGCAGAAGCTTCCCTTTCGGCTTTTTCGTCACGCTCGATCATGCCGGGGAGGGACTCAGGAAATAAAAGGCACGGGGTGAGAGACTCATAAAACCCGCAGCAGCAACTGAAAGAGCAGGCAACACCCCGCACCGGCGGCCAGGGGGATGAGGATGGAGGCGATGGTCCAGCAAAGGCTTCCGGTCTCCTTGCGGATGGTCAGCAAGGTGGTGCCGCAGGGCCAGTGCATCAGGGAAAAAAGGCAGAGGCTGACGGCCGTGGTCCAGTCCCAGCCCTGGGCCAGCAGCAGGCCGCGGGCGGCGGACAGATCGTTCAGGCTTTGAAGGCTGCCCTGGCCGGAGTAGGCCATGAGGATGATGGGCAGGACGATCTCGTTGGCGGGGAGTCCCAGGAGAAAAGCCATGAGAATGGTGCCGTCCAGTCCCAAGAGTCTGCCGATCGGATCCAGGAACCCCGCGCCGATGGACAGGAGGGTTTGACCGCCTGCGGACAAATTGGCCAGGAGCCAGAGGATCAGGCTGGCCGGAAGGGCGGCGGTCACCGCCCTTCCCAGGAGGAATACGGTGCGGTCCAGCAGGGAGCGGAGCAGGATGCGCCCGACCTGGGGACGCCTGTAGGACGGCAGTTCCAGCATGAAATAAGAGGGCTTTCCTTTGAGCAGGGTGGCGGACAACAGCTTGGAAACCCAGAAGGTCATCAGGATGCTCAACAGGATGAAGAAAGTCAGGCAGCAGGCGGACAAAAAGGAATTTCCGATGCTTTCATGGGCTGCCGCCGGAGCGTCGCCTGCGGCATCCCAGAGGAAAAACAGGGAAATCATGACGATCAGGGTGGGAAAACGTCCGTTACAGGGGATGAAGCTGTTGGTCAGGATGGCGATGAGCCGTTCCCTGGGGGATTCGATGATCCGGCAGCCCACCACCCCGGCGGCGTTGCAGCCGAAGCCCATGGCCATGGTGAGGGCTTGTTTTCCGCAGGAGGCGCATTTCTGGAAATGATAATCCAGGTTATAGGCGATCCTGGGGAGGTAGCCCACGTCCTCCAGCAGCGTGAAAAGGGGGAAAAAGATAGCCATGGGAGGCAGCATCACCGATACGATCCAGGAAACGGTGCGGAATACGCCGCAAATGGCGAGATCCGACAGCCAGCTCGGCAGGGAGAGGGCTGCGGCTCCTCTTTCCAAAAGGTTTTCCAGCCTGCCGGACAGGGCGAACAGGAGGTCGGAAGGATAGTTGGCACCCATAATGGTGAGCCAGAAAAGCAGGAGCAGGAGAAGGAGCATGGCCAAATATCCGGTGACGGGACTGGTCAGCACTTTGTCGATGCGCTGGTCCAGGGTGTTCTTTTTGGACTCGGCGACGGTCTGTCGGTAGAGTTCGGAAGCCAGGTCTGCCAGATCTTCCCGGGAAGATTCTTGAAGGCATTTTCCATCGCAATTTTCGTTTTGGTCACAGATTTTGTCATGGATTTTGTCATGAGTTTGTCCTTGGCCCACGTTAGAAGTTTCTTCGTGGATTTTATTCTGGCTTTTGCCGCAGCTTTGCGCAGGGAATGAGCCTTGGAATTTGCTGCCGTAGCCTTGCGCAGGGAATGTGTCCTGGTTTATACCCTGGCCGCAGGCCGCCTGGAACAGCTGGTCCAGGGCCTTTAGAAACACCCTGCGGCTTGTTCGGTTATGGGCGGAGATGCCGATGACGGGAATCCCCAGGAGTTCCTGAAGCAGAGAAAGGTTCACCCGGATCGCCTTGCGTTTCGCCTCGTCCATCAGGTTGACGCAGAGGAGGACCCTGGGTGTGATTTCCAGGATCTGCAGCAGCAGGAGGAGCCCCCGTTCCAGTCTGGTGGCGTCGCAGACCACGGCACAGGCGTCCATCTCGCCGGAATGCAGGAATCGTTCCGTGATTTTTTCTTCCTCTGAATGCCCCGTCAGGGCGTAGGTTCCCGGCAAGTCCACCAGAAGATAAGAACCCTTTCCGCTTCGGCACCGGCCCCAGGCGTTGGAAACCGTTTTTCCGGCCCAGTTCCCGGTATGTTGATGCAGGCCGGTCAGGCGGTTAAAAAGGGTGCTTTTGCCCACGTTGGGAGTTCCGGCAATGGCGATTATTTTTTCTTCGTTCCTTTTCTCCGGCCCGGGTTTGCGGTCGATGGCCCCGGATCCGGTGGAATCAGTGGTCAATCCCATGAGATGCCTCCATGATGATTTTTTTCGTGTCTGTTCTGCGCAGGGCGATGACTGTGCCCCTGATCAGATAGGCTTTTGGATCCCCCTTGGGGCTTTGGCCAACGCAGGACAGGAGGGTCCCGGGAAAGATCCCGATGTCTTCCAGATGCCGCCGCAGTTCCTCCGATCCCACAATTTCCCTTACTGCGGCGGTTTCCCCTATGGGGAGATCATACAAGGTGTTTGTCATGGACGGCCCTTTCGTTCCTCCCGGTGGTCTTTTCTTTGTTGATCTCACAATCTTGGGATTTCAACGATTCGCAGCGGAGCTTTCACTACTCTGCGGCATGGTTTTTCACCGATTTGCGTAGGAGGTTCCAAAATTCAGTCGTTATTTTAATATATGCGCCGTCCCCGGAAAGGGTTCCGTTTACCATTCACGGTCGCTTCCCCCTGCATGCGCAAAACCAGCCGGCGTAACGGCGTTTCCGCAAAATTTCTGCAGAGCTTGAGTTTCCGCAAACTGCATCTAAAAAGCGGCGGAACCTGTCCAAAGTGCCGCTCTGCCGATTTTTTGAAAGAG
>CANQPH010000035.1 GCA_947625675.1 uncultured Acetatifactor sp.
GTTCGGGGGATGCGCTTTGCCCTAGGAGGGAATATCCGCTTGAACGCACGTCTAATCAGAAGAATGGCCCCCGTTTGGAAGGCGTATCCTGCCTGGAAGACAAGATCTGTCATGAGGTGAAGGAGGACCGCCCCCTTCGGAAAATCGAGCTTTCCGTTTCCACCCAGGTCATTCGGCCGGAAAATGCGCCAGCCTGCGCTTCTGTCAGGCTTTTGCCGGAAGACTCGGATTTCTCCGCCGAGGACGTTTACTTCAAGGCGGTTACGGATTCCGGCGTGGAGACCAATCTGCTGGAGATTTCCCGGGACGGTCTGCGGGCCGTGCTGACGCCCCGGGGAGACGGGAAGTACAGGCTCAGAGCCTGTTGTAAGAATGGGACGGAGGTGGAGGAGGTCATTTCTGAGCTTGAAATGGAGAACCAGGGCTTTGGGGCCGCAAGCCCTGCGCTTTTTGGAAGCGTGATTGCTCCGCAGTTCTCTGAGAAATGACCGGCGGAGGAACGGGAGGTTTGCCGTTTTCAAAATTAATCACAAAAAGCCGTGATTATGCGGTTTGCGGCGTTTTACAAACGCCTATCTTATAAATAAAGGAGGAAAGGTAGTTGGAAATAATTGTGGGAATTGACATTGGCGGAACGAAATGCTCCTTGACTTTCGCCGTGGCGAATGGGTATGCGATAGAGTTTCTGGACAAAATCATGATTCCTACGAATAAGGTCGATTTCAACGACATGATGGACCAATTTATCCGAATTATCAGGGATAGGCTGGAAACTCATGACGACTGGTCCCTTGCCGCCATAGGGATTTCCTGCGGTGGACCTCTGGATGCGGAAAAGGGATTGATTCTCGCTCCTCCGAATCTGCCCGGATGGGACGGCGTGGACATCTTCACGCCTTTAAAGGATGCGTTTGGCGTTCCCGTGATGATGCAGAACGATGCGGATGCCTGTGCGCTGGCCGAGTGGAAGATGGGAGCAGGGAAGGGCAGCAGGAACATGATTTTCCTGACCTTCGGCACCGGCATGGGGGCCGGACTGATCCTGAACAACGAGCTCTATAGCGGCAGCACCGGCATGGCGGGGGAGATCGGACATGTTCGCATGGAACCGGATGGCCCCATGGGATATGGAAAGAAAGGGTCCTTTGAAGGGTTCTGCAGCGGCGGAGGCATCGCTGCCCAGGGACGGAAGCGGGCCGAGGAAGCGCTTCGGAAAGGAACACCCGCACTTTTTTGCCCGGATGAATCCTTTCTGGAATCCATTTCCAGCAAGTCCATTGCGGAAACCATGGAAAAAGGGGATGCGCTCGCTTCGGAAATCTTTCAAACCGTGGGCGATTATCTGGGGCGGGGGCTCGCAGTTCTGATCGACATCCTGAATCCGGAACTGATCGTCATCGGGGGCATATTCGGAAGACAGCACGCTATATTGGAACGCAATATGCAGAAAGTATTGGAGGAAGAAGCTCTGGACCAGCCCAGGAAGGCCTGCAGGATCGTTCCCGCCAGTCTCGGGGAAATGATAGGGGATTATGCGGCCGTTTCTGTCGGCATTCGGGCGAAACTGGAGACTTAAGTCCGGCGGAAGCTGGGGAGAAGAAGGGGGATCGTAAATGGATCATGTCATGCAACTGGCGGCGCGGTACCCTGCGCTGGAAGACTTGAAGGACGAGGTTCGGGATGCGTATGGGATCCTGTGCTCCTGCTATGCGTCGGGCGGAAAAGTGCTGGTATGCGGGAACGGGGGCAGCGCCTCCGATGCGGAACATATTGTAGGCGAATTGATGAAGGGTTTCCGCAGCCCGCGGCCGCTTCCGGAGGCGGAAAAAGACGGATTGGGAGAACTGGGGGAGCGGCTGCAGGGGGCACTCCCTGCGATCGCACTCACCGGGCAGCCAGCGCTGTCCACGGCCTATGCCAATGACGTGGACCCCGTCATGGTGTTTGCGCAGCAGGTCTATGGATACGGCAGAGCCGGAGACGTCCTCCTGGCCCTGACCACTTCCGGTAATTCGGCAAACGTCCTCTGTGCCGCACGGGTTGCGCAGCACAGGGGCATGAAGGTGATCGGCCTGACCGGCAGAGATGGCGGGAAGCTCCGGGATCTGTGCAGCGTGTGCCTGATCGTTCCGGGAAAAGAAACGGCCGAGATTCAGGAATATCATTTACCGATTTACCATACGCTCTGCGCCATGCTGGAAGAATATTTCTTCGGCGATCAGCCTGGAAAAAACGAAAATGCCCCGCCTAAATAAATTTATATGTTTTTGGCAAAGACATCGTTTACCTGTTCGTTGAAAAACAGATCGATCACGATCTCTCCGGCGCCGATGACTCCGGCGTTCTCGCCGAGTCTGGAGAGAGACATGTTGGCCGCTTTCGTTCCCTTCATTTTCTTGGTATTGGCCACATCCTGCACGATATCGAAATATTGCGGATAATTGCGCAGCAGGATTCCGCCCATGACGATCATCTGGGGATCGAAAATATTGATCAGATTTCCGACGGCCACTCCCATATAAAGGGCTGCCTGGTTCAGGATGGAAATGGTCAGCAGATCCCTTTGCGCCGCCATTTCAAAAACATCCTCGATCTCCAGCGCCCCTCGCTTGGCATAAAGCGGATGTTCGGGCGTTTTTTCCAGCTGCCTGCGCATGTCTCTTAAGATTGCGATACCGGAACTGTAGGTTTCCAGGCATCCCCTGTTGCCGCAGGCGCAAAGAGGGCCGTTGATATCCAGGGTGGCGTGCCCGAATTCCCCTGCGATATTGTTGGCTCCCGTGTTCATCTTGCCGTCCATGATCATGCCGGAGCCGATGCCCATGTCCACATCAATGTAGAAGAAGTCGTCCACGTTTCTCATGCCGCCGTGCCAATATTCTCCCAAGGCGATGGCGTTGGTGTCCTTTTGCACGTAGACCGGACGCCCGATTCGGCTTTCCAGAATGTCTTTTATAGGAAGATAGCTGAGAATGGGGAGGTTGGGCGGCGTGAGCAGGATGCCTTTGTTGATGTCAACCGGTCCCGGCACTCCTATCCCGATCCCGAGAACCGTATCCTTCCCCGTTCCCGTGTCTTCGATGACGCCCTCCACGCATTCCACCAGTGCCGTCACAAAATTGCTCTGGTTGAGGAAATCCTGGTGCATATCCAGATGTCTCGCATTGAGGATGTTGCCGCCGAGGTCCAACATGGCCACGATCGTCACGTGCTTGTTGACGTGGATGCCGATCACGTGGCTGTAGCGCTCGTTGATCGCATAGGACAAGGCCTTGCGGCCGAGACCGGTGCTCTCTGCGGTATCGTTGCGGATCAGGCGCAGTTCCTCCAATTCTTCCAGGATGTTCTTGATCGCCATGAAAGTCAGTCCGGAGGCTTCGGAAAGACCGGTTTTCGTGACCGCTCCGTTCTTGCGTATATAGTTCAGCACGAACCGCCTGTTATAGTTTTTTAATTGCAGTTGATCGCTTTTTCCGTTCATTTTACACGCTTTCTATGTTGAGTTTTATATTTTTTTTCATATTTGTGCTTCCATATTAAATGAATTCATCAATAAAGTCAATACATGATCTCATAATTATGGAATGAAATCTTTCAGTGCGTCTACAAATATATTAAATTTATTTTTGTAAAATGTCAAGATTTATTAAAAAAAGTATAAAAATATATTTACAAATAAGAGGAGTTGTGATATTATTTATACTGTAAATAATCTTTATATTTTAATTAATGTTAGAAAGTCATGAGGAACATGAGAAGGTGGCTGATGGGAGAATGAAGAAAGTATTTGCCGTAGGTATATTGATGAGCATGGTCCTTGCAGCGGGGAATACTGCCCGGGGTGCGGCTGGCGAAAGCGCCGTGGCGGCTGATGGGAGCGCCATGGTTCCTGCGGACGGCTCCTATGAAGCCTATATCGGAGAGCATGCGGCGGCAGGCACGGAGGTGTCCGCATTCGCCGTAAGGCTCGCAGAGGAAAATGCCATAGATGACGGTGAAGAGGTGCGGCTGACGCAGCCTGGAGAATACGGTTCCGACGCATCCGCCATTTATATAGAAGAAGGCGGCTTCCTGGAACTTGTCGTTCAAGTTCCCCAGGAGGGACTTTACAACATCGGCCTTGATTATTATTCCGTGGAAGGACGGGGACAGGAGATCAGACAGTCCCTGATGATAGACGGGGCATATCCCTTTGAGGAAGCGGAACAGATCGTCCTTTCCAGGATTTGGAAGGATGAGGGAGAAGTGGCTTGCGACGCCGAGGGAAACGATCTCTATCCCGACCAGATTCAGACGCCGGAATGGACAGCCTGCTATTTCAGGGACAGCAAAGGGTATGTTTCGGATCCTTTCCTGTTTTACTTGACGGAAGGAGAACATAGACTGAGGTTTACTTCCATAGAAGAACCGCTGGTGATCCGGAGCGTGCTGTTTGCGCCGAAACGGGAAATCCCCTCTTATGAAGAAGCGTTGGCGGACTATCGAGCGGCGGGTTATTCGGAGGTGCCGGATTATTTTTTCAAGAGACAGGCGGAGGATATGGACAAGAAATCCTCTTCCATGCTCACCGCTGCAGCGGACAGGAGCGACCCTGCCGTGGAACCCTACGACGGACTGAAGATCAAGCTGAACGTTCTTGGCGGGGGCAGGTTCGACACCAACGGGATGTGGGTGGAATACACGGTGGAGGCTCCTTCGGACGGGCTCTATCGCCTGATCTTTAAGGCAAAACAGAACAACATGAAGGATCAAAGCGCCTATCGGAATATCTATATCAACGGAGAACTCCCTTTTGAGGAAGCGAGGAATTTCCCTTTTTCCTATTCCGATAAATATGAGAACGTGATCTTCGGAAACGAAGAGGGTGCGTACCTTGTGAAATTAAACGAGGGACCAAATACGATTCGTCTGGAAGCTTCCCTGGGAGATATTTCCGTTTTTTGTCAGGGGCTGGAGGAGAGTCTGGAGATCCTGAATTCCGCATATCGCAAGATCGTGACTATTACCGGCACGACGCCGGACGCCAATCGGGATTACAGCCTGGATTACAAGATGCCGGACGTGATCAGAACCTTCGAGGAACAGGCGGGGGTGCTGGCCCGGATATCGGAGGCGATCAAGACGAGGTACGGTCAGAGCACTTCTCATACCGCACCCATAGACGCATTGGTCATTCAACTGGAAGATATGTACGAAGATCATTATGATATTCCGGTGAACGTTTCCTCTTTCCATACGAATCTGTCCACCCTTGGCAGCAAGGTGGAGGAAATGAAGCGCACCGATCTGACCCTTGACTATATCTGTATCACCGGCACGGAAAACAAGCTGCCCAGGCCAATGGCGGGATTTTTACAGAAAATCGGTTTCTCCGTCAGGAATTTTATCGCTTCTTTCTTTAAGGATTACAGCATCATCGGTTCCACGGGGGATTATGATGAAACCATCGAGGTATGGATGATAGGAGGAAGGGAACAAGCCCAGATCCTGAAGCAGATCATCAATTCCGATTTTTCCGCGGAGTCCGGGATCGGCGTAAATGTAAAGCTGATTTCCGATGCGGTGACGCTGCAGCAGGCGACAATGGCCGGGGAAGGGCCGGACGTGGCCCTGGGACTTCCTCAGGCGGACGCCATGAACTTCGCCTTCCGGGGAGCGACAAGGGATCTGACGAAATTTGAAGACTTTGAAGAAGTTTCCCGCAGATTTACCCACAGCGCCATCGGGGTCCTCACCTATGGGGACGGCGTTATGGGAATTCCCCAAACCATGGATTTTCCGGTCCTGTTTTACCGGGAGGATATCCTGGAGGAACTGCAGCTGGAAGTGCCCCGGACCTGGGACGATGTCTATGAGCTGCTTCCCGTCCTGGCACAGAACAACATGTCCTTCGGATTGCCGCTGGACAGCTCCTTTGGGATCCTGCTGTATCAGAGAGGCGGAAAATATTACGGGGAAGACCTGAGTTCCGTTACGTTTTCAGAGGAACTGACGATAGAAACCATGACGGACTGGTCGGAGTTGTACATCAGCTACGGGCTGCCGCTCTCTTACGATTTCGTGAACCGTTTTGCGGCGGGGGACATGCCCCTTGCGGTACAGAGCTACAGTGCCTATGCCACCCTGATATTATATGCCCCGCAGCTGGCCAATGTATGGGGATGGACGCCCGTTCCCGGCACGGTCAGGGAGGACGGCGGAGTGGATCACTCGGTGCCCATCTATGTCACGGCCTCGGTTATTTTGTCCGACACGGAAAAAGAGGATGCTTCGTGGGAATTTGTCAAGTGGTGGACGGGAGAGGATACCCAGGTGGAGTTCGGAAGATCCATTGAGAACCTCCTGGGCAAGGCGGGGCGCTACAACACCGCCAATATCGGGGCCATGGAAAGGCTCCCCTGGCCGGGAAGACTTTACAAGAACTTAAAAGGACAGATGGAGCAGACGATCGCCGTCCCGGAGATACCGGGAGGATATTATACGAATCGATATTTGAACAATGCTTTCTGGGAATTATATTCCGACAACGAGAAAGGCGGTTTTGAGGTAAGGAAGGTAATGTATCAGTATGATCTGATCGTTGACAATGAGATCGCCTATCAGAGGAAAGCGTTGAAAAGAGCTGCGGATAACGAGGGCAGGCAGAGAAGGGAATGATCTTGCGGATGGAAAAGTTTTCAAAGAAATGGGAAAAAACTTTATACCGGATGAAACGGAATAAGGTGGCCTACTTATTGATCCTGCCGTTTTTCGCATTGTTTTTTGTCTTTACGGTTTTACCGGTGATTTCGGCGTTTTTCTATGGCTTTACTTATTACAACGTCTTTCAGGATCCCATCTGGGTGGGGCTGGAGAACTATGTGAAGCTTCTGCTGTATGACGACATTTACGGGACGGCGCTGAAAAACACTTTCATTTTCGCCATTATTACGGCCCCTACGGGCTATATCTTAAGTCTTTTGGTGGCCTGGTTCATCAACGAGCTGCCCCGCCGGGTGCGTTCGGTGTGCGTATTGATCTTCTATGCGCCGTCCATCTCGGGAAGCGCTTACGTGGTCTGGAAATTGCTCTTCAGCAGTGATTCCTACGGATATGTGAATGCGTTTTTGATCCGGCTGGGATTGATTCATTCCCCGATCCCGTGGTTTTCGGAAGTCGATTACATCCTGCCGCTGCTGATCGCAGTTCAAATATGGATGAGCATGGGTACTGGCTTTTTGTCCTTTGTGGCGGGGCTGAAATGCGTGGACCGCACGTTGATCGAGGCCGGAGCCATCGACGGGGTGCGCAACCGTTGGCAGGAGCTGTGGTACATCACCCTTCCTTCCATCAAGCCCCAGCTGGTGTTCGGGGCGGTGCTTTCCATCACGGGAGCCTTTGCGGTAGGGGAGATCAGCACCAATCTGGCGGGTTCTCCCAGCGTGCGGTATGCGGGTCACTTTATCGCCAACCATATGCAGGATTACGGCAGTATACGATATGAAATGGGTTATGCCTGCGCCATTGCCACGATGCTGTTCTTGATGACCCTCGTTTGCAACAAGGTGATCAACATCGTGCTGAACAGAACCATCAAATAGGGAGGGAGCGGTGAATTCTTTGAAGAAGCGTACAAAACGGGGAAAAAGCAAAAGAGTGAGTCGTTCTTTGGGCGGAGATATTTTCGTCTTCACGGTTTTGGGCATGATGGGGTTGTTTATGGCCCTGCCGTTAATCTACGTCATCAGCAATGCCTTTAAGCCCTATGGGGAATTGTTCCTTTTCCCGCCCAGATTCCTGGTTCGTCATCCGACGCTTGAAAATTTTAAGCAGATGGGCGAAGCCCTGACCGGTTCCTGGGTGCCTTTTTCCCGCTATCTTTTTAACACGGTGTTTATTACGGTGGTGGGAGTGGTGCTGCAGATCCTGATTGCGACCTGTGCGGCCTATGGACTCTCGAAATTTGATTTCCCGGGCAGGAACTTCCTGTTTGGCACCGTGGTTTATGCCCTGATGTTCCCGGCCATCGTTACCAACGTGCCCACCTATCTGCTGTTTTCCCGGCTGCATATGATTGATACCCATTGGGCCGTCATATTGCCCGCCCTGCAGAGCAGCATGGGGTTGTATCTGATGAAACAGTTTATGGAGCAGTCCCTTCCCGACGTTCTGCTGGAAGCGGCCCGCATTGACGGGGCCGGAGAGCTGTATATCATTTTCAAGATCGTGCTGCCCCTCATGAAGCCGGCCTGGATGACCCTGGGGATCTTGTCCATACAGGCTCTTTGGAACACCACCGGCGGCAACTTTATCTACAGCGAGAATCTGAAAACCCTGCCGGTCGCATTAAATCAGATCGTACAAAGCGGCGTGGCAAGGACGGGCGCAGGGGCGGCGATTTCGCTCTGTATGCTGATCGTTCCCATCGGCACGTTCATTTTGTCCCAGAATCAGGTGATAGAGACCATGTCAACTTCGGGCATGAAGGAATAAGAACAGGAGGTAGACCGCATTGAGGGAGATAAAACGGCTGATGATATCCGCCATGGCGTTATTGGTGGCGATCCTCTGCGTCCCGCAGACGGCTTTTGCAGAGGACTATACCTATTCTCTGGAGCTTTATGCGGTAGGGGCTCCGGAAGCCGCAGCCGTTGATAGGGTTCTGGATACCAATCATGAGTCCTGGGGAGGTATGGGGCTCAGCGCACCCTCGGATTTGGCCGTTTCCCCGGAAGGAGATATTTATGTGGCGGACACCGGAAATAATCGGATCGTGGTTCTTGACGGCAGTCTGCACTTGAAAGAAGAAATCACCGCATTGCTTCTGCCGGGGGATCGGCTGGAAGATCTGTCTTCGCCCTCCGGCGTCTTCGTGGATGGAAACGGACTGCTTTATATTGCGGACAAGGGGAATCAGCGGGTCCTGGCGTGCGATGAGCGGAGGACGGCGGTGAAGGTGCTCACCGTAACGGGGGCGGAGGTCTTCGACGAGCGATTCGTCTTTCGGCCCCTTAAGGTATCGGCGGACGATCTGGGCAACACCTACGTCATTTCGGAGGGGAGCTACGACGGGCTCATGCAGTTTGACAGCAAGGGCTCCTTTGTGGGATTCCTGGGAGCCAACGAGGTCTCCGTGAATCTCTGGGACTGGATTTGGAAAAAGCTTTCCACCCAGGTGCAGAGGAAAAAAATGGTGAAGTCCCTGCCCATGGAGTTTGACGGCCTGGATGCGGATGAAGAAGGGTTTGTATATACCGTAACCTCTATTGGAGATACCGACAATCCGGCGAGCGGCGATCCCGTGAGAAGGCAAAACGCCCTGGGACAGAATATTTTGAAAAACAGCGTGGTCTATGGAAAGCCCGTGGGTGATCTGCAGTTTCCAATTTGGGATGATTCCACCCTGCAGGGCGCATCCCGCCTGGTCGATGTATCTTCTCAATCCTATGGTTATTTGTGCCTTGACGAAACCAGAGGACGCATCTTTGCCTATGGCGACACGGGGGAAATCCTGTTTATCCTGGGCGGTTACGGGGCGGAGGCGGGAAAATTCGTAAGGCCCGTGGCCGTGGATGCGTATCAGGATAGGATTTATGTCCTCGATCAGAACACAGCATCCCTCACCGCCTTTACCCTGACGGATTACGGAAGGCTGATCATCGATGCCAGGCAGCAATATCTTGACGGGAAGTATGAAGAATCGGAAAAGAGCTGGAATGAGGTCCTGCGCTATCATTCTCAGCTACCCATAGCCCATATAGGCATCGGTAAGGTTTATTACATGCGAGGGGAATATGTCCAGGCCATGCGGTATGCGAAGCTGGGCGGAGACAAGATGACTTATTCGGAAGCCTATGAAATGTATCAGCAGGAAATCCTGTCCAGAATTTTCGGATTCCTGGTGGCCGGCATCGTCATTGCGGCACTGGCGCTTTTTATCTGGTATTGCGTCCGAAAGAGGCGTCCCAGGGAGAAGAAGGCGGGAAACGTACCGGAATGGGTGGAAGGCTTGAGGTATTCCGTTTATATCTCCCTTCATCCCTTTGACGGTTTTTGGGACATGACCCACGAGAAACGGGGAAAGATGAGCTCCGCCTGCATTCTCTACGGGGCCTGGGTCCTGGTCTGGATCATGGATAAAGGAATGACGGGATTTCTCTTCCGACCGTTGAACAGTGAATTCCGACTTTTGGAAGTCCTGGGCATTTCCGTTCTCCCGGTGCTGCTCTGGTGCGTCTGTAACTGGGCCGTTTCCACCCTGATGGATGGGGATGGAAAGCCTTCCGTGATCGTGATGGCGACGGCTTATGCGTTGGCTCCGTACATCGCATTTAAGTTTTTTGCTGTTCTTTTGTCAAATGTGTTCACCCTTGATCAGGGCACGGTGCTGACGGTGATGATCGGATTCGGCACCATCTGGTGCGTAATCCTGTTGGTGGCATCGGTGATCACGGTGCATAATTATACGCTTGGACGTTCGGTGGAGGTGATCGCATTGATCGTGGCGGCGATGGCCATCGTGATCTTTTTGGCGATTCTGCTGTTGAACCTTGTGGACCAGATGAGATACTTCTTGTGGAACCTTTACCGGGAACTTGTGATCAATGTATGAGGTGGCTTGGATGAAGCACAGCGAAAAGAGGAAAAAATCCTTCAGGGATATATGGAACGCATATAAATGGCTGATTCTGGCAGGCTGTCTTTGTCTGATCGCCCTGGCGGCCAATCTCGCCTCACTCTATATGCCGGGCAGTGTCAAGGGGGCTCTCTATGGCGACAGTCAGATGGCGGAAACGGTACAGGGGGAGCTTCGAGAAGATCAACGGGCCCCCGAAGGAATGAAGCTGGCGGCGGAGAACGAGGAACTGGCGATGTTTTTTGGCCCATCCTCGTCGGCAGTGGCTCTGCTTGATAAAACCTCCCAGAACTGGTGGTATTCCAATCCGCCGGAAGCGGAAGGGACTTCTTCCGGTTCGGCTGCCGATAATTTGAAGTCCATTTTGCAGATCAGATATTATGACCAGAACGACGTGCTCAATGTCCTGAATTCTTATCGCAGCTGTGTCGCAAACGGCACCTTTGAATATGAGATGATTCCCGACGGGATCCGGATGCTTTTTGCCTTTGAAAAGGGGGAAATCTCGAGGGAAATGCTTCCGGCGGTGGTGGCGAAGGAGAAATTCGAGGAAAAGATTTTATCGAAGCTGTCGGAGGATGAGAGACAGAGCGTTGAGAAATATTATTTGCTGCAAAAGCCCGGAGAGATTACAAGCACTGTCGTAAAGCAGAAATACCAGGAATTGTATACGGCCCTGGAGGAAGATGAGGAGTATTACTTCCTTGATCTCTATGCTCCGGGATACCAGTTGGAGACGCTCTATCAGGCGCTGTACGTAGGGGCCGGTTATACGGTGGAGGAGATTGAAGCGGATAATCTGGCGGCCGGATATGACGTTGCCGTGGATAGCTTTGTCCGGATCGAAATCCCGATGGAGTTTGTACTGGAGGGTCATACCCTCGCCGTTTCCATTCCCGCCTCCAAAATCACGGTCCCTTCCCAGTGCAGACTGGGTGATCTTGTGGTGATGCCGTATTTTGGCTCCGCAGGAACGGAAGAGAAAGGATATCTTTTCGTCCCGGATGGCTCCGGCGCATTGATTTATTTCAATAACGATAAAAGAAGCGTATATTCTTATTCTCTGCCGATCTACGGAGAGGATGGCGGGATAGAGCGGACGGAAGCGAGCTTTTCCACCGCAAAGGCGGATTTTCCTGCTTTCGGTATCGCATATCAGGCGGAAAAGGCGATGCTCGCCGTGGTGGAGGAAGGGGAAAGCCACGGGAAAATCGAAGCAGGCGTGGCGGGAGGCGAAAATGATCGAAATTGGGTGAGAACGCGGTTTGAGATCACTCCCATGGCGGTGGAAGAATTTTCCGACAAATTGGTCGTGGTAAATACCAATTTGTATCAGGAGGAGCCTTATGGCGGACGAATTTCCATAAGATATTTATTCACAGGAAAGGAAGAGGCGGATTATTCAGGTCTGGCCTGTCTTTACCGGGAATATCTGAAAGAAACAGGGATATTGAAGGCTTCGGGAGAAGAGGGGATACGGTTCGATCTCAAGCTGATCGCAAAGATCTGGAAGGAAACCTCCTTTTTGGGGATCCCCTATGAGAAAACCCAGACGGTCACTTCTTTTTCCCAGGCCGATGAGATCGTGGACAGGCTGAAGGAAGAGGGCGTCTCGGATATAAACCTGGGGATGACTTCCTGGTTTGGCGGAGGAATTCAGCATCATGCGGTAACGGGAAGGGTGGGCATCGCTTCCTTCCTGGGAGGAAAAAGCGCTCTGGAACAGTTGCTCTCGGAGGCGGAGGGGTATGGAGAAGTGGGACTTGGTGCGGACCTATTGAAGGTATATGAGAGCTGGCCTCGCTTTAACCAATTCCTGGATGCCGCCCGTTTCCTGAATCACACGCTGGCGGTAGGATATCGTTTCAATCCTGCCACCCTGCGGCCGGACGAGCGCAGAGACACCTTCTATTATCTGAGTCCCCGTTATTTTGAAAGCGCTCTTGGAGATTATTGTGAGTCCGTCCATCGGTATGGAGTTGCCCATCTATGGCTGACGGATGCCGGAAGGGTGCTGACTTCCGACTTTCGCAAAGGGCAAACCATTGACAGAGAGGCGTCAAAGGGACTCATTGCCCGGGCGGTGGAGGCTGCCTCTGAAAGGTACGGGATCACGGCCTGCGATCCGAATCAGTATCTGTGGAAATATCTTGACGGCGCCGTTGATCTGCCGATGAAGTCTTCAGAACATATGCTTATAGATGAAAGCGTGCCTTTCCTGCAGATGGTCCTTTCGGGACACATGCATTACGCATCGGGCGCTTTCAACAGAAGCGGGGATTTGGAAACGTGCTTTCTGAAGGCCGTGGAGACCGGAAGCGATCTCTATTATGAGTGGATCTACGAGCCGGATGTCGAGATAAGCGCTCTGAAAGGGGTGGAGACGGAAGAAGCCTATTCCATGTCCTATGAAAATTGGATCGGCACCGCCACAGAACAATACAGACGTATGAAAGAGGAGCTGGCCGACGTGGAAGGAAAAGAGATTACCGGCCATTCCAGAGTGGAAGACGGGGTGTATCGCACGCAGTACGGCGAGATATCCGTGATCGTAAACTACAACGAATATGACGTCGTCGCAAGCGGGGAGACTGTAGGCGCACGCAATTTTAAAGTGCTGAGGTGAAAGATTGGAAATAGCCGTTCGGCTATTTACAATCTCGGGATTTGTGCTGCCGCACAAAGTCCCCTAAATTTAAATGCCGCCTAATCGGCGGCAGAATGCGAGGAAGTATGATAAAGACGAGATCGAAACGAAGGTCAGTTACGGTGAGAAGGGAAAGGGCGGGATGGCTGTTTGTATCGCCGTTTATCGCAGGGTTGCTCCTGATCTTTCTGCCCAGCGTGATCAATACGGTTTTGTACAGCTTTCACAAAATCGTCCTTCGGCCGGAGGGTTATACGTTGGAGTTCCGGGGGCTGGATTATTATAAAAACGCCTTGCTTGTGCACAGCTCCTATAATCAGACCCTGACGGAAACCATGCTCAATATGCTGCTGCATGTGCCGCTGATCCTTATTTTCAGTCTGTTTATGGCGGTGGTGCTGAGCGGGAAGTTCCGGGGAAGGAACCTGATGCAGCTCATCGTATTTATGCCGGTGATCACTTCCTCCGGAGTCCTGGCGGTGCTGAACGCTGCGGAAATAACGGGCGGGCTGATGACGGTATCTTCATCCGCCGATCTTACGCAGATGAAGATGTCTTCCACCTGGGTGTTGGATATCCTGGGCCTGACGGATTCGATAAAAGCGTATTTTAGTATTGCGCTGGAAAACATCTACAGAGTCATTACTTCCAGCGGCATACAGATATTGATTTTTCTGGCCGCTATAAAATCCATTCCGGATTCGGTCTATGAAGCCGCCAAAATGGAAGGCGCCACCGGGTGGGAGTCCTTCTGGAAGGTTACCTTTCCCATGACCTCGCCCTATATTTTGACCAATATGGTGTATACGATCGTGGGTACGTTGTCCTCTCAGACAAGCCCGGTCCTGCAGCTCGTGATGGAAACGGCGAAAACGGGAAATATCGATCTTTCCTTAAGCTCGGCGATGGCGTTGATCTTCTGTCTGGTGGAACTGGCGTTTTTGGCGCTTATGGCATATATCGTGTCAAGGCTGGTGTTTTATTACGATTAGAAAGGAGGGAAGAGAAGGGATGAAAGGAAAATCATGGAAAGAAAGGAGGGAAGAAGTGAGTCCCTCGGAGATGGTCCGGACGGGGAAGAAACTGGGCGGCTTTCTCTTCAAGCTGATCCGTTTGGTGATGCTGTGCGGAATCGCTTATTACATTTTATATCCGATTCTGGGGAAATGCCTGAACGCTTTTATGTCTATCGAGGATTTGTACGATAAAAGCGTCGGGTTTATCCCAAGACACTGGACGGTGGATAATATTCTGCTCGTCATGAAGGAGATCCGGTTTCCCAGCGCAGTGTTCTATTCCGTGGGCCTGTGCGTTGTCTCCGTGGTAACCCAGGTGATTTCCTGCACGCTTGTGGGATATGGATTCGCAAGATTTGAGTTCCGGGGTAAAAAAATATTGTTTGCGGCCGTGATCCTTGTGCTGGTGATCCCGGTTGAAGTGATCATCACACCGCTCTATTTAAATTATCGTTCCTTCGATGTGTTCGGCATCATCAAGCTGATAACGGGAAAGTCTCTGAATCTGTTGGACAGCATATGGCCCTTTGCCCTGGGCGGGATGACCTGCATGGGTCTGCGGTGCGGATTGTATATCTATTTGCTCAGACAGTTTTACCGCAGCGTGCCCAAGGAACTGGAGGATGCGGCCGCCGTTGACGGGGCGGGCTATTTCGCCACCTTCGTGCGCATCATGCTGCCGCTGGGGAGACCGCTGATCTTCGTGGTGGCCATTCTCTCCCTGGTGTGGCAGTGGACGGACTCGTTTTATCCCAGCTGGTTCTACTCCTCCAGAACCGTACTGGCGGTGGGGGTGGCGAACCTGCCGATGAATCCGGCCATAAGCATGGGGCTTATGGGGCAGATGGAAGCGGATCCCAATCTCGCTTTCATGCTCAATGGAGTGGGAACGCTCCTGCTGGGCGTACCGTTGATCGTGATCTATGCGTTTACCCACAAGAACCTGGAGGGAGGCATTGAGCGAAGCGGAATCGTAGGCTAGTCGGACAGGCATCAGTATGAAAACACAAAAGCAAAGTATGAAACAGCAAAAACAGAAATGGAACCAAAAAGAAAAATATAAGGAGGTCAATGAAATGTTGAAAAGAATGCGTTCTATTTTAGGAATTGGGTTATCGGTGGTTCTGGCGGCGGCGTGCCTTTCCGGATGCGGAGGAAACGGCGGCAAGGAGGATGACGGCAATCCTTCTTCTGTGGAATCAATTGCTTCCGGCAATGCCGGAGAGACGGAAAAAGAGACCGGCGGTGCGGAAACCGGAGAGAATGTCCAGGCGGAAGGCATTGATCTGCAGGGCCGGGAGATCACCATGGTAGCATGGGGAAACGATCTCTTTGGGCTGGATGAAAATGCGGCGGATGAGCGGGGGCAGACCTATTGGGCCCGCAAGCAGGAGGTGGAAGAGAAATACAACTGCAAGTTTGTGTTTAACGTGGTAAATTATGACGATATCCTGCCAAGTCTTCGTGCGGGGGAGATGTCCGGCACTCCTTATGCGGACATTGTGGTGCTGCGGGCCAGCGATGCCCAAAGCGCCTATAAGGAAGGGCTTCTTCTGGATCTGAGTCAGGTCCTGGATGGCTCCAAGTTTTATCAGCCGGCCGTAAATCTCCTGAAGGAAGCCGATGGAAAATTCTATACCCTGGGCGTGGAGGAGGAAAACCATGTGGAGAATCTCTTCTTGTTCAATCAGGATCTTTTTGAGGCCAAAGGCATCGACGTGCCCGCCCTGTATCAGGAAGCGCTGGACGGGAAATGGACCTATGATCGCCTGATCGAGGTCGCCGAACAGGTGGCGGAAAAAGAAAACGGAGTGACCAAGATCTACGGAGCGCAGGTAGGTCATGTGTATGATGATAGTTTTGGTGGATATCTTCTTTCCTTTGATGCCGACCCCATGATTCAAAATGCGGACGGAACCTATTCCTCCGGGTTCAGAACGGAAAATATGGAAAGAGCCTTGGAAACTTTGAGCAAGATCGTACAGAATGATTCCTTCTGGTATAAACAGGGCGGCGACAACTGGGATGTTCCCATGAAGAAGTTCCTGGCCGGAGAGATCGCCATGACCACCAATGGATGCGGAATTCCCGGAATTAAGATCAATTATATAGATCAGGCCTCGTTTAAGATCGGCGTTCTCCCGATGCCCAAGCCGAGCGAGGAAGACGATTATGTGTATAACGCACAGATATTGAACGTGATGATGATGCCGGCATCCCTTGGAAAGGACATGGAAACGGCCCAGGCCATTGCGGATATGATAACCTATATCTTCTCTCCTATCGAGGGATCGGATACCAAGGAGCTGTTAAGAAATTACTACGCTTCCTTCAGCAGCAGCGAAGGGATGGTAGAGGTTCTGCTGGACGCCGCTTTGTCGGAGAACTTCAAGACGTATAATACTTACACGGCCGGGCTGTATCATGGTCCTTATAAGGAGATCTGCAATGAGAAGCTTGCGGAGATCCTGAATGGAGAGACCTCCATCAAGGCGGGGATCGATGCCTTCGACGACGCTTGGCAGGCGGTCATTGACGAATATAACGCAGGGCTGTAATCGGAATTGAGAAAGCATGAGGGCTTTTTCGGAAGCCCTCATGCATCACGATAGAAGGAGAAAGGGAATGAATATAAAGGGGCATGACTTTCCCATGAGACGCTTGGAAAGCGCATGGAAGCTGTATATGGCGCCTTACGAGGAAGCGGTTCGGGAGGGACTGGATTTTTCCACGGCGGATGGGCTGCAGGGCAGCGGGCTGTTATGCGTGGACGGATCCGTGCCGGGCAATTTCGAACTGGATCTGTATCGGGCCGGGGTGATAGAGGATCCATTTTATTCCACGAACGTGTTGGAACTTCAAAAGTATGAGGAGCATCATTTGTGGTATGCCTGCCGGTTTGAGAACGAACTGACGGGAAATGTGTGGATGCGGCTGGAGGGCGTGGACACCTATGCCGAAATCTACCTGAACGGCAGCCTGATCGGCAGCACCGACAATATGTTGGTGGAGTTTGATTTTCCCGCCAAAGGAATCCTCGTGGGAGAAAACGAACTTGTGATTCACATCAGGCCTTCTTCTGTGGAGGCGAGGAAATACGACGTGGGGCTCAATCCTTCCCAGTCATATCGTATGGATTCCATGCCCGTGCGCAAGGCCCCCCATATGTATGGATGGGATATCATGCCGAGGGTTTTGTCGGGGGGAATCTGGAAACCGATCTATCTTTATCAGATGCCTGACGATCACATCGACCGATTTTTCATTCAGACTTTTTTCTGCGATGATAGGAAAGCGGAACTCAGAGCCTGGTACGACATGACGGTGAGCCATTCCCTGCAGGGCCGCTATGAGCTTCACATGACAGGACGCTGCGGCGACAGCGTATTTGACCATACCTGGCAGCCCCGCCATACATCGGGGCATATGGAATTTTCCATAGGGGAGCCCAGACTCTGGCAGCCCAGATACATGGGGGAGCCCAATCTGTACGAGGTCGAAGTGGAATTGCGCTTTGAGGGAGCCGTTGTGGACAGATATCGGACGAACCTGGGAATCCGGACAGTGTCTTTAACCCGCACCAGCATCATGGAGCCGGACGGCAGCGGTGAATTTTGTTTCTACATAAACGGAAAGCCCTTTTTTGCCATGGGAACGAACTGGGTGCCCCTGGATGCGTTCCATTCCCGGGATGCGGACAGGCTTCCGAAGGCTTTGGAAATGACAAAGGACATCGGCTGCAACATGGTGAGATGCTGGGGCGGAAACGTATATGAATCAGACGAGTTTTACGATTATTGCGACAGGAACGGAATCGCCGTATGGCAGGATTTTTCCATGGCCTGCGCCTGCTATCCCCAGGATGCGGAATTCTGCGGCAGACTTTACGAGGAAGCGAAAAAGGTCATCTTAAGACTCAGACAGCATCCTTCTCTGCTCATATGGGCAGGAGACAATGAGTGCGACGAAGCTTTTGCCGTTTCCGTCTTTCATCAAAATCCCAATGAGAACGTGCTGACAAGGAAGGTCCTGCCGACGGCGCTTCAGAAATACGACCCTGAGAGGCCGTATCTGCCCAGCTCTCCTTATATGGATGAATATGCCGTCGCCCAGAACAAGATCCGCAGCACCACGGAAAATCATTTGTGGGGACCGAGAGATTATTATAAGGGGAAATTTTATACGGAGACCGTTTGCTGCTTCGCCAGCGAGACGGGGTATCACGGCTGTCCGTCATCGGACTCCATTCGGAAATTTATTTCCGAAGAATATCTTTGGCCGCCCCAGGACAATCCGGAATGGCTGGTACATGCCACCGGTTATGACCTGGATCCTGACGGCCCCTATGCGTACCGGATTCCGCTCATGGTAAATCAGGTAAAAGTATTGTTCGGGAAAAATGCGGAATCATTGGAAGAATTTTCATTGCTCAGTCAGATCTCGCAGGCGGAAGCCTTTAAGTTCTTTATTGAACGTTTCCGGATCCGGAAGGGGCAGAGAACGGGAATTTTGTGGTGGAATTTGTTGGATGGATGGCCCCAGTTCTCGGATGCGGTGGTGGATTATTATTTTGGAAAAAAATTGGCCTATGAAGTGATAAAGCGTTCTCAGGCGCCGGTCTGTCTGATGATGGATGAGCCGGAGGACGAGAAGTTGGCTTTGTTCGGCGTAAATGAATATCCCTTTGACGTGACGGTGGAAGCGACCGTCACGGACGTGGAAGCGGAGGAATCAGCGATTGGGCTGCGAACGGTTCTTCCGGCTGCAAGCAGCGTAAAACTTGCGGATATTCCCTGTAAGACGGAAGAGTTTCATTGCTATCGTATGGAATGGAGCTATGAATGCGGTGCCGGGAAGCAAAAGGCTTGGAATCATTATTTGTGTGGGAACATTCCTTTTTCGGCGGATCAGTGCGGAAAACTGCTGAAAAGGGTGGGGGTGTTGGAGAAAACCAGAAAAATATTTAAGGAGGAGAAGGTATGAAATTGAAAATGTTGGGGCTTTTGGCGGCGGTGTCATTGCTTTTAGCGGCATTTCCCGTTTTGGCGGCAGAAGGAACCGGCGAGATTCCGCAGGGAACTCCCACGTTGGACGGGGTTGCGGAAGAATTGTGGGATACGTCTTCCGAAGAAATTCCCATTGAATTTGTCCTGCAGATGCCGGAGGGCGGCAGCGCCGCAACGGGTTCCGCCCGTCTGTTGTGGGATGACAGCTATCTTTATTGTCTGCTCGTGGTGAACGATGGGACGCCCACGACGGGTCAGAAGGATTCTGACCAGCCCTGGGGAACCGATAGCGTGGAGGTCTTCCTGGATGAAGCCGATTCCAATGGCACGGATCTCGACATTGCCCAGTTCCGTGTCGGCCGCACCGACGGTAAGCTCAGCGGCATGCTGCAGCATACGGTCAAAGATGAGGAAGGCATGAGGAGCGAATATGCCGATACGAAATGGGGGATTAAGGACGGGACGGACGGATATGTGGTGGAAATTGCGATTCCCTGGACCAGAATTTCTCCGGAAGCCGGAGCGACGAAGATTGGCCTGGAATTTCAGATCAATGATGAAATCAATGATTCCGGCGTGGCCGATGGCATCATAACTTCTCCTTGTCCGGACATATGGGCACCGGCGAACTACCGTACCATGACATTGGTCTCTGAAAAGACGGCCGAAGGTCAGGAAGCGGTCGAGGATACGGAGAACGGCGGTGAGGCGGGAACCTCTCAGAATGTCGATTCCAATCTTTCCGAAAGCGGAAGCGGCAGTTTTGAAAAGGTTGTTATCGTCATTCTGGCGATCATCCTTGTAGTAACCGTTGTGGAAAGCGTCCTGGTCTGCAAGACGGTTTTTCGTAAGAAAGCAGATAAATAGTGGATTTTAACCATGAAAAAGTTATTGGATCCGAAAAAGAGAAGATGGTTGTGCATTCCGATATTTTTGGCGGCAGTGCTGTCAGCGGGCGCATTGGCGGCATTTGGAGCCGGACATTTTAAAAGGATGGAAGCGGTTATGTGGGTGAACAATACTCCCGTGACGGCGGAGGAACTGTTGCTTGCCGTACAGGCCTGCCGCTCGGAAGTCATTTCTTACTATTATACTACTTATGGAATCACGGATTCTCCTGAATTTTGGGTTACGGAGGTAGATGGCCAGACGCCGAGACGGCGTTTGCTGGAAACGGCGGTCCGCAGGGCGGCCAGGTATAAGGCCGAACAGCTGATGATGCAGGATGCAGGGATTGTTTCGGATATTTCGTGGGCGGCCTTTCAGAAAGAGTTCCTGGCTGAGAATGAGCGCCGTCTGGAAGCGGTTCAGAAAGGAGAGGTCGTTTACGGTCCCAAACAGTATACGGAATATGACTATTTTAACTATCTGCATAACAATCGGCTGCTGAAGCTGAAGGCTGCGCTGAACGGCGGAACGGATTATTCGGACGGAAAATTTTTGGAAGCATATGCGGAATTTGAGAAGACGATGACAATGGAAATTGATTGGGACTGTATTGACAGCCTGCCCGTCAATTAAGCAAGGAATCTTATGGAGGAATAGTATGAAAAAAAGTATGAGAAGGCTGCTCGGTATTTTGACGGCGGTGTTTTTCGCTTTCCAGGGCACTTCGATACAGGCTTTGGCCGGAGGAGGATCCATGAATCAACAGTATGAATTGTTAAACAGCGGTTCCGGAACCACCTATTACGTGGATTCTGCCGCAGGGGATGACCAGAATGCGGGCACATCGCAGAATGAAGCCTGGAAGAGCCTGGACAAGGTCAATAGTGTCGTTTTCCAGCCGGGGGATCGGATTTTGTTCAAAGCCGGGGGATATTGGATGGGACAGCTGATGCCCCAGGGCTCCGGAAATGCCCAGGATGGGGCCATCGTGATCGATAAGTACGGTGACGGTCCTTTGCCTTTGATCGATGCGAACGGTGCCACTGAGAACAGTGCGGCGGTGGTCCGGCTGTACAATCAGGAGTATATTGAGATTTCCAATCTGGAATTGAAGAGCAGTTCCGACATCATGGCCAGACGCTGCGGGATTCTGGTAATCGGCCGGGATGCGGGAACCTTGAATCATATTTATATCAGAAATTGCTATATCCATGACGTGCTTTGCAATGCGTCTAAATCCATAGGTCTGCGCAGTCAGGCCAACGGCGGCGATGCCGATGAGAGCGGCTCGGAAGGAGCGATCGCTTTCAAGGCGCTGCGGGGCGGCGACAGAATCCGCACCAATTTTAACGACGTTTTGATCGATGGCAACCGGATCGAGCGCACCGGTGTGACCGGCGGCGGAATCGTGTTGACCTCGGAATGGAAAAGCTGGGAAGTGGATGGCTTCCACGAGGAGGAATGGGCACCGTTTTTCGGTTCGACCAACGTACTTATCAGCAACAATGATCTGAAAAACACAGCCGTCGCAGTGTATTTGGAAGGCATGGACGGCCGTGTGGGCAATGGAGTCGTGGTGGAAAACAACGTTTCCTATAAGCCTGACAATATTGACAGCAACGCCGGTATGTGGCTTGCCCATTGTTATAATGTGATCTGGCAATATAATGAAATTTATGCGCTGGATAACGGGGGCTCCAATGACTGCGGCGCCTTTGATGCGGACGGCAACACGGACGGGACGATTTTTCAATACAATTATACCCATGAAAACCGGGGCGAGGCGGTGATGTTCTGCAATATTAACTGGGACAGCAACTATCAGCCCCATAACGCCACCAACAATATTTTCCGTTACAATATCAGCGTGAATGACATGTGGGGGGCCAGAGACGGCCACGGCCGTCTTTGGGTTCAGAAGGGCGCCCAGAACAGCTGGTTCTACAACAATGTGATCTATGTGGGCGAGGGTCTGCCCGGACGGAATATTTCGGTGGAGGAATCGGATAACAACTATTTCTATAATAATATCTTTATCAACGAAAGTGCGGACTCCACCTATTACATGCATGAGAACGCTTCCGTTTTTTCCGAGAATAACTGTTTCTACGGCTGTCATCCGGAAGGGGAACCGAGCTTGGATCCCAGCAATATCGTACTGGGCTTTGAAGATCCGCTGCCGGTGGTATCCGCCGACATCGATCCCTCCAACGTTCCGCTGGGAAGAGAAAATCTGACGGGTTTTCAGCTTTCTTCCGGTTCCGTATGCATTGGAAAAGGGAAGCTTGTTGAGAACAATGGAGGAAAGGACTTTTGGGGAAATATCGTCAGCGGCACGGAAGTGCCGGATATCGGCGCTTATCAGTCTTCTTCCAAGAAGGATGAAAAGGCTCCTTCGGCCCCCGGAGGGGTGGCGGTGGAAGTTGTTGGCTGTGATACCATGACCGTCAGCTGGGAGCCCGCTGCGGATAACGTGGGGATTGACCATTACGTGGTCTATGTGAACGGCCGTCCGGTGGGGCAGACCCGGGAGACATCTTGGAAAGCCGCTGATCTGTGTGCGGACACCTCCTGTACTTTTAAGGTGCGGGCCTTTGATGCGGCCGGCAATTACAGAGACAGCGCAGAGGTGAGTGAGACCACGAAGTCCGCCGCCGATGCGGAAAAGACAATAAAGCTGACTGCTTCCGGATTCTATGACGGCAATGGCAATCCGGTTGAAAGCTTTGATATGAACCAGCTGGTCCTGACACGTTTTACCGTAACCGATGGGAGCGGCAAACCGGTGGCGAATGCCAGGGTGGAGGCTTTGACCGATGCGGAGAATCAGAATGAGTACCAGCGACTGGCTTCCTATACCGATGAAAACGGCATGGCAGAACTGGGCTTTACGACGGGATGCTATGCAGGGGAAAGCGCCGTGGTCAAGGTATCGGTGACGGGTGTATACAAAGATGGGCGCAGTTATGACGAGACGGCCTCGGAAGCTTATTCCAAATTGGAGGTGCCGGTCAAGGGGATTGCGGTGGATAAACTGGGCAACCTGGTTGGAAATTTCGGATTTGAGAGTTATGATGCCGACACTTTCCGCCCGGATGGCTGGAGTGTTGCCGTGAGCGGCGGAATCGATGCCGCCCGGGTGGTTCCGGGAATTGGACCGGACGGCAGCGCAGCGTTGGAGATATCCGCACAGGAAGCCTATAATGGCCTGGTTCTGCAAAACATCAACAATGTTCCCAACGGTAATTATGTGTTGACCCTATATGTGAAAAATACCGTGCCGGGCGCATCGATCGCCATTACGGACAATGGAAACGACAGCACTACCGTGCTGCCGACCAGCGGCCGCTGGCAGCAGATCGCCATCCCCGATATTACGGTGACGACGGGCCACATCTCTCTGCAGTTCAATGTTCCGGGCAGACCTGGTCTGTTTACGATTCTTGACAACGTGGAGCTGGCAAAGAACCTGATGAAAAACTCAGATCTGAAAAAGGTAATGCCGGGAACCAATCTGCCTTCCAATTTTTATTATCGTACAGAGAAAGGCACGATAACCGCCGATGCCGCCGATGGGTCAAAGATTCAAAATGACGCCTCTTTGAAGGCCCTGAAGATTCGGACCGGCTACACCACCAATTATCTCAATGCATTGGAAGTGCGCGGCGGTGAGAAATGTAATGTCACGGTGGGCCAGACTCTGAGAAATCTGCCTGACGGCACGTATTCCTTCAGCGTGCGCACCGTAAATACCGGCGGGATAAAGGGAACGATAACGGTTAAGGATTGCGGCGGGGAAGAAAAGTCCCAGGAAATCGACTTTTCCTCCGGCATTGTCACCACCAAAATTGGACAGATCGAAGTGACGAGCGGCACGGCGACTATTGAGATGAGCTTTGTCGGCGAGGGCGGTCCGGACGATTATATTCTTGTAATGAGTCCTGATTTTTCACAGCGCAGCGATTATCCTTTGGAGACGAAAAACCTGGTCTTTGCGGGAGACAATTTGTTGGCGAACAGAAATCCTTCTTTTGAAGAGGATGGCGAGGAAACCGCCGCCGCTCCGTCCGGCTGGAGCGTCACGTGGGCCCAGGGGATATCCACGGCCACCACTTCCTCCAAAGATGCCCATACCGGAGATTTCAGTGCGAAGATCTCTCTGGAGGCGGGATCCAGCCTGGCATTTACAACTGTGGGGGGAGGTTCCTTCGCGGGACTTCCTACCGGTTATTATACCTTTGGCGCATGGATCAAAGGCACTTTGGACGTGAAGTTGAGCTGCACGCCGGATGGAACCTACGAGCGGGAGGCACATTCCGCTACCGATGAAGAATGGCATTATGTATCCATTACCGATATTCCCGTCGTCAATGGGGAAATGGTTCTAAGTTTTTGGTGCGATAATGTTTCGGATAAATTCGTGTATGCCTTGATCGATGATGCGGAACTATATTTACAGGAGGAGCATCTGGACAATAAGAGCCTGGAGTCTCTGCCAGCCGGCTGGGAAGTCGGAGAGGCGATAGGTTTTTCCGAAATGCTGCCGACGAATGCCTTCCGTACCGGTGGTCAAGCCCTGCGCATTGTTTTGCCGGGTACGCCATCAACCTTTGATCTGCTTTCCACTTCAAATCTAAATTCCCTGCAGCCGGGAAGCTATGTTTTCTCCGTTTATGTCAAGGGAACCTCTGCGGTGGAGCTGCATGCCCAGGCGGACATGGAAGAAGAGGTTGTGAGCGAAAAGGTTCTTGCTGGTGAGGAATGGCAGCAGATCGTTTTGAAGGCGACGGTTCGTGATTCCATCCGAAAACTGGGGATTCGGGTGAGCAATCCGGCCGATGTCACCAGTTCCTACCTGACGATAGATGATTTTTCCTTGGTCCGGGAGACCACCACGGAGGATGTGGCTGGCTTGGTCGGCGGTTTGACCGCAGTGCCGACTGGAAGCAAAACCATAGAATTGCCACAGGTTCGGGAGGGATTTGGGATAGAACTGGCGGAGTCTTCTCATCCGGATATCATATCTCTGGATGGCAGCGTGGTCACTCCGGAAAGCGATACCAGGGTGACTTTGACGTTCAAGATCACCAACAATGCCGATCCGCTGCAGAGCAGCTTTGTCACCGAAACGGTGCAGGTATTTGGCGGCAATGCGCCCCAGGGATCCGATTCGGGAAATCATGGTACTGTTGCGGGGACTGGGAAGACGTCTCATGTAGCGCTGTGGGTGATGCTGGCACTAACGGCCCTCTCTCAGCTGATTCTGATGACATTGCTTTTACTGACCTCTAAAAAACCTCATATTTTAGCCGGGATTTTCTTGGCCCTTCTTTGCTCCGTGGCGGCGGTAGGTTTTTCTTCGGAATGCGTATATGCGGCGCCAGGTGATTTCCTGAGCAATCCGGGGTTTGAAGCCGGAATGAAAGGCTGGTCGAAGGATGGGAACGGCGACGTAAGCGTTTCCAGGGATGCTTATGCGGGCCAAAACGCAATGCAGATATCCCTGGACGCCGGGGAGAGCGCTACCATATCGAAGAACTCTCTTCCGGTTCGGGATCTGACGGCGGGTTATTATATGCTGGCTTTTCGGGTGAAGGGAAGCTGTGACGTGACCGCTCAGATCGCAGAGGTAAGTCAGAATTTCACTTCCGGGCAGGAATATCAGACCTTCGTGGTAAAGGATATTCCTGTAGCGGACGGATCTTTGGAAAAATTTGAGTTTGTTTTTACCGCAGATGCGCCGACGGTCATTTCGTTTGACGAGGTCGAATTCTACCGTCAGATCGGTCCCGGCAGTCTTATCGATTCCATGACTGTCGAGATCGCAGATGACAGGTTGGTTTTGCCGGAAGCGCCTGAAGGCTACCAGATCACACTGCATTCTTCCGATCGAGAAGGGTTGGTGGGCCCAGACGGCTCTATAGCTGAGGAAGGACTTGATGCGCCGATTAACGTGGTATTGGATATCCGGAACCGTAATGATGCGACTGACTGGGCCAAGACAGAACTGATCGCCGTGTCGAAATATACCAGACCGGGAAACGGCGTGATCTTGAACGCCGGTTTCGAAGAGGCGGAAGAGCCGGGTTTTGCGGATCATTTCGTAGGCCATGGCCAGATAAACGAGATGTTTACCGGTTGGTATGGCTTCGGTTGGTGGGGAGAGGACGGCAATGACGCCGCCGCCATCCATATCAGCCATACAACGGATGCCTATGGAGGGAACTATGCGGCCAGGATCGACGTGCCGAAAGGCGGCTGGCCCATGTTGAATTTGTTTCAGCAAAACGAGGCCCTGGACAAGGTCAAAGGAGGAACCTGGAGGTTCAGCTTCTGGACCAAGGGAACCTGTGATTTCGCAACGGTTTCTGTGAAGAACGGTGCGGGACGGGAATATAAGAGGAATATTCCCGCATCGGAGGATTGGACGCAGGTCGTGATCGATGGGATCGATCTTTCCGCCGGTCTTGGAGAGTTTGCAATAGGGGAAAATGATTTTACAAAGGGATTCTTATTCTCCATGGAAGGGAAAGAAGGAGATGGTTCCGTCCTTTACCTGGATGATGTTGTTTTGGAAAAAGTTTCGGACAAGGTCGCAGTTGAGACGGTTTATAATCCGAGTTTTGAAGATGCGGCGGAGCCGGGGTTTGTCGATAAATTTGTAGGCCACGGACAAATAAATGAGCTTTTCACCGATTGGTATGGCTTCGGCTGGTGGGGAGAGGATGGCAATGAAAATTCGTCCATCCGCATCAGTCATGTTTCTGATGCCCATGAAGGAAAGTATGGGGTGAGGATTAACACTCCAGGAGGAGTTTGGCCGACGTTGAGCCTTTTCCAGCAGAACGGGACTTTGTCCAATATCACGGGAGGAACCTGGAGATTCAGTTTTTGGACCAAGGGGACCTGTAATTTCGCAACAGCCGCAGTGAAAAACGGTGCGGGGCGGGAGTATAGGGTAAACATTCCTACATCGGAAGATTGGACGCAGGTTGTGATCGACAACATTAATCTTTCTTCCGGATTCGGAGATTTTGCAATAGGGGATTCAGATTTTGCAAAGGGCTTCCTGTTCTCCATAGAAGGGGGAGATTCCGTCTCCACTCTCTATCTGGACGATATCGTCCTGGAAAAGGTTTCGGATCAGAGTCCTGCGGAAGAAGTTTCTTCCGTCTCCGGTCAAACTGGGAATCCCTCCGGTTCGGGTATGGAATCTGAGGAATCGGCTGGAGCGGGGATTTGGAACGGAAGTTTTGAAAGGGCGGCAGAACCGGGCTTTGTCGGGAAATTTATAGGTCACGGTCAGGTGAACGAGGTGTTCACTAATTGGTATGGCTTTGGCTGGTGGGGAGAGGATGGCAATGAAAAATCTGCCATTCGCATCAGTCATGTCACGGACGCATACAGCGGTAAATATGCTGCTAAAATTGATCTCCCGAAAGGAATGTGGCCAAACTTAAATCTGTTCCAAAAGAACAACTCCTTGTCTGATCTCAAGGGAGGAATCTGGAAATTTAGTTTTTGGACCAAGGGAAGCTGCGACTTTGCGACGGTTGCGGTGAAGAACGGAGATGGACAGGAATACAAGCAGATTATTCCGGCATCGGAAGATTGGGTCCAGGTCGTGATCGATGGCATTGATCTGTCTTCCGGTTTGGGAGAGTTTGCAATGGGAGAGGATGACTTCGCAAGAGGATTCGTGTTCACCCTGGAAGGGCAGGAAGGAGACGGTTCCGCCCTATATCTGGACAACGTGGTCTTTGAAAAAGTAGGAGAGAAGGAACCGGAGAAAGTAGAAGAACCGGAGCTTGGCGGAGTGCTCGCAAACGGCGGCTTTGCGGAAGGATTAGTGCCCGGTTTCGCCGGATACGTGGGACACGGCCAGATCAATGAGATCTTCCCCAACTGGTACGGTTTCGGCTGGTGGGGAGAAAACGGCAATGAAAAGGCCGCCATCCGGATCAGCCAGACCACGGACGCCCATGGTGGCAAGTATGCGGCGAAGATCGACATGCCCACTGGAGGCTGGCCGTCCCTGAACTTGTTCCAGAGAAGCGACAGTCTGGATGGAATCCAGGATGGGATCTGGCGGCTCAGTTTCTGGACCAAGGGAAGCTGCGACTTTGCGACGGTTGCGGTGAAGAATGGAAACGGACAGGAATACAAGCAGACTATTCCGGCATCGGAGGATTGGGTCCAGGTCGTGATCGATGGCATTGACCTGTCTTCCGGTTTGGGAGAGTTTGCGCTGGGAGAAAGTGATTTTGCAAAGAGCTTCGTGTTCACCCTGGAAGGCGTGGAGGGAGACGGTTCCGTCCTATACCTGGACGACGTGATCTTTGAGAAGGTAGGGGAGAAGGAACCGGAAGAGGAAGTAGAAGAACCGGAGCTTGGCGGAGCGCTCGCAAACGGCGGTTTTGCGGAAGGGATCGTGCCTGGTTTTGCCGGATACGTGGGACACGGCCAGATCAATGAGATCTTCCCCAACTGGTACGGTTTCGGCTGGTGGGGAGAAAACGGCAATGAAAAGGCCGCCATCCGGATCAGCCAGACCACGGACGCCCATGGTGGCAAGTATGCGGCGAAGATCGACATGCCCACTGGAGGCTGGCCGTCCCTGAACTTGTTCCAGAGAAGCGACAGTCTGGATGGAATCCAGGATGGGATCTGGCGGCTCAGTTTCTGGACCAAGGGAAGCTGCGACTTTGCGACGGTTGCGGTGAAGAATGGAAACGGACAGGAATACAAGCAGACTATTCCGGCATCGGAGGATTGGGTCCAGGTCGTGATCGATGGCATTGACCTGTCTTCCGGTTTGGGAGAGTTTGCGCTGGGAGAAAGTGATTTTGCAAAGAGCTTCGTGTTCTCCTTGGAAAGCGCGGAGGGAGATGGTTCCGTCCTTTACCTGGACGACGTGATCTTTGAGAAGGTAGGGGAGAAGGAACCGGAAGAGGAAGTGAAAGAGCCGCAGCTTGGCGGAGTGCTCGCAAACGGCGGTTTTGCGGAAGGATTAGTGCCCGGTTTCGCCGGATACGTAGGGCCTGGCCAAACGAACGAGGTATTCTCCGGTTGGTGGGGATATGGCTGGTGGGGAAATGATCTTCTTGAGAACGCCATTTGCATCAGTCAGACAACTGAAGCTCATGGGGGAAAATTTGCGGTGAAGTTCGATATTCCCAATGTTGGCTGGCCGTCTCTGGACTTTTTCCAGAAAAATGATGAGCTGACTGAAACCACGGGAGGGATCTGGCGGCTTAGTTTCTGGAGCAAGGGTTCCATCGGCTCTGCGACAGTGAAGGTGAAATACGGTGATGGACAGGAATATATTATTACTCCTACAGAAGATTGGACTCAGACGGTAATTGATAATATTGATCTTTCTACCGTTGTCGGAGAAATCCGAACGGTTTCTACCGTTGGGAGGAGAATCCGAGCCGTTTCTACCGCTGCCAGAGGAATTAGAGCTGTTTCTGCCGATTCCGAGGGAATTCAGGTCGGCGATGAATTTATAAAAGGCTTTGTGTTTTCCATTACGGGAGGCGATGATTCGACGGCATCCTCTTTTTATCTGGATGATATTGTCTTTGAGAAGACGGCGGAGAAAGAGCCGGAGAAGGAACCTGAGATAGTAGAGGAACCGGAGCTTGGCGGAGTGCTCTTAAATGGCGGCTTCGCAGAAGGAATTGTGCCCGGTTTTGCCGGTTATGTGGGCCATGGCCAGATCAATGAGGTCTTCTCTGGCTGGTACGGCTTCGGTTGGTGGGGAGAAGATGGCAATGAAAAATCCGCCATTCAAATCCATCAGTCCACGGAGGCCCATGGTGGCAAGTATGCGGCGAAGATCGATATGCCCACTGGAAGCTGGCCGTCCCTGAACTTGTTCCAGAGAAGCGATGGTTTGAGCGGAATCACGGACGGGATCTGGAAGCTTAGCTTCTGGACCAAGGGAAGCTGTGACTTTGCGACGATTGCGGTGAAGAACGGGGACGGACAGGAATACAAGCAGACTATCCCGGCGTCGGAGGATTGGACCCAGGTTGTGATTGAAGACATTGACCTGTCTTCCGGTTTGGGAGAGTTTGCGCTGGGAGAAAATGATTTTGCAAAGGGCTTTGTGTTCACCCTGAATGAGCATGAAGGAGACGGTTCTGCCCTATACCTGGACGATATCGTTCTTGAGAAGGTAGGGGAGAAGGTGCCGGTGGAAGTAGAGGAACCGGAGCTTGGCGGAGTGCTTACAAACGGCGGCTTTGCGGAAGGGATCGTGCCTAGCTTCGCCGGTTATGTGAAGCATGGCCAGATCAATGAGATCTTCCCCAGCTGGTACGGTTTCGGCTGGTGGGGAGAAGATGGCAATGAAAAATCCGCCATTCAGATCAGTCAGACCACGGAGGCCCATGGTGGCAAGTATGCGGCGAAGATCGATATGCCCACTGGAAGCTGGCCGTCCCTGAACTTGTTCCAGAGAAGCGATGGTTTGAGCGGAATCACGGACGGGATCTGGAAGCTTAGCTTCTGGACCAAGGGAAGCTGTGACTTTGCGACGATTGCGGTGAAGAACGGGGACGGACAGGAATACAAGCAGACTATCCCGGCGTCGGAGGATTGGACCCAGGTTGTGATTGAAGACATTGACCTGTCTTCCGGTTTGGGAGAGTTTGCGCTGGGAGAAAATGATTTTGCAAAGGGCTTTGTGTTCACCCTGAATGAGCATGAAGGAGACGGTTCTGCCCTATACCTGGACGATATCGTTCTTGAGAAGGTAGGGGAGAAGGTGCCGGTGGAAGTAGAGGAACCGGAGCTTGGCGGAGTGCTTGTAAACGGCGGCTTTGCGGAAGGGATCGTGCCTAGCTTTGCGGGTTATGTGAAGCATGGCCAGATCAACGAGATCTTCCCCAGCTGGTACGGTTTCGGCTGGTGGGGAGAAGAAGGCAATGAAAAGGCCGCCATCCGGATCAGTCAGACCACGGACGCCCATGGAGGCAAGTATGCGGCGAAGATTGACCTGCCGGTGGGAAGCTGGCCGTCCTTGAACTTGTTCCAGAGAAGCGATGGTTTGAGCGGAATCACGGACGGGATCTGGAAGCTTAGCTTCTGGACCAAGGGAAGCTGTGACTTTGCGACGATTGCGGTGAAGAACGGGGACGGACAGGAATACAAGCAGACTATCCCGGCGTCGGAGGATTGGACCCAGGTTGTGATTGAAGACATTGATCTGTCTTCCGGCTTAGGAAGGTATGCGATGGGAGATAGTGATTTTGCGGAAGGCTTTACATTCACTTTGGAAGGGGCGGATGGAAACGGTTCCAGCCTATACCTGGACGATATCGTTCTTGAGAAGGTAGGGGAGAAGGAGCCGGAGGTGGTAGAGGAACCGGAGCTTGGCGGAGTGCTTGTAAACGGCGGCTTTGCGGAAGGAATTGTGGATGGCTTCGCCGGATACGTGGGACATGGCCAAATCAACGAGATCTTCCCCAACTGGTACGGCTTCGGCTGGTGGGGAGAAGAAGGCAATGAAAAGGCCGCCATCCGGATCAGTCAGACCACGGACGCCCATGGTGGCAAGTATGCGGCGAAGATCGATATGCCCGTGGGAAGCTGGCCGTCCTTGAACTTGTTCCAGAGAAGCGATGGTTTGAGCGGAATCACGGACGGGATCTGGAAGCTTAGCTTCTGGACCAAGGGAAGCTGTGACTTTGCGACGATTGCGGTGAAGAACGGGGACGGACAGGAATACAAGCAGACTATCCCGGCGTCGGAGGATTGGACCCAGGTTGTGATTGAAGACATTGA
>CANQPH010000036.1 GCA_947625675.1 uncultured Acetatifactor sp.
TCCGGGCTGAGAGGCTGGTGGGAAGCGGCGGCATGCCCAGTTCCCATTCGGCCACCGTCTGTTCCCTGGCCACGGCCACTTACTTCGCCTATGGGGCGGGCAGCTTCGAGTTCGTCATCGCCCTGTTCCTGGCCATCATCGTCATGTATGACGCCATGGGAGTGCGCCGGGAGACGGGGATCCAGGCCCAGGTGCTCAACGAGATGCTGAAAGCCTTCGAGGAAATGGGCCGGGGCAAAATGGCCCCCGTGGATACCTTGAAGGAGTTCATCGGCCACACGCCCCTTCAGGTGTTGGCCGGAGCCCTGCTCGGCATCCTGATCGCCACCCTGGTCTGCAGGCTGTAGTGACTGCTGGAAAACACGATTTTCCATCAAATCAGGCGGCTGGCTGAACTGTTACGACAAATTTCTTAGAGATTTCTTAAATCTCCTTAAATTTTGTGACAATAACCGCAATTTATGCTATACTGAAGAATAGCACCAAACCGATGTCGAGTCGAACAGACTCGTATCAACAAAATGAATTACCAAGGAGATATGCTTATGAAGAGAGTAAAACTGTTATTGTTATTGCTGACTTTGTCCGCCCTGCTCCTGGCAGCCTGCGGCAAGGATGACACGCCCACGGAGGACAACGGCGGCCCGATCACGCCGGAAGTAATCAATCCGGTGGAATCCGGAGAAAATCCTTCCGAAGAGACGCCTGCGGCAGAGCCGTCCACCGAACCCGCCGGAGGGGAGGATTCCGAACCGGTTTCCACGGACGATTCCGTTCCTCCTCAGGAGGGCATGGTCCGCAGCCTGCTGACCAACGAATGGGTGGATGCGGACGTGGCCTCTACCAGGCCCATCGCCGTGATGACCCCCAACGAAAACGCAGCCCTTCCCCTTTATAACATTTCACAGGCCTCCATCCTGTACGAAGCCCCCGTGGAGGGCGGCATGTCCAGGACGCTGGCGGTTTACGAGGGCTGGGAGAACCTGGAGAAGATCGGCAACGTCCGGAGCCTCCGCACTTATTTCGCCTATCTCGCCCTGGAATGGGACGCTTTCATCGTCCACGTGGGCGGCCCCTACTATGTCAATGATCTTCTGGCCAGGAACGACGTGCAGGATCTGGACGAAGACCATACCGCCTTTTTCCGGGACGACAACCGCAAGGCTCCCCACAACTGTTACATCAACGGTGCGGGCGTCAAAAAGGTGATCGAGAGCCGGAACTGGAGCCTGTCCTACAGAGGCCTTACCGACGATCATCATTTCCTCTTCGCTTCCAAGGCGGAGCCCAATACCCTGGATCAATACGCCAGCGCCCAGAGCGTGAAGAAAATTGACATGAGCAGCTGCTACAGCATGCATCCTTACCTGGAATACAACGAAGAGGACGGACTCTATTATCGGTACTACGGAAGCGGCAAGGCCTATACGGACGCCGTGAACGGAGAACAGCTGGCTTTCAAAAACGTCCTGGTGCAGAGAACCCACACCGAGGATCTGGGCGACGGGTACCTGGTCATGGGCATGCATGACGGAAGCGAAAAGGGCTGCAAGAAGGAAGGCTGGTATTTCACCAACGGCAAAATGATCAAGGTGACCTGGTCCAAGCCCTCCGATTTCAGCGCCACACGCTATTATGACGAGAACGGCAATGAAATCACCCTGAACACGGGCAAGACCATGATCATGCTCATCAAGGACAACGATACCTTCTCCTACGAATGATGCCGAGGTTATCGCATGACCTTGCGGTATCGGAAGAGAGTTGTCGCATTCGGGAAAGCGAGAACATTTTCCCGAAATTTTAAAAAGGGTTGCGGCTTCTGCCGGAGTTTCCGACAGATACCGCAACCCTTTCTCGGTTTCGCAGCCTTGCTCCCGGGAAGATTCGCCCTGGGCCGCTCCCCTGCTTTCTCTTGTGAATATTACTCCCCGAGTCCGCTCTCCACGGCGGCCACCAGGGCCTTCAGCGCTTCCTTTTCGTCCTCCCCCTCACACACGAACTCGATCTCGTCGCCGCATTTGACGCAGGCGCCCAGCACGCTCAGCACGCTCTTGGCATTGGCGGTGCTTTCCTTGAAATGGAACGTAATCAGCGCTTTAAACTGCATCGCTTCCTTGCACAGGATCCCCGCCGGTCTCAAATGAAGCCCGGTAGGATTCTTGATAACGACCTTCTGACTTACCATGTTCTTCCCTCCAATCTTCTATTTATTCTTCTATCGTACTATGCCACAATTACAGCGTCAAAAGCCCGAATCATGCCATTCCTCTGCCAAATCAACCCCCGGCTGCGGCTCCGTCATCCGCTCCGCCGTCCAGTCCTTCTCCCTCTTCTTCTCCCAGGAGATCTTCTTCCGCCTGGATAATCACGATGGCCTCCACCTCGTCCGGCTGCTCCACGCCCTCAGGAAGCGTGAACTGAATCGGTATGGAATATGTGCCCGGCAGCAGTTCCTCCATCCGCTGCTCCTGCATCCAGGCCGCCACGTCCACCGTTCCCAGCAGGGTCTCCGCATTCACCCGGTCCACAGTCTCCCGCAGGCCCGTCAGCACCAGAGTGTACGTCCTGGGAACCTCCGTTTCTCCCGGGGTCTGAAGAACCGATCCTTCCGGAAGATTGATGATATTGATCTGCGATTCGGGGATCTGATAGCTCTTTTCCACTTCTTTTTCAATATATACGGTCACTTTGCCCACGGTTTCCGTCACGTCCCTGGCGACCTGTACGCCCGCTGCCGACACCGCATTTCTCACGTTGATATCCAGATCCAAGGTCTCCGTGGCCCCCGTGATGTCCAGGAGGCTTCCCTCTCCGCCGATCACGATGCTGTTCAGATTATTCAGCACGGTGGTGCTGCCGGCCACCTTGATGGAATTCAAAGTGGTCTCCACGACTCCGGTGGCCTGATAGCCCTCCGCCGGTGTCCCGAATACGCGATACTCGATGGGAACTTCCTTCGTGGCGGAAATCCGCACGGTAATATCCGTGGTAAACAGGCTTCTCTGAAGCCCGGTCATGTCCATCTGATTCCCATCCTGATCAAACAGCAGGATGGAACCGGAAGCCGTGATGTCGGAATCCACGTTGGTCACGTCCTGCACCACCGCCGCCTTGGAGATCGCATTCACTTTGCTGGTGGCCCCGGACACCGTGATCATGTTCACGTCCGTCCGCACCTCCGTGATTTGGTAGCCTTCCCGGATTTCCCCGGTGGTCCGTCCTTCCACCCGGATATTCCGGCTCAACAGTTCCTCCACCCGCAGCTTTACTACGGGGCTTCCGTCCGTCAGAGTGATCTCATTGACGGAACCCCTGTACTGATCCGGCACGCTGAGCTCGATGGGGATCGTAAAATCCTCCCGCATATCCGCATAATCCGCAGTGGCGATGACGGTCGCCCCGATGTCCTTCATGGCGTCCAGGGTCTGACGCTTTCCCTTCACCGTCACTCTCCGTATCATATTGGTGCCATCCAGGACCTCGCTCACCATGTTTTGATCCTGGATCAGGTTCTCGTTCAGAAACACCACGGGAATATCTGTGAACACGGTCTCCCCGATGGGATCCGTGGCATACACCACCACGTACCAAAGGCCGAAGGCAATGAACAATGAAATCAGCTTCAGGCCCCAGTTGGCAAACAGCTTATTCTTCATTTTCCGCCTTTCTCCTTCCCTTTCTTCTCCAGATACGGTGCTTCTTCTCTCCCTGCTCGTCGTCCTTCTTGATCCGGCGCAGTCGTTCCTTCAGCTGCTCCACATCAAGGCACCTTTCCAGTTCCCCGCCGCAGGCCACGCTGATGCCGCCGGTTTCCTCCGAAACGATGACGGTGAGGGAATCCGTCACCTCCGAAATCCCCACGCCCGCCCGGTGCCTGGTCCCCAGCTCCTTATCCAGCTCCATGTTGCCGGAAACGGGAAGATAACAGGTGGCCGAAGTCACCCTGTTCCCCTTGATGATGACCGCCCCGTCATGAAGCGGCGTATTATGTTCAAAAATATTGATGAGCAGCTGACTGGTTACGATGCCGTCCACATCGATCCCGGTTCTCTCGTACTCCGTCAGGGGATCCTCCACCTCGATCACGATGAGGGCCCCGGTCCGCACCTTGCTCATGGCCTCGCAGGCCCTGGCGATCTCGTTGATGGTCTTTTCCGAAAATTCTTCCTCCACCCTCTTGGTGTCGCTGGTAGGAAGGAAGGAATACAGCACGTTTTTCTTGCCCAGCTCCTCAAAGGCCCTGCGAAGCTCCGGCTGCATCATGACGATGAAGGCCGTCACCGCAAAGGGCGCCAGATTGGAGGTGATCCACAGAATCGTGTTCATCTGATAATTATAGGCGATCAGAAGAAAAATTGCGATGACGATGACCGCCTTCAACAGATTCCACGCCCTGCTGGCCTTGATCCAAATAAATACATGATACAACAAAAAGGCGATGATCAAGATTTCTATCAAATCGCCGACCTTCATGCAAGACAGTATATCCCTAAACGTCTCCAGCCTATCCAGCCATTCCTGTCCCATACCATCTATCCTTTACTGAGCATCATATCCGTCCGAAGAAGAATCTTTCCCAAACTCTTCTTCATACCCTTCATCTTCATATTCCTCCCCCTCGTAACCACCTTCCGCATATCCGTCTCCGGCGTATTCCTCTTCGTATCCTCCCTGTTCAAACCCGTCTTCATACCCGGCGTTTTCATCGGTCAATTCTTCCGGGAAAAAGTCCTCTGAATCCTCCATGCCGTTGATCGTGACGCTTCTCCTGCGGGCCAGCTTCTCCCCCAATCGATTCTCCTGGACATTCCGTTCCCTGCGGGAACGCCCCTGTCTGTTTCCGGAAGAACGCTTCTGGGAATTGATCTTTTTCACGGTCCGGGACTGGGCGGCAACACTCATCTTCGGCACCGCTTTCACATAATAATAATATTCATCGTCCTCGAACTGCACGTTCTCCGTTCGGTTGTAATCCACGCAGAACCGGAAAAACTCTACGACCTTGGCCACCAGCACCGCCAGCAGAGTCCCCAAAAGTGCGCTCGACATGGACATGTTGGTATCATACTTCAGATCCCCGATCAGCAGCACCACGAGGTTGACGATGCTTCCGGTCACGATGGCGATGGTCCAGGCATAGTCCACGGACAGCCTGCGAATCAGATAAACCACCGTGATGGTCACTGCGGCAGCCACGATCATCACCATCATGGGACGGTTATGAAGGAGCACGTCCAGCACCAGCTGCAGCTTCGCCACCGTTTCCTCCGCCTCCATGGCACCGATGGCCTGGGCATTCTCCACCACGTTGTGCAGGAAATAATAGATCGCCATGCCGCATCCCACGGAAATGGCGGAAGCCGGCGTGGCCAAAAGCCCTATGGTAATGGGCATGATATAAGGCATGCCGAGGGAGCAGAGCATGGGGGTCAGGAGCACCGCAATGGCGTCCTTGGGAGCGAAACGCAGATACAAAAAGCAGATCACCAGGTACAGGCAAAGTCCCACCAGCGCCACTTCCATGGAAAGCTCATACAAGTGCAGCAGGGAAAATACCGCTGCGAACAGCAAAATACACCCGTTGGGAAGAAAAGAACCCAACAGGGAAACGATCAGGACCAGGGGAAGATCGTCCAGCCTGCTCATATACCCCATATGCCCGTTGATCATGTTGAGGGCCAGGAAGGTCAGCAGAAACTTCACCACAGGAATAATATATACATCGTTTCTGCCATAAATCACTTTTAATCTTTCACGCAACTCAAGTAAACTGCTCATTCCATTCATCCTTTCGGGAATCGGTTACTGCTCCTCCTCATAAAGCTCATTCAGCTTTTTCAGATTGCTGTAATAAGCCTTCAGGCTCTTTTTCGCCTTGCTGTACCGATAGGAGTAGACCATGTATGAAATAAAACCATAGGCAATAACCGTTGCGCCATAAGCCATCAGCACGTCCTTGGCAAAGGCGAACAAATCCATTTCATAGATATTCTGCATAAACACTTCAAAATCATAAAAAATATACAGCATGAAGACCACGAAAAACGCAAGGGAAGCGCTCACCACGGACTTTAAAATCTGGATCGTGATATAATCTCCCCGAAAATAATTGCCGATATATACGTTCTTCTTGCCTTCCCGTTCTTCATAGGTCTGCATCTTGGTCATCAGAATGACCCGCTCTTCATTCAGCATCGGAACCTCCCGTCTACCGTCCGTTCTCCCCGCACCCCGGACAGATCTTTCAGCCAGAGCCGCTTTGCGCTTTGCCAGATTTCCAGGACAGGTTTTTCGGACAGAGCCGCCTTGCGTCTTTGCCGGATTCCCCGGACAATCTTTTCAATCAGAGCCGCTTTGTGCTTTACGTCAGACTCCCCGGCCGCAGGCCAGGGTGACGAAATAAACCTTCTCCACCCCCGTCTCCAGAAGCACGGAGGCCATTTCGTCCACGGTGCTCCCCGTGGTGTAAATATCATCCACGAGCACGACCGAAGAAAGCTTCTCCATTAATTTTACATCATTTCCCACAATATGAAAAGCCTTTTTCAAATTATTTTGTCTTTCCTGTGGATTTAACAGCTTCAGGGGTGCGGTGTTTTTTACCCGTTTCACCAATTTTGCATAAACCGGAAGACCCGTGTAGCGTCCCAGGGCCTTCGCCAGAAGCTCCGCCTGGTTGTAGCCCCGTTTCCGCAGTCTGCTTCTGTGGATGGGCACCGGAATCAGGCCCGCCGCCCCGGTTTCCCGGATAAAATCTCCCAGGTAGGCGGCCAGCTCCTCCCCGAAAAAATCCGCATACTCCCTCCGGTTTTCATACTTGAACCGGTATAGAGAAGGAGCCACGCTTCCATATTCATACAATGCCCTTCCTCTGACAAAATAATGCATCCGGCGGCTGCAGTCATGACAATATTCCTTCTCCCCGTCCTCCAGACCCTTGCCGCAGCGCAGGCATCTGGGGGAAGCGACGTACCGCAGCTTCCTCATGCAGGGAAGACAGATTTTCTCCCCAAAAGGTGTGACGATTTCATCGCACACGGGACACCGCAAAGGAAACAGCAGCTGCACCGCCAGACCGGCTGCCTTTCTCATGTTACTGAAAATAACGTTCTTTTGATTCATATCGTCCGCTCTCGCAGACCTTCTCCGATTTTGTTTTACAGTTCGCAGATGCGCTCCCGCAGCGCCGTATATCTGCGGTTCTCGCTGACGTTTTCGATCATGCCCCGCACCACGGCGCTGCTGCCCAGAATGGTGACGCAGCTTTTGGCCCGGGTGACTCCCGTGTACAAGAGGTTGCGGTTGAACAACATTCTGGGACCTCCCAGCAGGGGCAGAATCACCGCCGGATACTCGCTGCCCTGGGACTTGTGGATGGTGACGGCATAGGAGAGCTCCAGCTCTTCCAGCTGAGCGAAGGCATAGGTGACCCGGCGCTGCTCGTCGAACTCCACCGTGAGCTGGGCCGACATTTCATCGATGGACAAAATCCTGCCCATATCCCCGTTGAACACGCCCGTCCCGCCGTCCACGGGGATGCCGTAACGGCTGACGATCTCCCATTCCAGCTGATAATCGTTCTTGATCTGCATGACCTTGTCCCCTTCCCGGAAAACGGTCTCCCCGGAAACATGCTCCCTTTTGGAAGGAGCCGGAGGGTTCAGGTACCGCTGCAGGATGCCGTTTAAAGTCTCCGCCCCCAGGGGACCCCTGCGCATGGGGGTGAGCACCTGGATTTCATAGGGATCCGCTTTCACGTAACGGGGCAGCATGTCCCGGATCAGCTGGATCATGTGCTTGTAGATCACGTTCACGTCAGATCGTTCCAACAGGAAAAAATCCTTGCTCTTATTGTCCAGGGCGATCTGCTCCCCACGGTTGATCCGGTGGGCGTTCACCACGATGTCGCTGCCCTGGGCCTGGCGGAAAATCTTCTGCAGGATGATGGCGGGAAAAGCGCCGCTGTTTATGAGATCCCGCAGCACCTGGCCCGGTCCCACGCTGGGAAGCTGGTTCACATCCCCCACCAGGATCAGCCGCATCCCCGGCACCAAAGCCTTCAAAAGCGCCTGGAACAGGGGCAGATCCACCATGGACATTTCATCGATGATGACCACGTCGGCCTCCAGGGGATTTTCCTCGTTCCGTTCAAAACGCACCTTCCGGCCGTTCTCGTCGGACAGATCCCCGTTGAGTTCCAAAAGGCGGTGGATGGTCCGGGCTTCGTAGCCGGTGGCCTCCGTCATTCTTTTGGCCGCCCTGCCCGTGGGCGCCGCCAGAAAGATGTCCATGCCTTCCGATTCAAAATAGTGTATGATCATGTTGATGGTGGTAGTCTTGCCCGTGCCGGGGCCGCCGGACAAAAGGAACACCCCGTTTTTCACGGCTTCCAGCACCGCTTCCTGCTGCAGCTCGTCCAGCTCCATGTGCAGGCTCAGGGCCAGGCGGCGGATCTTCTCCCGCACCGACCTCTCCTCCCGGCTCATCGGTTCGGCGGCCTGCGGCTCATCTTCCGATTCCTTGTCCACCGTTCTCCTCGCCGGTTCCGCACCCCACGGTTCATCTTCCAACCCTGCGGACGTCATTTTCCCCGCCGGTTCGGCGGCCTGCGGCCAGCTTCCCGATGCAGCGTCCTGGAAAAATTGGATGTTCAGTTCCCGCAGCATCCGGGCGCAGTTCAGTTCCGCATAATAATACGAGGCCAAAAAGACCGCTTCTTCTTTGATCACCAGCTTGCGGTCCATCATCAGGTTCTCCGCCTGGGGCCGGATGTCCTCCTCCGCCACTCCCAGGAGCTCCTGGGCCCTGGACAGCAAGAGTTCCATGGGAAGGTAACAATGGCCTTCCCCCGCCGCCTGCTGCAGGACATAGAGCAGACCGCAGCGGATCCGATAATCCGAATCCGTATGTATCCCGATCCTGGCGGCGATCTCATCCGCAATTCGGAAACCCACGCCGCTTATGTCCTCCGCCAGTCTGTAGGGATTCTCCCGCAAGACCCCGTAAAGTTCCATCCCATAAGTATCGTAAATCTTAATGGCCAAAGTGTTAGAAATCCCGTACTGCTGCAGATAAACCAGGGCTTCCCGGAGGTCCTTTTTTTCCTCCATCTGGACGGCGATCTCCTGCGCCTTCCGCTCGCTGATGCCCTTCACCTCCGCCAGGCGCTCCGGCTCCTCCTCCATGATGCGGAAGGTGTCATCGCCGAATTTTTTCACGATGCGGGCCGCCAATGCCGCCCCCACCCCTTTCACGGCCCCGGAGCCCAGATATCTCTCTATGCTCACCCTGTCCCTGGGCGCAACGGTCTGATAGGAAGCGATCCGGAACTGGGTTCCGTACACCGGGTGCTCCACGTTCTCCCCCTGGGCCGAAATCGTCTCTCCCTGGGAAAGACCCTTACAGATTCCCACGCAGACAACCTCTTCCTCTTCCGTCACCAGGTTCAGGACAGTGTAGCCATTGGCATTATTTTGAAAAATGATATGCTCCACATATCCGCTGATCGTCTGCATCCCGCTTTTTTACTCCGCATACAAAAAATTGAAAACGGGCTGCTGGGATACAGCAGCCCGTTTCGATCAATCCTCCCGGTAGCCTGCCAGGAATTCCACATATTTGCCGGTTCCGATGGCCACTGCGGTCATGGGATCCTCGGCGGTCATTGTGTTGATGCCGGTCTTGGAAGCGATCAGATCCTCCAGGCCCCGCAGCAGGCTGCCGCCGCCGGTCAGGACGATGCCCCGGTCCGCAATGTCCGCCGCCAGCTCCGGCGGAGTCTTTTCCAGCACGCTGTGGATGGTGTCCACAATCTGGGCCGTGGTCTCCTTCAACGCCTCTTCCGTTTCCTCCGAGGAAACCTTCACCGTCTTGGGCAGGCCGGTCACCAGATTGCGCCCCCGAACATCCATGTAATCGGGCTCCTGTCTGGGGAAGCAGGAACCGATCTTGATCTTCAGATCTTCCGCCGTCCTCTCGCCGATCAGGAGATTGTGCTTCTTCCTCATATATCGCACGATGGCCTCGTCGAAGTCATCCCCGGCCACCTTGATGGAAGCGCTGACCACGGTGCCACCCAGGGAAATCACGGCGATGTCGGAGGTGCCGCCCCCGATGTCCACGATCATGTTGCCGCAGGGCTTGGAAATATCGATGCCCGCCCCGATGGCCGCCGCAATGGGCTCCTCGATGACGAAGACCTCCTTGGCCCCGGTCTGATAAGTGGCGTCCTCCACGGCCTTCTTCTCCACTTCCGTCACCCCGCTGGGCACGCAGACCGCAATCCTGGGCCTGCGGAAAGTGGTGCGCCTTCCCAACGCTTTCTTGATAAAATAATCCATCATTTTTTCCGTCACGATATAATCAGAGATCACGCCCTGACGCAAGGGTCTGACGGCCACGATGTTGCCGGGAGTCCTTCCCAGCATCAGCCTGGCGTCCTCGCCGATGGCCTTGATCTTATTGGTATCCCTGTCAAATGCTACAACGGAGGGCTCCTTCAGCACGACGCCCTTTCCCTTAATATAAACCAGTATGCTGGCCGTTCCCAAATCAATTCCGATATCCGTGGACTGCATGAAGCTGTTACCCCTTTCTAACTGGCATCCATATATATTTGTTGCCGAAACAATTTATTTTAAACATTCTTCCGTATCTTATCTTTTTGCAGTAAAACAGCGGATAGGCAGGACACCTATCCACCGAACATCATATCATAATTATTTTTATTTTCATAGAGGGAAAGCGGAAAATTTAAAAAAAATTAAGAGAACTTATTCCAGAATTATTTCCCGCACCTTGCGAAAGTCCCCGTCCAGGACGCAGTAGGTGGCGGGAATGCCGTTGGTACGGCTTCCGTTGGCAAGGTTCGGTCCACTGGCGGAGTTCGGCTCGTTGGCGGGGTTCAGTTCGCCGCTGGGGTTCGGTCCGCTGACGGAGATCAGCTCGCTGGTGGGGTTCGGTCCGTTGGCGGAACTCAGCTCGCTGGCAGGGTTCAGTTCGCCAGCAGGATTCAGTCCATTGGCAGGGTTCAGTCCGTCGGCGGGGTTTCCCCCGTCACGTTCCCCGGGCGAAATGGCTGTGCGAAAGTATAGGGTATCCATGCCCAGGCGGCCGGCCCCGGCGATGTCCGCCGTCTCGTCATTGCCGATCATAAGGCAGTCCACCGGTTCCAGACGATAGGTCTCCAGAAATTTTTGGAAGAAACGCCGGGAGGGCTTTTTGCAGCCTTGCTCGGAAGAAATGAAAATGCCGTCGAAATAGGGTTCCAGGCCAAGCTGGCGAATCTCCGGACGGGTGAAGTCCGTCTGAGCGTTGGTCAGCAGATAAACGCCCTTTCCCCTACTTTTCAATTCCTGCAGAAGCTCCGGCACCCCCTCGTAGGGACGGATGAATTTCCGGGAAAGGACACGGAAAGTGACAGCCGTGCAGATGGCCTGGGCTTCCCCGCAGACCGCTCCTTTCTGAAGATAGAGCCGCCGGAAAACCTTACGAAGATCCGGCTCCGCTTCCGCCAGCGCAGTTTCCGTCACCCCACTTCCCGGGGACGGCTTAGTTCCCGATATCCCACTTCCCAGAGCCAGTACGATTCCCGCCGTCTCTACTCCCGGGGCCAGTGCGGTTCCGGCCACCTCCGTTCCCGGGGCCGCAGTTCCGGTCTTCTCAGCTTCCCAAGTCAAGAAGGCTTCCCGGGTTTCCCCCCCGGCAAGCCTTCTGAACTCTTTTTTCAATTCCTTCCAGGTATAAGGGGCTCCCAGGGCGGAGTAAATCTCGCTCATCTTTTTCCAAAGCCGGGGTTTTTCCTCGTCCGTGCGGATGTCCGCCAGGGTCCCGTAAAAATCAAAAATATAGTTCCGGTATTCTTTCATACTTTCAAACTTCCACGCTTTCATATACCCGTAGCATTTCCCCCACGCTCCAGGCCTGGGCGAAGCAGCCCTTGGAAGAAACGGGATTGCCCCCGTCATAGATTTCCGGCAGCTGCCCCACGCAGCCCTCCCAAAGGGCCGTTTCAATGCTCTGCATCTGCTCCCGCACCCAGGCTTTCGCCTCTTCCGAATATTGATTGACCTTCAGATAAGCCAGGTAAAAACCGCCCAGGGGGAAAGTCCATACCGTGCCCTGGTGATAGGCCAGATCCCGGTCCAGCTGGGCCCCGCCATAAAAAGGATGGAATTCCGGATCCTCCGGATCCAGGGTGCGAAGTCCGTAAGGGGTGTACAGCTTCCGAAACACCGTGTCCACCACCTGTTTTTCCTGCTCGGGAGGCAGGAGGGAAAAAGGCAGGGATACCGCCCAGATCTGGTTGCAGCGGATCTGAGCGTCCGCCGGGGCCCCAGAGATCACATCCTTCAGGCAGCCCGCTTTTTCATTCCAGAACTGCGCCCGGAAGCTTTCCAGCGCCTTGTCCGCCATGGCCCCGTAATCTCTGGTGCTCTTGGCGTAAGAACATTGGAACCCTTCCATGATGCGGAGGGCGTTGTACCAATAGGCGTTGATCTCCACCGGTTTTCCGTGCCTGGGCGTGGGAAGAATGTCCCCCACCCGAACGTCCATCCAGGTCACCTGGTCATAATCCTGCCCGGCCATGATCAGGCCATCCGTGTCCATGCGGATCCCAAAGTCCGTGCCTTTCTCATACCATTCGATGATCTCTTCCATGATGGGATAGGCACTGTCCACGAAAACCTGGTCCTTGGTCCGCCTGTAATATTCATACACGGCGATGATAAAAAGCAGGGACGCATCCGCCGTATTATAGCCCGGCGCATCCTTCCCCTCGGGGAACAGGTTGGGCATGAGCCCTTTTTTGCAATATAACATGAAAGTCCGCAGGATGTCCTCCGCCACCTCGTACTGCTTCGTGGACAGACAGCACCCCAGGAGGGCGATCATGGTGTCCCTCCCCCAATCCTCGAAGAAAGGAAAGCCCGCCAAAATGGTCTGTCTGGTGGTGGATGCCCGATAGGAAACGAACTGGCTGGCGGCGGCGCTCAAGGTGCGGGCCGCCTCCTGTTTGAAGCCGGAAATCTTCCTCCAGCTCTCCCGATAAGCCACCAGACTTCCCAGGATCTCCTCCATGGAAGGGAGAACGGCATCCATGCCATATACCGCAGTCAGAATCCGGGTCTCCCCGGCGGGAACCCGGCAGGAGAAAACGTGATTCGTCACACTTCTACCCAGCTCCACCTTGCCGTCCCTGATATCGTCTGAATAATACAGGGACTCACACAAGCGAACCGGGAGCGCCTCCACTTCCCCGTTCACCGTAAAATAAAGGCTCCTGCCTAGGGAAGTCACCTTGCCTCCGGAAATCCCTTCTCCCAAAAGGCCCGCCGCCTGCAGTTCCAGCCCAAACTCCTGGGTTCGGGACACCCGTCCCCCTTTTGGCACGAACTGCAGATGGGGGAGCACCTGAAGTCTCGCTTCCTCCTGAGAATGATTGCGGATTTCATAGGAAATTCCCACCGTATTTTTTCCATGCATCAGGCCGATGGTGCGCAGTACCTCCACGCCCTCCGCCAGATAAGTCCACTGCGGATAGTCCCGATAGGTGAAGCGATTCTGATACCGATACCCTTCCTCCCGTCTTTCATGGAGCTGAAAATCCTGGCTGGAGAGCATCAGCTCTTTTTTTCCCACGGTCAGCCGCTCCTCCAGCCTGTGAATCATGTTGTAACGATGGTTCGGCGAATGCAGACATGCCATCAGCACCGCCTGGTCGTTTCTGCTGCAGGACCCTATGATGCTCAAAGAGGAGAAGCCTCCCAAGCCATTTACCATCAAATAGCAGTTCTCTTCCCCTCTTTTAAACGTCTTCCAGTCCTGCTTCCCATATAGGAATCTCATAGACTCTTTATTCCTTTCTCTCGGCTTTCTTCCAAAGCCTCGCTGTCATTCCCCTCAGATGTCATGTGGGCGGCCGCTCGCCGCTTTCTACGCCTTCTTGGTGCCCTTGGTCTCTTCCTGCGCCTTCTTAGCGGTCTCCTCTTCTTCCTGCGCCTTCCTGGTGGCTTCCGTCTCCTCCTGCGCCTTCCTGGCGGCCTCCGCCGCTTCCTGTGCCTTCCTGGCAGCCTCCGCTTCTTCCTGCCGTTTTTTCTCCTCCAGCCGCTTCATGAAGTCGGACATTCTGGCGCTGATCCTGGTCAGGCGGAAGATCTTCTCGGACATTTCCGCCGTAAGGAAGCTGAAATCCAGCCTCCAGGTCCAGTTGCCTCCCAAAGTGGAAGGATGGTTGATCCTGGCCTCCTCGTCCAGCCCCAAATAATCCTGAATCGGGATGATGCAGGTGTTGGCGCTGCTCATCATGGCCAGGCGCACGAAGTCCCAATATCTCTTGTCAAAAGGAGTATGGGCGTCGTCCATGTATTCTTCCGCAAAGGCCCTGCTTTCCTCGTCCAGTCCCTTGTACCACTGCACCAGGGTCTCGTTGTCATGGGTCCCGGTATAGACCACGCAGTTGCGGTCATAGCTGTGGGGCAGATAATCCGTCTCCTCCCTGGGATCAAAGGCGAACTCCAGCACCTTCATTCCCGGATACCCGCTGTCCTTCAGAAGCTTTGTCACGGAAGGGGTCAGGAAGCCCAAATCCTCAGCGATGATCTGCATAGCCCCCGGCCTGTTCCCAAGCCGGGCGTTCAGAGTGCGGAACAGCTCGATGCCGGGACCTTTTTCCCAATGGCCGCCCCGGGCCGTCTTGTCACCATAAGGGATGCTGTAGTATTCGTCGAACCCCCGGAAATGATCGATCCGCACCACGTCATAGAGCTGGAAGCAGTAATCGATCCGCCTGCACCACCATTCATAACCGGTCTGTCTGTGGTAATCCCAGCGGTACAGGGGATTACCCCACAGCTGACCGTCTGCGGAAAAAGCGTCCGGCGGACAGCCCGCCACCGCCAGGGGCTGAAAGTCCTCGTCAAACTGGAACATCTCCGGGGAAGCCCAGGCGTCAGAGGAATCAAAGGCCACGTAAATGGGGATGTCCCCGATGATCTCGATGCCGTTCTCGTTGGCGTAATCCTTCAGCTTCTTCCACTGCTTCCGGAACAAAAATTGAAGGAATTTATAAAATTCGATGTCAAAATAACACTCCCTGCGGTAATAGTCCAGGGCATAGCCCCAGCGCTTCCGGATGTCCTCCGCCCATTCGCTCCAGGGAGCGCCGTTAAACCGCTGCTTTACCGCCATGAACAGGGCATAGTCATCCAGCCAGTAGGCATTTTCCTCTGCGAACTTCTGAAACTCCGGATCCTTCCAGATCTCGCCGCGCCCGTAGGCCGCCCGCAAAAGGGGCAGACGGTTCTCGTGGATCTTGCCGTAATCGATAGAATGCTCCTCTGAGCCGAAATCCGCCTCTTCACATTCCTCCCGGGTCAGAAGCCCTTCCTGAATCAGTTCCTCCAGGTCGATAAAATAAGGGTTCCCGGCAAAAGAGGAAAAGGATTGATACGGGGAATCCCCATAGCTGGTGGGAGCCAGCGGCAGAATCTGCCAATAACTCTGTCCGGCCCCTTTTAAATAATCGATCCATTCATAGGCTTCCCTGGAAAAGCAGCCGATTCCATACTTGGAAGGCAGGCTGGCCACCGGTAACAACACACCGCTCGCTCTCTTCATCGCTCATACTCCTTTTTCCCTCTTGCATCGTTCATTGTCAAGATCCACCTTCTGCGAAAATCTCTTTTCCAACGCCTCCCCGCAGAACGAACCCGCTCTTGAAACGTCCCGCCAGACATTCCCGCTGCGTTTTCTTCGATCAGGCACCATTGTTCTGCTCCAATTCCCCAAGTGCTCCTGGCCTGCGCCGATCCGTCAGGCGTCCTCGTTCTGCACCGCTCCGTCACACAAGACCCGTCAGTCCCAGCACCAGGCCGCTCCGGCCCTTCACCGGAAGCTGTCCCTCCGGCGTCAGTTCCACGCTCTTGCGGCAGTCAGCGTCTTCTTCATCCGCCAGCACGACCCATTTTCCTTCCGGAAGAGGCACCCTGGCATCGGAAGCCAAAGCGTTGTAGGTGATAAAAAGCCGGGGCCAGCTCTCTTCCCGTTCGCTGTCCGCACTGTTGTCCACCTGGAAGGAAACCAGTCCTTCCCCATGCACCGTCTCGCCGAAGATCCGTCCCGCCGCCGAGGAAGACTTATCGCACAATCCCGGCAGACGCTTCCGCAGCCGGATCAGACCGCTGTAATATTCCACCAATTCCGAAAATTCTCTGGTCTGCCGCCATCTGAGCATGTTGATCTCCGGACGGGAGCGAAAGCTGTTGCCGTCTCCCAGCTTGGTCCTTCCGAATTCTTCTCCCGCCTGCATGAACAGATTGCCCTGACAGGTGAAATAGACCAGGGCCGCCAGCTTGTTGGCCGCCATCACGTCCGGATGCTTCTCATTATACCCGCTTCCCCCGTGCATGGTCAAGACCAGTTTATCCCACAATGTAAAATTATCGTGGGCGGACACGTACTGGATGACCTGAGAACAGCTTCTGGGAGCGAAGCCAGGGCTTCCCGCAAATATTTTCTCCGGCTGCTCCTTCCTGCGCCATCCCGTCACCGCCTGCAGCACCCTGCCCTCCAGATTTTTGCCTCCATTGACAAAGCCCGGCACTTCCCCGTGAAAAACATCTCCCTTGATCACATCCCGGGTGTCGTCGCTGAAAATGGAGATCCCCTCGTCCAGGAGCCCCACATTGCTCTTCAGGGGCGGCAGAGTGCCCTGCTCCATGGGAGACTCCTTGGCTCTCCAGGGTTCCCCGTAAATGATCTTCTCCCCCGGGCCGAAGGTCTCGTCCAGGGTCCGGCGGATGCGGTTCATCAGTTCCACCGTCAGAAGTCCCATGAGATCGAACCGAAACCCATCGATATGATACTCCCTCGCCCAGAACAGGATGGACTGGACGATATAGTTATCCACCATGAGCCGACCGGCGGCGATGTCGTTTCCACAGGCGGAGCCGTCGGACAGACTTCCATCCTCCCAATGCCGGTAATAATATCCGGGCACCATCCGTTCCAGCCAGGAATCGCTGCTGTAAGTATGGTTGTACACCACGTCCATGATCACCCGGATCCCCGCTTTATGGAGGGCCTGCACCATTTCCTTGCATTCCCGGATCCGGACGGTTCCGTCATAAGGATCCGTGGCATAGGAGCCCTCCGGCACGTTATAATTCACCGGGTCATAGCCCCAGTTGTACTCTCCTTCCGAACCCGCCTCGTCCAGGGCCCCATAATCAAAAATGGGCAAAAGGTGCACATGAGTGATGCCCAGTTTTTTCAGATATTCAACGCAGGTGGGATAAGAACCGTTGGTCCCCGTCACCGTGAAGGCCTTGTATTTTCCCCGATACTCCTTCGGCACGCCGCTTTCCGGATCATAGGAAAAATCCTTCACATGCAGCTCGTAAATAATCTGCTCCGGGCTCCGGGCCGGAGCCTTATCCTCCCCAAAGCCCTCCGGATCCGTCCGGGACAGATCCACCACCATGCTGCGCCGGCCGTTGCAGTTACAGCCCACCGCATAAGGGTCCGCCGTGCGCACGGGGGCCTCTTCCCCTTCCTGCCAGACCAGGTAATCATAATATTTTCCATGGAGATTCCCCGGCAGGCACAGCTGCCAGACACCCGTCTCAGCGGAAGCCCCGAAGTCTTCCGCCCCGGCGCTCCGCAGCCTGGTCATTTCGTAACTCACGCATTCCTGGGTCTCCCCGTCTTCAAACAGGCGCAAAGTGATCCTGTGAGCAAGAGGGCTCCATACTTTGAATATGGTGCCCTCTTCCCTACAGGTGACGCCCAGGTCGCTGCCATCGTAGCGAAAGCGTTCATCTAGTTCTTTATGATAAGTTATTTTATTCTGCAGCGTCACAAAATCCGTCTCCCGTGAAGTTGATAAATTATCCTTTCACTGCGCCTCCCACGCCTTCCACGTAGCACTTCTGCGTCATCAGGAACAGGATCAGCAGCGGAATGGAAATCACCACGCAGCCCGCATAGAACTGGGTGTAATACTGGTTGATGTATTCCTTCTCCAGCATGGTCCACAGGCCAATGGCGATGGTGTAATACGGAGTGTCCTGACCCATGATGACCTTGGCGAAAATGTAGTCCACCCAAGGGCCCATGAAGGAAGTGATCAGGGTATAGGTGATGATGGGCTTTGACATGGGAATCGTGATATGGATAAAGGTATCCCATTTGGAAGCCCCGTCAATATAGGCCGCCTCGTCGATGCTCTTGGAGATCGTGTCAAAAAATCCCTTGGCCATATAAAAGCCCAGGCCCGATCCGGCGGAATACACGATGATCAGGGCGATCTGCTTCATCACGCCGGTCTCCAGGAAGCCCAGTCCTTTCAGGATGTAGTACACGGCCACCATGGACATGAAGCCGGGGAACATGCCCAGGATCAGGGCGATGTTCAGGAACTTCTTACGCATCTTGAAGCGCAGGCGGCTCATGACGTAGGACACGCACAACACGAAGAATGCGGAAATCAGCGTGCTGAAAATGGAAATGATCAGGGTATTCATGAACCACTTGGGGAAATTGATAATGCTGTTGTCCCCGCTGAACAGATTGACATAGTTGTTCAGGGTAAACCCTTTGGGCCAAATATAACTCTTGTAGGAACCGCCCTCTTCCCGGAAGGATGTCAATATCACGTAAAAGATGGGCAGAACCCAGATGACACTCAGCACGGCCAGCAAAATGTGGCAAGCGGAATTTACAATAAATCTTTTTGTCTTCATTATTGGAACGCCCCCTCATCTTTGTAGGATCCGGTATGCCGGTAGGTTAACAGTGACACGGTAGCCAGGATAATAAACATCAGGATACCGATAACGGCGCCCAGGTTGTAGTCCTTCTGGGTGATGGTCAAACGGTACAGCCAGGTGATCAGCAGGTCCGTCTTGCCGGCGTAATAGTAGGTCAGCTCGTTCGGGCCGCCTCCGGTGAGGAGGTAGATCACGTTGAAGTTATTGATGTTGCCGGTAAAGGAGGTGATCAGGTTCGGCGTCATGACGAACACCATGTAGGGCAGCGTGATCTTCCGGAAAATGGTGGGAGCGCTGGCCCCGTCGATCTTGGCAGCCTCATACAGCTCCGCCGGGATGTTCTGCAGAATACCGGTGGTGGACAGCATGGTATAGGGCACGCCGATCCAGATATTGATGCAGATAATGGTGATCTTGGCATACAGGGCATTGGTGAAGAACGGTACGGATTCCTGTGACCCGATGATGCCGAAGTCACGCAGCAGGATGTTCACGGGCCCGTTGATATCAAAAATGGTCTTCATGCTCAGCAGGGTCACGAACTGGGGAACTGCCACGGAAAGCACGAACATGAATCTCCAGAATCCCTTGATGCGGGTGCCCTTGCGGTTGATGAGCAGGGCCAGCAACATTCCCAGGATGTAGCAGGAGAAGGTGGCGAACACAGCCCAGATCAGGGTCCAGGACAATACCGGCCAGAAGGTACCCGCCAGGTTGTTGGCCCCGGTGCTGAACATGGAAATGAAGTTCTTCAGGCCCACCCACTCAAACAGGTTTCCGGGGGGCTGATGCTCGTGATCGTAGCTGGTAAAGGCGATCAGGATCATGAAGAACAGGGGAACGATGGTAAATACCAGGATCCCGATGATCGGCAGGGAAAGCAGCAGCGCATGAAGGTTTTCCTCCTTCAGGGAACGCAGGTCGTCCCGGAAAGTGGGAACGTGCATCTTCCTTTCCTTCCGAAACTGCGTGGCATAAGCGCTCTTGCCGGACATGCAGGCGACGAATACGATGGCTGCCGTCAGTGCGATGGTGATCACGCCGTACAGCAGACAAAGCATGGAATTGTCGCCCATAGAATACTCGTAAATGCCCAGAGCCTCGTTATAGGTCTGGCCCTGCTCCACGGTACCCAGGGTCACGAAATCTCCCAGGGACTTGAAGCCGAAGGAAATCATATAAGCGAGATAACCGATTTCCAGGAGCAGAAATACCACACCTCTGACGATCTGCTTGTTCAGGAGATTGCCCAGACCGAAAATGAAAAACGACAACTTCGTCGTGGTGTCGCCATGTCGAAAAGCCTGGGCCGTGCTCGCATCACTGGGTCTGGTGTAGATCAATTCTTTCTTTTTCTTAAAGATACCCATGAGAACCTCCCACCAATTTTCTTAAAAAATATGTTTTTCTGAAAACAGGGACGCCGCAAAGGGCATCCCTGTCTGCAATCATTCAATTACCGAGTCTTCGGTCTTGACACCGATTATTCAGTCAACAGCGCCTTGGCGAAGTCCTCCAAAGCCTGAGCGGAGTTGTCCTTGGTGATGGTGCCTCCGGTGATGCCGCTGGAAAGAGCGTCCGCAGCGTTCCAATACCTGGAGCTGAATGCGGAGCTGACGGGCTGCATCACGCTGCAGTTATTGGACTCGTTCACGATAACGGCAGCCATGGGATCGGCCTGCACGGCGGCGTCCGCACCCGCATTGATGTTGGCGGGAATCTGAGCGGACTTGGTGTAGCGCAGCAGCTGATTCTCTTCGTTGCCCAGGAAAGCCGCAAAAGCGACGGCAGCGGCCATGTTCTTGGAATGAGAGTTCACGCCGATGCACTTGGAGCTGTAGAAGCCCTTCAACTGATAATCCGTTCCGTCAGGATTGAAGGTAGGGATCACGGCCATGCCCAGGTCATCGCCCAGCACGTCATGGAAGGAATTGTAATTCCAGGAGCCGTCCCACCATGCACCCAGCTTGTGGTTGCTGATCAGCTCGTTGACATCCAGGGCGTAAGCGCACTTGGGATTGTTCACCAGGTCGATCAGGTAGTTGGTGATGGCCACGCCGGTTTCGCTGTTCCAATCCACGCCTGCGGAAACATCATCGCCGTTGGCTCCAAAGATGTTCAGTCCGGCCGCATAATAGAACGCACCCAGCTTCCAGCCGCCGGCGGCGTCGAACATGAAGTTATAGGTGCCGTCCGGGGTATCCTTCGCCATGATGCCTTCCAGGGTCTTGATGTCATTCTCATCCAACAGGGTCTTGTCATAATACATGAAGAAGGTGTTGTGAGTAAAAGGAATGGCATAAAGGTTGCCGTTCAGAGTAGCCGTAGCCACGACGGATTCCGCAATGGTATCCTTCACCATCTTCTCGGTGTCGCCGCCCAGCTGAGCGATGGCGCCCTGGTCCACCAGCTCCACCAGCTGATCGGAAGCGAAGAAGAACACGTCCGCAGCGGCGTCCACGTCCTTCAGGATCTCGGTCTTGGCGTTATCCTCGCCAACGGCCGCATTCTGCCAGGTTATGTTCCATTCGGGATGAGCGGTGGCGAAAGCCTCCTCCTGCTCCTGAATGATGCCGCTGTCGATCTGGTTCTGGGGAACCCATACCAGAAGGCTCACATCGGTGGTCTCGCCGGAAGCGCCGACCTGAGACTCTCCGCCGTTGCCGCCAGCCTGGGACTCTCCGCCGCCGTTGCCGCCGCAGCCGGCCAGCAAAGTGAGCGACATAGCGGTTGCCAGTAACGTAGCCAAAACTTTCTTGAATTTCATAATATTATCCTCCTTTTTTGATGTAGGTTTCGTAAAGTTTTGCTAATTGTTAAGTTAACATACTTTTTGGAACGAGTCAAGACTTTTTTCATTTATTTTATTTATAATTTTCAATTATCAATGTTTTTTGTCTATTCTTTTGTGCATTTTTGCTCAATAATCGAAACTTTTCGTCATGGTTTGTTTCGAAACTTCATGGTTTTTGTTTTCGCATGGGATGTTTCCTAGAAATCTGCGGTTTTCTTGATTTTATGGGGTTTCAAGGCCATACCTCCCTGACGCCAATTTATATTTGCCCAGAAAAGTTTAGTGGAAAAAGCCTTTTTCCTCGTCCTTTTGCGCAGGGAAAGGCGGCCGTTCCGTGAAAAACCCGTCATTTTTCACGAAATTTCAGCCGCCGGTTTGTAGGCAAATTATTTCAAGATACAAATGGACTGACCGGGCAGGGAAAGCGTTCCCTCCGTCAGAGTGATGACCGTCCCGTCCGTGGTCAGATACCCTCGGATGCCCATGCTCTCCAACTCGGTGCCCACCAGGACCAACTCCGCCGGTTCATCGGAAGTGTTGTAAAGGATGGCGATGACGCTGCCATCGTAGGTCTTGGTGATGGCCGCCAGATGGCCAGCGGTCAGGGCCTCCACGATGGCGATTTCCCCTCTGGCGATCTCCGGGTTCTCGTTGCGCAGGCGCAGGGCCCTCTTATAATAATTCAGAATGGAAAGGGGATCCTGCAGCTGTTCTTCCGCCCCGGGAAAGGCCGACGTGATGCCGGGATCGGCGTCCACCGGTCCCTTGGTCATCCCTGCGGCGTCCGTATCGGACCAGATCATGGGAAGACGCTTGTTCTCGTCCTTGGAGCCGGAGCTGGCCATGCCGATCTCCTCCCCGTAATAGACGAAGGGACTGCCGTTCATCATCATGAGAAGGCCACAGAGCATCTTCATGTCCTTCTCATCCCGGGACAGGGCGTTGGAAATCCGCCCGGTATCGTGGTTGGAGGCGAAGGGCGCATCGATGGCCTCCGGATTTTCCTCCCGAAACATTTCCTCCGTATTGACCATGCTCTGGACCAGGCGGGAAGCCTCATAGCCGCCCCGAGCCGCCTTCATCAGCTTGCCGCCCGTGTCCGCCAGATCGAAATTGAACATGCTGGGGGTCTGGCTGGCATAATAGGAAGCGATGGTCATCCGATCCGCCCAAACCTCCGACACCATGTAAAAATCCTCCTTCAGGCCCTTGCAGTATCGATACAGCCAATTCAGGACTTCCGTATTAAAAGGGGTGTCCCCCTCCTCGAAATGTAGGGCCGCATCCATGCGGAATCCGTCCGCCCCCAGGTCGATCCAGAATTTCGCAGACGCCTCCAGATCCCTTCGCAGGGTCTCGCAGCTCAGGTCCAGATCCGGCATGCCGGACCAGAATTCCCCCTCGTAATACCAATCCGTGCCGTCCACCGGATAATAGGAATCCTTCAGCTTTTCTTTGGAAAAATGATAATACTCCACGTAGGGACAGACCGCCGGATCCGGCTCGCTTCCCTCGGACAGGCTGCGCAGATAGTCGCAGGCCGCCGTGAACCAGGGATGCTCCGAAGAGCTGTGATTGATCACGAAATCGATGATCAGCCGGATCCCCCGCTCATGGCAGGCCTCCGCCAGATTCCGGAAATCCTCCACGGTGCCGTAGGCGGGATCCACCTGTTGGTAATCCGTCACATCATATTTGTGGTAACTGGGAGATGGCATGATGGGCATCAGCCAGATGCCGTTAAAGCCCAGGTCGGCCACGTAATCCAGCTTCTGGGCCACGCCGTTCAGATCCCCGATCCCGTCTCCATCGGAATCGTAGAAAGAATACACAAAAATCTCATAATAGTTGCGGTAATTGTCATCTATGACGTTCAGTTCCTGCTCATAGTCGTAGACCACTTCCGCAGAAGTCTGCTCATTTCCCGCACCGCCCGCCATTTTCCCGCCCTGACAGGCCGCAAGTCCCGCCGTCATCGCAAGGATCAAAATTCCCGCCGTGAGTTTGCCAAATCCTTTTCTCATAACACACCTTTCCGCCAAACAGGCACCGCAAAGGTTCCTGCGCCATGCGCCGGCTTTCTCGGCCCGAAGCATGAGACAGGAACCCTTTTCTTATGATGGTCAGCAAAACTTCACCCCCATAGCTTATCATTTCGGGAAAGTTTCGTCAAGTTGAATTTCGCAGTTGTTTTTTCACGGTCCCCTTGCTATAATGAAAGAAAAAATCGGCCCAGGGCGCAAGGGGCCGTCATCCTGCATAAGAAAAGGGAAAAAACATGGCTACAATTAATGATATTGCGGATAAATTAGGAGTCTCCAAGAGCACGGTATCCAAAGGGTTAAATAACGCCAGCGACGTCAGCAGCGAAATGAAACGAAAAATTTTGGAAACAGCCGTGGAACTGGGCTACGTGAACAAACGTCTTCAGAAAAAGGAGCAGAAACTCTGTATCTTTATCGAGAACATGGAATGCAAGACGCCCAACCACTTCGGCCACGACATTGTGCTGGGCTTTAAGCAAATGGCGGAGTTGGAAGGCTTCACCGTGGACGTGGTGCCGGTCACGCCCCAGTTCCAGAGGGAAACACCCTACGGCGTCTTCATGATTCAACAGGGCTACATGGCCTCCTTCGTGCTGGGCTTCTCCCTGCTGGATCCCTGGATGAAGGAATTCCGCAGCGTCCAGATCCCCACGGTGCTGTATGACAACTATATCAAGAGCAATCCCTACATGGCTTCCATCGGCTGCGACAGCCAGGAGGGCTTTGACCTGGCCGTAAAGCACCTGGTCAAGCTGGGGCATAGGAAGATCGGCCTCATTTCCGGCCCTCTGGAATCCTACATTTTAAAAGCCCGTTACAACGCCTATCTGAATGCCATGGCGGAAAACGGGCTGGAAATCAACGAAGATTATATCGGTTTGGGCTATTACGTGGCGGAATCCACCAGAACCTACGTGCCGAAGCTGGTGGAGCAGGGCATCACGGCCATCCTCTTCTCCCATGACGTGCGGGCCATTTCCGCCCTGACGGAATGCAACGACAGGGAGATCCGGGTGCCCAGGGACTTGAGCATCATCGGCTTCGACGATCTGCCCATGACCGCCTACACCGTTCCTCCCCTGACCACCGTCCGCCAGGATCGGATCGCCTTGGGAAAATGCGGCTTTTACGCCATGTCCTGTCTGCTCAACAAGGTGCCCATCGGCTCCATCCTGCTGCGGGCCCCGCTCATCGTCCGGGAGTCCACGGGGCCGGCGCCGGAAAGTCCTGACTCTCCCGCTCTCTAAGTGCGGGAGCGGGCCAGCATTTTTTTCACATAATAACCGGTATAGGAGACGGGATTCTCCGCCACTTCCTCCGGCGTTCCCCGGGCGATCACGGTGCCGCCCCGGTCTCCGCCTTCCGGCCCCATGTCGATGATGTAGTCGGCGGTCTTGATCACGTCCAGATTATGCTCGATGACGATCACCGTATTGCCTCCGTCCGCCAGGCGGTGGAGGATGTCCACCAACTTGTGCACGTCCGCAAAATGCAGGCCGGTGGTGGGCTCGTCCAGAATGTAAACGGTCTTGCCCGTGCCCCTTCTGGACAGCTCCGTGGCCAGCTTGATCCGCTGGGCCTCTCCGCCGGACAGCTCCGTGGAGGGCTGCCCCAGCTTGATATAGGACAGGCCCACGTCGTTCAGAGTCTCGATCTTGCGGCGGATGGAAGGCAGATTCTCAAAGAAAGACAAAGCCTCCTCCACCGTCATGTCCAGCACGTCGAAAATACTTTTCCCCTTATATTTCACGTCCAGGGTCTCCCTGTTATAGCGCTTGCCGCCGCAAACCTCACAGGGCACGTACACGTCCGGCAGGAAATGCATCTCGATCTTGATGATGCCGTCTCCGCCGCAGGCCTCGCACCTGCCGCCCTTCACGTTGAAGCTGAACCGCCCCTTGGTGTATCCCTTGGCCTTGGCGTCCGCAGTGGAAGCGAACAGATCCCGGATCTGATCGAAGACTCCCGTGTAGGTGGCCGGATTGGAACGGGGCGTGCGGCCGATGGGGGACTGGTCGATGTTGATCACCTTGTCCAGCTGTTCCAGCCCCTGAACGTCCTTGTGCTTTCCCGGGATGCAGCGGGCCCGGTTCAGATCCCTGGCCAAGTGCTTGTACAAAATTTCATTGATCAGGGAACTCTTGCCGGAACCGGACACGCCGGTGACACAGGTGAAGATGCCCAGGGGAATCTCCACGTCAATGTTTTTCAGGTTATTTTCCTGGGCTCCCAGCACCTTGATCCAGCCGGTGGGCTTCCTCCTGGCGGCGGGAACGGGAATGCGGAGCTTGCCGGAAAGGTACTGCCCCGTGATGGAGCGGGGTTCCTTCATGATGTCCTCCGCCGTGCCGCAGGCGATGACCTCGCCTCCGTGAGAGCCCGCCCCGGGGCCGATGTCCACGATATAGTCCGCCGCCAGCATGGTGTCCTCGTCATGCTCCACCACCACCAGGGTATTGCCCAGATCCCGCAGCCCCTTCAGGGAATTCAGCAGCTTGTCATTGTCCCGCTGATGCAGGCCGATGCTGGGCTCGTCCAAAATGTAGCACACTCCCACCAGACCGGAACCGATCTGAGTAGCCAGGCGGATCCGCTGGGCCTCTCCGCCGGACAGGGATGCGGTGGCCCTGGAAAGGCTCAGATATTCCAGTCCCACGTCCTTCAGGAAGCCCACCCTGGCCCGGATCTCTTTGAGGATCTGGGCCCCGATCAGCTGCTGCTGGGCCGTGAGCTCCATGTGGTTCACGAACTCGTGCAGATCCGTCACAGGCATGGAAGTGATCTCGTAGATATTCTTGTCGCAGACCGTCACCGCCAGAGATTCCTTCTTCAAACGCATCCCATGGCACTCGTTGCAGGGGGAGATCCTCATGAAACTCTCGTACTCCTGCTTCATGGTCTCGGAAAAGGTTTCCCGGTACTTGCGCTGCACGTTCCGAATCAGGCCCTCGAAGGCCACAGGATAGACGCCCCGGCCCCGCTGGCCCTGGTAATGCACCTCCACCTCTTTCCCATTGGTGCCATCGATCAGCACCTCCTGCACCTTCTTGGGATATTTTTCAAAAGGAGTGTCCAAGTCAAAATGATATTCCTTGCAAAGGGCCTGGAGAGTGGCGTTGGTAAAGCTGCCCTTGTCCATGCAGGACTGCCAGCCCGTCACCGCAATGGCTCCCTGGTTGATGCTCAGGGATTTGTCCGGGATCATCAGGTCGATGTCAAACTCCATCTTGTAGCCCAGGCCGAAGCAGACCGGGCAGGCGCCAAAGGGATTGTTGAAGGAAAAACTCCGAGGCTCCACTTCGCTGATGCTGATCCCGCAGTCCGGGCAGGCGAAATTCTGGCTGAAAGTCAAAGGTTCCCCGCCGATTACGTCCACGATCATAAGGCCTTCCGCCAGTCCCAGCACGTTTTCAATGGAATCCGTCAGACGCCGCTCGATGCCGGGCTTCACCACCAGCCTGTCCACCACGATCTCGATGTTGTGCTTGATATTTTTTTCCAGCTTGATCTCTTCCGTCAATTCATACAGGCTGCCGTCTATCCGCACCCGGACGTAGCCGCTTCTCTTGACCCGCTCCAGGACCTTGGCGTGCTCCCCTTTCCGCCCTTTGACCACCGGGGCCAAAAGCTGAATCCGGGTGCCCTCCCCCAGGGCCAGGATCTGATCCACCATCTGGTCCACGGTCTGCTTCGCAATGACCCGCCCGCAGTTGGGGCAATGAGGGATGCCGATTCGGGCGTAGAGCAGACGAAAATAATCGTAGATCTCCGTCACTGTCCCCACGGTGGAACGGGGGTTCCGGTTGGTGGATTTCTGGTCTATGGAAATGGCGGGAGACAGCCCTTCGATCTTGTCCACGTCGGGCTTCTCCATCTGTCCCAAAAACTGCCTGGCATAGGAGGACAGAGACTCCATGTACCGCCTCTGCCCCTCCGCATAAATGGTATCGAAGGCCAGGGAGGATTTCCCCGAGCCGGACATGCCCGTCAGCACCACCAGCTCATTTCTGGGAATGTCCACGTCGATGCCTTTCAGATTATTTTCCCGTGCGCCCCGGATCTTGATATATTCCCGGGGACGCATCTTTATTGACTCTTCCACTACATTAGTCCTCCATCTCCTGCAAGGTCTTTTTCAATTCGATCATCTTGTCACGCAGCTCCGCAGCCGCTTCGAAATTGAGGTCTGCGGCCGCCCTCTGCATCTTCTTCTGCACATCGGCGATGAGCTTCTCCAGCTCCTTGCGGTCCATGGACTCCGGATCCTTCTCGAAACGCACTTCCTCCTGGGCGATTTCCTTGGAAATGCTGATCAGGTCCCGCACCGCCTTTTTGATGGTCTGGGGCGTGATGCCGTGCTCTTCGTTGTATTTCATCTGAATCTGGCGGCGGCGGTTGGTCTCATCAATGGCCATCCGCATGGAATCGGTGATCGTATCCGCATACATGATCACGTGGCCCTCCGCATTCCTGGCGGCCCGGCCGATGGTCTGCACCAGGGAAGTGCCGCTCCGCAGGAACCCTTCCTTGTCCGCATCCAGGATGGCCACCAGGGAGATCTCCGGAATGTCCAGGCCCTCCCGCAGCAGATTGATGCCCACCAGCACGTCGAACACGTCCAGCCTCATGTCCCGGATGATCTGGGCCCGCTCCAGCGTGTCGATGTCGGAGTGAAGATACTTCACCCGGATCCCCACCTCCCGCATATAGTCGGTCAAGTCTTCCGCCATCCGCTTGGTCAGAGTGGTGATCAGAACCTTGTTGTGCTTCGCCGTCTCCTTGTTCACCTCTCCAATCAAGTCGTCGATCTGCCCCTCCACGGGACGCACCACCACCTCCGGGTCCAACAGCCCGGTGGGACGGATGATCTGCTCCGTCCGGAACAGTTCGTGCTCCTCTTCATAGACGGAAGGCGTGGCGGACACGAACAACATCTGGTCAATGTGGGATTCAAATTCTTCAAAATTCAAAGGCCTGTTGTCCAGGGCAGAAGGCAGGCGGAAACCATAGTCCACCAGGGTCTGCTTCCGGGACCGGTCCCCCGCATACATGCCCCGGATCTGAGGGATCGTCATATGGGACTCGTCTATGATGATCAGGAAATCATCCCCGAAAAAGTCCATCAGGGTCAGGGGCGGCGCCCCCGCCGGCATCCCGTTCAGGTGCCGGGAATAGTTCTCGATGCCGGAGCAAAAGCCCGTCTCCCGCAGCATCTCGATGTCGAAATTGGTGCGCTCCGCAATCCTCTGGGCTTCCAGGAGCTTGTCCTCCCCCTTGAAATAACGCACCCGCTCCTCCAGCTCCTTCTCAATCTCCACGCAGGCCTCCCGGATCCGTTCCTGGCCCACCACGTAATGGGACGCCGGGAAAATGGCGATATGGTTCAGCGTGGCATGGATGCGGCCGTTCAAAGGATCCACCTCCGCAATGCGGTCGATCTCGTCTCCGAAAAACTCCACCCGGATCAGGAAATCTCCGCCCTGGGCGGGATAAATCTCCACCACGTCTCCCCGGACCCGGAAGCATCCCCGTTCCACGTCCATCTCGTTACGGTTGTACTGCATGTCGATAAGTTCCCGAATCAACTCGTCTCTCTCCTTGGTCATGCCGGGCCGCAGGGAAACGATCATCTGCTTCCACTCGTCCGGGCTGCCCAGGCCATAGATGCAGGACACGCTGGCCACCACCACCACGTCCCGCCGCTCCGTCAGAGATGCCGTGGCGGACAGGCGCAGCTTGTCGATCTCATCGTTGATGGAGGAATCCTTGGCAATATAGGTATCCGAGGAAGGCACGTAGGCTTCCGGCTGATAGTAATCATAATAGCTTACAAAATACTCCACCGCATTCTCCGGGAAAAACTCCTTGAATTCTCCGTAGAGCTGCCCGGCCAGGGTCTTATTGTGGGCGATGACCAGGGTGGGCTTGTTCAGGGCCTGGATGACATTGGCCATGGTAAAGGTCTTGCCGGATCCCGTGACCCCCAGGAGGGTCTGGAACTGGTTGCCCTCCCGAAAGCCCTTTACCAGGGCCTCGATGGCCGCCGGCTGGTCGCCGGTGGGCTGATATTCGCTGCGTAATACAAAATGATCCATCTATACCTCCGTAATCTCCCATTCCCCGCTTCTCGGAGCACCAATTCTTTTGATTACACCTTTCTCTGACATACTTTTCATTGACAGCTTTACGGCTCTAACAGTAAGATTCAGTTCCTCGGCAATTTCTTTTTGAGTCACTTTAGGATTATTCTTTATCATTTTTAGAATTCTTTTCTGTGTTTCATTCATTGATATTGGTGAAGCTTTTGGTGTAGTCTTTAGTGAAGTTTTTGGTACTACGGTCCGATTGACACTGCTTATGTCATCATTGCGTCTATAAAAAATAACAACAAATCCGTATGGTTGCTGTTCAAATTCAACTCTGCATCCCGCCTCTTTACAAGCTGTACTAATACGCATTAATCCAGTTGCAAAGCTTTCCATATCTTTTGAATAATACAACGTGCGGGTAATTAACGGATTCCGTCTTATCGGTCTGGACTTTCCTTCAATAAAGGTTTCCGGAGATACCCCCGCCGGGAAAGCGCCGGGATTATATATTTCAATACGGTTTTTAAAAATTGCTATTTCATTGCTTTGGCCGGAATCGAACTGCTTATGTCCAAACGAGTTGATAATAGCTTCCCTGACAGCGTCCATCGGCACTTCAGGTATCTCTCTTCTTGATAACCCTCCTCCAATCTCTACCCGCCAATCCATAGCATCAATAATATACTGCTCTGCCTTTTGGGCCAGTTCTATAATCGAGCCGGTAAATCTGCGTATATCAGTAAATGTCAGCCGTTCATTGGAAGCAAATTTTGCCATCTGCAACTCATTCAAGCCGCTGTCACAAAACAAGGCTGCACCAGCATTTAGTAAATACTTTCCTTTTGTCAATTCCAGCTTATCCAATACTGTTTTTATATCCGTTTCCTCGAAACTCAGGCGTCCGGCATCCCTTGCCTTTTGCAGATATTTACAAAAAGCCTCTTGATCAATATCTCCAATCGTATACTCTGATACTTGCCTCTCCCATGAATACCGTGTGTCATCACGTTTACGGATCATTTCCTCATAAGTATTTTGATCCATAACCAAATCTTCGTCAGCCATACGGATTCTTGGCACATTATACGCAAGATATGGGCATCTGCTTCCTTCAAAACTTACCTCAATACAATTGCGTTCTCCAAACGTTACTACTTTAATTTCAGGGTAAATAGAAGGGACTATATGGTTTCCAATTGCCTGACTGACTTTGCGCAAAGATTCCTCATTAACAATTTGTCCAATCACTGTACCATCATTCTTTACACCAAAATACAGCTTCCCCTTTTGATGCTTATTTAAAATGGCAACAATAGATAGAATGGCTTCTTTCATCTCTCCGATGCTTTTCTTATATTCTATTGTCTCGGTTTCTGGCCCAATATTTACCAAGCTCATATCTTCTATCACCTCCACATGCCCTTTATTTTATCATTTCATTTTAGAGGCATTGTTCATCCTACAACAATTCTTTTGCTAGGGCCGGCTGGTCGCCGGTGGGCTGATATTCTGAGTGAAGCTTGAAGATTTTTGGCTCATTTTGCACAAACGCTCACCTCTAATTTCATAATAAGGAAGACACCTCTCAGCCAAGCAGCACTGGAAAACTAAAAGAGCTTTTATATCTTACCACAGATCACCAAATTTGTACAGATAGAAAATCGAACTTTTGTTCTTTTTGTTTGGCATCCGGACTATTCGACGGAATTCGTGATACCGAAAAACAAGAAATCCGGGAACGCATCTTTCAAGCGGTTCCGGATTTCTTATAAAAATATTTTTAGTTTCTCACCATTACCTTGCTATCCATATAGATTACCGGACATATGTACCAATACATCATGTCCTATAATTCTATTCTCTTCCGTCCTTTATTCCTCCAGTACGTTATTTCAATCAGTAGCAAAAATATCCCTCGTGTACACTTT
>CANQPH010000037.1 GCA_947625675.1 uncultured Acetatifactor sp.
TGACCTTGTTTCTCCTTACCTATAGGCGGCTTATTGACTTCCGCCAATCCGCAAGAAAACATTTAACAATTACCTATCAATTAAAAGTGATAAATGGTAGCTATCTGTAAACCGTCATCCTTTCACGGAGCCGGTAAACATTCCTTTTACAAAATATTTCTGCAGGAACGGGTAAACGCACAGAATGGGGATCACCGCCATCAGCACGCCGGCCATCTTGAATCCTTCCGGCGTCATCTTCATGAAGGAGGAAAGATTCACGCCGTTGTCCGCACTGGTGCTGGCCGCCAGCATCATGTTGCGGATAATGAACTGAACCGGCCATATTTTATTGTTCATGGGCGCATAGATCAGGGCGTCCATCCAGGAGTTCCAGTGCGCCACCGCGGCGAACAGGCCCAGGGCCATGATCGTGGGACGAAGCAGGGGAATCCCCAGATACCACATCTTTTGCAGTTCGCTGGCCCCGTCCAGATCCGCCGATTCCATCAGATCCGTCGGGATGCCCTCCACGAAGAGCTTGACCACCAGCATTCCATGCGTATTGGCAAGGCTGGGCACGATGTAGACCCAGAAGCTGTTGAGCAGATGCAAGTCCCGGTAAAGCAGATAGGAAGGAATGGTTCCGCCGCCGATGAGCATCGTGGTGATAAAAAACAACATCACCGGATTTTTGAAAGGCAGATCCTTGATGGCCAGGATATAGCCCACCGGAACCGTCAGCACCAGGGCTGTGAAAACGCCTAAAAGCGTACGAAGCACCGTGATCTTCATGCCCGTAAAGAAATTGGCACTGGAAAACAGATTTTTATAAGCCGCCAGGGTGGGATGCTCCGGAATGATGACGAAATAACTTTTCTCGATCATTTCACCTTCGGAGGTGAGGGACATTCCCACCACGTATACCAGCGGAAGAATGCAGGTCAGCGTCACCAGTCCCACCACCACCGCAATAAACACCTGATAAATTTTTTCTTCCCGGGACATTTTGATCTTGCTGCCTCTGGGAACCGACGTATTTTTTTTCTTCATTTTTCTTGCGCCTCCTTTAGAACATTCCCCGTCCCGAAACCTTCTTGGAAACCGTGTTTGCCGTCACCATCAGCACCAGGCCCACCACCGAACGCATCATGGATGTGGCGGTACCATAACCGTACTGCATCTGGCCCAGGCCCACCCGATATACCCAGGTGTCGATCACGTCCGCCACGTCATACAGCGCCGAATTGTAGAACATCAGGATTTGTTCGAAGTTCGTGCCCAGGACGCCTCCCAGGGACATGATCAGGGAAAAGGTGATCACCGGCTTCATGGCGGGAAAGGTGACCGCCCGAATCCTTTGGATGGGCCCGGCTCCGTCGATTTTGGCGGCATCATACAAGTCGGTGTCCACGGAAGTCAGCGCCGCAAAATAGAGGATGGTGGCCCAGCCCACGCCCTGCCAGATCTGTGTCCCGATGAGCAGCGGCAGGAACGCCGTCTTGGAAGTCAAAAAGCCGATCTCCCTTCCCCCCAGTCCCCGGATAATGCCGTTCACGAACCCGTTCCCGGGAAAAAACGCATACACGATACCATAGATAATGACCCAGGAAAAGAAATGGGGAATATAAACCATGGTCTGACAGAACTTCTGATATTTCTTGCTCCGCAGGTCGAAGATTGCGATCGTCAGAAGAATTGGCGGCAGGAAACCCCAGATCATGCTGTTGATGCTGATGATCAACGTGTTTTTCAAAAGCTTGAGCATGGAAGGGTTCTGAAAGAAATACTGATAATTTTTCCAGCCTACCCATTTGGCGTCCTGGATGGTGCTGCCGATCTTCATGTCCTTAAAGGAAATCTCCACGCCCCAGATCAGCGGCACATACAGGAACACGAAATAATAGACTATCGCCAGCAGCAAAATCAGATACAGCGCCCTGTAGCGTTTCAGCTGACGTTTGACGTACCCAGGTTTTTTCTTGGTCTTTTGCATACCCTGCACCTCTCCTTTCCGATGTCAATGTTTAAGCTGATTTTATTATACCGGAAAGCCGTCCGATTTTTAATCTCGTTTCTTCACAACTTTTCCATCAAAATTTCATATTTTGTTAATTTTTTTCATGTTTTTCGTTTTAATTTAAAAATTTCATGACGCAAAAAAGGGTCGCACCCTCAAAAGGCTGCGACCCTTTTCACTCCTGTTCCCTAGGAATTCTCTATCCGATACTGCCTGGGCGAACAACCGTATTTTTCTTTGAATTTCTTGTAAAAATAGGTAGTATTCTCATATCCGGCCTGAAAAATCACCTCGTCCACGGACAGCTGCGTGTTCCGCAGCATGGTAGTCACATAGGTGAAACGATGCTCCTGAACCAATTCCTTAAAGGAACAGTTGGTGCTCTTTTTGAGCAGCGTGGACAGATAATTGGGATTCATCCCGAAGAATTCCGCCGTGGAAGTCAGCGTACAGGTTCTGTAATTGGTCTGGATATATCTTAAAATGGTGAGAATCTTATTTTTACGAAACTGCAGTTCGGAACGTATGGTCTCGGAGTGATACACCTCCGTCAGCTCCAGGAAAATCAGGTTGATCAGGTTATTGACCACGTCCACCGACCCCAGACTGCGGGGAGAAAGGAACTCAATCATCAATTCCCGCATGAACATTCCGATCCGCGCGCTGTTTTCCGAGGAAAACAAAATATAATTGTCATGATTCGCATTCTCCGAAATGGCATTCAGCAAAAATTTCAGCAAAATGCTCTGTTCCGTAAAATGGCCGAAAAAGGTTTCCGTAAAAAACTCCTTCTTCAACAATATGTTGACCAGGACGTCGTTCTCCCCGGTATCGCCGATGGAGTGATACGCATCCGTGTCGATGATCAACATCTGTCCTTCCTTCAGCGTCAAATGCACGGAATCATTGATCACCTGCTCACAGGAACCGGAATACATGTAACACAGCTCCACCCAGTCATGTTTGTGATTATACACCGGCACGAAACGGACGTGCCGGGTAATGTACATATAGGGATGAAACTGAAAGGAAAACAATTCGTTTTTGATTCCCGGTCTGTAATCGATCAGGTAAAAGGCATCTCCCTCCTTTTCAATCTGCTCTTCGGGCTGATAATCCGGATCTCCGCCCATCCTCCGATAATATTCCTCCCGGGGCTCCAGCTGACGCAGGGCCCAATCCAATTGCTTGTGATTCATAATCCTCCCCCTCCTTGTCCTTCCTCAAGAGGATTATAACATCATTGCCGGCAATTTTCAAGCCGTTGCAAAACGGCATGCCGCTCGCTCCCGCCACAAGGGGCAGCCCCAGCACGCCATCGTCAGGGCTTTCACTCACTCCTCTTTTCCTATTATTTTACCACGTCTCATCCGACCTCCGTTCCAGTAAGATGCGTCACCCGGAACCGGATAGGTTCCATCCGCCGTCCCACGAAGGCAAATTCCCGGCGGATCCGTCCCTGTACAATCTCACAATTTTCCAATGTCACATTCATCATCAGCACCATGCACTGTCCCCGCCCGCACCGACAGACCACGTCGCCCGCTCTCACCGAACGGCACACCGCCCGCTCCAGGTGTTCCTCTTCCTGCGCAGTGCACAGCATCAAATACGCCGACTGGCCTCCCCGCTCCAGCTGACGCATCGTTACCCTGCAGATTTCCTGAAAAACAGAATAAGAACAGAGATATCCGCCTGTTCTTTCTCCCGGAACCTGCAGCTTCTTCTCGGAATCCCGCAGCTTCTCCAGGAAGTCCTCCAGCACCAGATACGGCTGTCCAACCTGATCTTTCATATGACGCAGCGTTTCCAGCATCTCTTTCGGCGGTTTTAATCCTTCTTCCTTTAAATAATAGTCCGCCGTATCCTCATACAGCCTCCAGGCTTCCTCATATCGTCCCAAACCTTCCAGCGCCTCCATGGTCACGACCTCCCATTCCGCCAGAGGCTGCACCCCGGCGGCATAAAGTCCCAATTCCCGGAGTCTTGAATATTCCCCGCCCTCTTTCAGCATGGATGACGCTTTCTCCATACAGTTTTCAAAAATAGAACGGTATTTCAAAGCCTCCCTGGCGGCCCAGATACAGCTTCCCTGGGAAGGCAGGAACTCGCCGGTATAACGGTAGCACGCCTCCAGATATTTCTTCTGCGCTTTGTCCGGATTCTTTTCGTTTTCCGCCTCCCGATACGTCCGTTCAAACTCTGCGGCATCCTCCCGCATCGGAACCTGGCTTGACCAGTACAAGGCCCCCTCCCGGTATTCTATGTACTTCGCCCAAGGAAGCCCAGCCTCTCTGAGCCCCCGTTCCAATGCGGCTATCATATCACGCAAAGTGGGGCCATTATCCCCGGGATCCCGTTTTTCCGGCAGGAATTCTTCCAGTCGCTCCAGAGTCAGTCCCTCCCTGCCATTGTGCAGGAAGTATTGTAAAAGACCGGAAAAGGAACCGTCTTGCTCTTCCGTCCCGCCCGTCAGCAGACGACCGTTCCAGTATAGGGCAAATCCGCCCAACATTCTTACGTATAACCCCTGATTCTTTTCTTCTCGTGTCATTGCCACACCTTTTTCCCGTCCCCTTTCCTCTTCTTAATCCGCAGTCCCCAACCCGCAGATTGATTCAATTATACCCCAAAATTTCTTCTTTCGTTCTGCACATTTGGGAAAAAAAGTGTCTTTTCAGGAAATACGGGCAAAAGCCGCTTGCCTCGGCGCCGCCATCGGTGGTAAGATAACAATGGACTGATATTGGAATCAGCGCCAACGGGGCAGAATGGGAACAGGAAGGCGGGAAGGGAAATCATGCGGATGAAAAAAGTCAGAATTGTCCTCTGCATCCTATGTTTTGCGGCAATCTGCAGCATCACGGTGTTCTTTTGGTCAATATTTCAGAATCCCGGAGATCTTGTCTTTCAAAACAGTCTCCAATATGAACGGTGCGAAATTTTGGACGGAAACGGGATTGCCCGGGAACTCGACCCGGATTCCCCGAGAGAAACCTGGGGATATCAAGAAGGGGAAACCTACCGCATGACGATCCGCCTGCCCGATTTGGAAGAACTGCCTGAATTATATGATGAGGGTTATATCGGCTTTACTTACTCCGGGATGGACATGTCCGTCCTTTTGAACGGCGAGGAAATCCTCCATTCCATTTTCCGGGAACCTGTCTCCGCCGATCTGTCCTACTCGGAAGCCACCCTCCCGGTTGAGCCGGAATGGGCCGGCGCCGAGCTCACTCTGCTGTACCGACCCCTGAATCCTGATGATATTCTCTATCCCTATTACAGCAACCTCTGGATCGAAAATCGGTATATGATCGCCTATGCCAATAATTTCGGCATCTCAGCCGGGGCATTCACCATGATCTTCCTTGTGGTGGGAGGGCTTTTTCTGATCAGCCTGGCGCTGGAGACACCGGATTTCAGCCTTATCGTTCTGGCGCTGGTGGCCGGCATCAACGCCTTCTGGCATCTGGCATCCGGCCTAAGCTACTATTTCCTGTCGAAGGAGGTCAGCGACCTGATCGGGAACCAGTGGTTCGCCCTCTTTCCCCTGGCACTGATGATCCTTTATCTGTCCCTGAACCGCAAACGAAGCTTCTGGAAATATTTCGGACTGACCCTGCTGGTTTCCGCAGGATTCCTGGTATGCTGGAACGGGCTCAGACTGTTGTTGGATCCGGATTACTGGGAAGTTCTGAAGACTTACTTCTACTTATTCATTTCCGGATATGCGCTGTCCTCCTGGGGCCTGGAATATCTTGTGACCGTATGCTGCGGCATCGCCCTGTTCAATCTGACCAGGACGCAGCTCTCCATCCGCAGCGAAGCCAACGCCCTTTCTGCCCGGCAGACCATGCTTTTGGAGAATTATCAGAATATGGAACGCTCCATCCGGGAAACGGCATTGATGCGCCATGAATGGAGGCACCATGTCACAAGCCTTCATCTTCTCACAGAAAAGAAAGACATCGAAGGGTTATCCCTGGCCCTTTCCCAGCTGGACACCCAGTTGGAACGCCTTTCTCCCAGACAATACAGCCGCAATTTCACCGTCAACATCATCCTGCAGAACGCCGGGGCCAGGGCGGCCGATGCGGGAATCGATTTCAGCGCTTCCGCACCGCTGCCGGAGACCCTGGGCATCGAAAGCGGAGACCTCTGTTCCCTCCTCATCAACATGCTGGACAACGCCATTGAGGCGGCCTCCCATGCCGAACCGGACAGGCGCCGGATCTCGGTGAGCCTCAAGCTCAACCAGGGCTTTCTCGCCATCCAATGCGAAAACACCTATTCCGGTTCTATCCTTTTAGAGGAAAACAAAATTCCGAGCGGCGATCATGTGTCTTCCCGGGACCACGGCTTCGGCATCGCCCAGATGCGCCTGATCGCCAAAAAATACGGAGGCATTTTGAACATCAGCTGGACGGATCAGATATTCACCGTCCAGACTGCGCTGAACATGAAATAAAACAGCTTCTCCCCGTTTTCCGCCCCTTCATTTACTGTTCAGAAATCTTGTCAGAGCGGTTTGGAACTCTTTGGAATACCGGCGGCTTATGGGAATTCGGATATCTCCCTTGAGCCTTACCTCCTGGGAATCCGTCCCGACAACCTGGGACAGATTGATCAGATAACTGTTATGACAGCGGCAGAATTGCTCCTTGGGAAGCATGGCCTCCGCCCGGCCCATGGACAGCCAGAAGAACGGCTCCCGATCCTCCATCACAAATGCGCATCCATGATTGCGGCTCTCCACGTAACGGATCGACGCAAGGGGCAGGACGGTGGTCTTCCCTCCCGCCGTCACGGACACCGTCTGGGCGGCATAATGGAGGCGGATGTCATCCGCCAGCGCCCGCTCCAGATCTGAATATTTCACAGGCTTGAGCAGGTATTGAATGGGTCTGACCCCATACCCTTCCAGAAGGAAATCCGTGGAATTGGTGACAAAAAGGATGGAAGTCTCCTCATCCCGCTTCCGCAGCTCGTAAGCGAATTCCATGCCGTTTTCCCCGGGCATCAGGATGTCCAGACAAAGAAGATGAAAGCGCTCCCCCAGATCCAGGGCTTCTTTGAGCTCCTTTACCGAGCCGAAGGTCTCCATCTCATATTCTATTCCCAACTGCGAAAGGATCTGCCCGCACATCCGGCAAAGCTCCTCCAGCAACACTTTTTCATCATCACAAATCCCTATGCGATACACACTTTCACCTCCTGGCGGTACTGATATATACACTCCAGAATCCGCCTGCTACGCAGGCGCAGTGCTGCCGCACTGTTTGATTCTGTTCGTTACCATGTCGGGTGGAATCAAATGCCCGCTTCGTGGGCACGCCCACTGCGTGGGCGCTTGATTTCCTGCTGACATGGTATTATACCACAAGCACAGACCGGGAAACGCTGCGAAGCAGCATTTACTCCGGCTATGCCGTGTGTGCGGTGGATTGCCGGTATAATCCGCCGCTCCAGTGCGGCGGCAAGCCGATGTAATCGGCGAACCGATTACATCGGCTTATTCTGCGATAGCAGAATTATTATACCAAACTTTTCAAAATTTTACGATAGCATTCCGTTAAATTTCCACCGATTCCTCTGGAAAAATCCCTTTTTCTTTGATAAAATGATTTCACGGGATGGCTTTCGACAGCATTCCGATCATTTCAGCGTCAGGAGGTGCCGCCCCATGTCAGTCTTTCATATTGCCGTCTGCGATGACGAAGCGCCCATGCGGGAAAAGATCGCTTCCCTGGTGACAGGCTGGGCAAGGGAACGGAGCCATGATATTTCCCTGTCTCAATTTTCCTCTTCCGAAAGCTTTTTGTTCCATTATGAGGAAAAGGCGGAGTTCGACATCCTGCTGCTGGACATCGAGATGGGGGAAATGAACGGCATTGACCTGGCCAAAAAGCTGCGGCAGAAGGACAAGCGCCTGCAGATCATTTTCCTCACCGGCTATTCGGAATACATTTCGGAAGGCTACGAGGTGGCGGCCCTGCACTATCTCCTGAAGCCCATCCGGCCGGAAAAGCTGTTCGCCACCCTGGACCGGGCTGCGGAAAATCTCAAGACCGCCGCCAGAACCCTGACGGTGGTGACGGCGGAGGAAACGGTGCTGCTGCCCCTCTCCGAGATCCGCTATGCGGAGGTGTTGCGCAACTACACCACCATCCACGCCGAAGAGGACTACACCGTGAAGATGCCGCTCCAGGAGCTGGAAAAATCCCTGGACGAATCCTTCTTCCGGGTGGGACGTTCCTACCTCGTGAATCTGCGGCGGATCTCCCGGATCACCCGTTCCGAGATCCTCCTGAGAACCGGCGAAAGCATTCCCCTTCCCAGGAGATCCTACGAAGCCGCCAACCGTGCCCTGATCGAATTAAGATGATTCTCTCCCCGGGCCATTCAAGGAGTTGCCATGAGCCTATTTCACATTCGTTCCGACCGCAAGATCGAAAGCTACCAACAAGAACTTTTGAAAACCCACTATGCGGAGGTGGAATCCATGTACCGCAAAATGCGCACCTGGCGCCATGATCTGCGCAACCACATCCAGGTGCTGAAGGTCCATGCGGAAAAAGGAGAAATGGAGGAACTGCTCCGCTATCTCGACGAGCTGGCGGAGGATCTGCGCACCGTGGATACCGTGATCAAGACGGGCAATCCCATGACCGACGCCATCCTCAATTCCAAAATTTCCCTGGCCCGGGACAAGGGCATCGAGGTCATAGCGGACGCCCAGATCCCCACCCTGCTGAATATCTCCGAACTGGATCTGTGTTCCATCATCGGCAACCTCTTCGACAACGCCATCGAGGCCAGTCTGGAGCTTCCCGAAGAGGCCAGGCAGATCCGGATATACATGGACATGAAGGGGGATCAGCTCTACCTTTCCTTCCTGAACTTCACCGCCGGCAAAAAACTGTCCAAGGTGGGAAATCTTTTCTTGAGCACCAGGGGCCCTCATCGGGGCCTGGGGCTTTCCCGCATCGACTCCATCGTCAAAAAGCATTCCGGCTACCTGAGCCGGGGCAGCGAGGACGGCGTGTTCACCACGGAAATCCTGCTGCCGGTGCCTCCCCCGGACGCCCGGGCTGCGCAAAGTGCCGGACTTTCCCAGGGCGATCAGACTCCGTAAAGCGCCGCTGCCAGTCCGACCACCTCCGGGAAATGACCATTCGTCCCCCAGTCCGGCCTTTTCATCCCCGATTTCACACAATCGGGGATTTTTGTGCTAGAGTACGGGTAAGCAATTCAGAAAGGAGGGTTTGACATGTCTAAACCCAAATACTCCATCCCGCAGTGCGTGGGCTTCATGTTCCGCAAGGCCTGGCAATATCAGCGGGTCATTCTCCCCGCCCTGGGCATTACCACCCTGTTGTCCATCGCCGCTTCCCTGACCGGCTTCTATACCTCCCCGAAGATCCTGGAACAGCTGGAGAATCGGGCGCCCCTGCCCCAACTGCTGCTGTGCATCGGCTTTTTTATCGGACTGCAGACCTTGATCGATGGCCTGCGGACCTATCTGGGTTCTGCCGTGGGCAACAGCGGCGGGATCTTCTCCGCCCCGGCCATCACGCTGCGAAGCCTCATCCTGAATGAGATTCAACAAAAATTGGCCACCACTTCCTATTGTAACATCCTGGACAATCATGTACAAAAGATGCTGCAGCGGGCGGATAACTGCTGCAATGACAACAGTACCCCTACAGAAGGCCTCTGGGGCGTTTTGCAGAACCTGGTGTGCCAAGCCTTCCTGTTCGTTTTTTTCACCGCTCTGCTCACCAATCTGCATCCCCTGGTCCTGGGGATCACGGCGCTCTGCAGCCTGGCCAATTTTTTCATCAGTTCCTGGTGCTATCGGTACGATTACCGGCACAAGGAAGAGCTCTCCCACATCGACAGGCAGAACGGTTACATGGTGGGACTTGCCAGAAATCTGTCCATCGCCAAGGACATCCGCCTCTATAGCCTGCAGGGATGGCTTTCCCGGATCACGGACAGGGTCTACGCCGCCCGCAAGGCCTATGCGACCAGGCAGCAGAAGGTCTACTGCATCGCCACGGTTTCAGGAGTCCTCCTGGAAATCTTAAGGAACGCCGCCGCTTACGGGATCCTCTTGAAAATGTGTCTGGAACAGGATCTGTCGGCGGCCTCCTTCCTGCTCTATTTCTCCGCCGTGGGGGCTTTTAACGGACAGTTCGATGGAGTTCTGAACACGGTTCTGGATCTTCGGAACAAATGTCAGGAGCTCTCCTGTCTGATGGAATTTCTGTATCTGAAGGAACCCTTCCGCTTCCAGGACGGGGAACCCATCCCGGAGGCAGAACAGTACGAGATCCGGCTGGAAGACGTCAGCTATTCCTATCCCTCTTCCGAACAGGAAGAGTCCAAAGGGCAGACCTCCGAAAAGGTGATCGACCATGTCAGCCTGACCCTCCATCCCGGAGAAAAGATCGCCATCGTGGGCCTGAACGGCGCCGGAAAAACCACCCTGGTAAAGCTTCTCTGCGGCTTCCTGGAACCCCAGGAGGGGCGGGTGCTTTTGAACGGCAGGGACATTCGGGAGCTGAACCGCAGCCAGTATTATGATCTGTTTTCCGCCGTCTTCCAGCGCTTTCACCTCTTCGATGTGACGGTGGAAGAAACCATCTCCCAGACCGTGGAGAAAGCCGATGAAGCCAGGATCCGGGACTGCGTGGAAAAGGCGGGGCTCACCAAAACCATCGCCGAGCTTCCGATGGGCCTCCAGACCCACCTGGGCCGACAGGTCTACCTGGACGGCATCCAGCTTTCCGGCGGACAGCTCCAGAGACTGATGCTGGCCAGAGCCCTCTACAAGGACGGTCCTGTCCTGATCCTGGACGAACCCACCGCCGCCCTGGATCCCCTGGCGGAACAGGAGATGTACCAGAAATACCATGAAATGACCCAGGGGAAATCCTCCATCTTCATTTCCCACAGACTGGCCTCCACCCGATTCTGCGACAGGGTGCTGTACCTGGCGAAGGGACGGATCCTGGAGGAAGGCACCCATGAAGAGCTGCTGGCCAGGGGCGGCGAATACGCCCGCCTGTTCCGGATCCAGAGCCGATATTATCAGGAAGGAAGTGATTTCGATGTCCAAACCGTCTGAAAATGTTTTTTCCATAAATTTACGGGCCATCCGGCTCCTGGCTTCCCAGAATCCCCTGATGTTCCCCCAGATGCTCTACCGGGCGGCAGTCAACGCCCTGCTCCCCTGCTGCAACGTCTATTTTTCCGCCAGACTCATCGGAGAACTCTCCGGAGCGAGGCGGCCGGAAGCCCTCCTCTTCTGGGCAGGGATAACTGTAGGCGTGAACGCCTTTTTCCGCCTCCTAAGCGGCCTGTTTTCTCATGTTTATAACATAAAAAGCGCCAACTTCTGGTATACCACCAAGCGGCTGGAGGACGATAAGTTTCTCTCCCTGGACTACTGCGACGTGGAGGATCAAAAGACCAGGGATCTGGTCAGCCAGATCGACCAGAACGCCAACTGGACCGGCTGGGGTTTCAGCCTCATCCAATGGCGCCTGGAGGGACTTTTGCAGAGTCTGCTCACCGCCGTCGGCTCCGTCGCCCTGGTGGTCGGCCTGTTCCTGGCCAGGGTTCCCGAGGAAGGGGGAAGCTACACCTTTTTAAATCACCCCCTCTTTCTCTTCCTGTTGCTGGGAAGCTTCGGTCTGATCCTGCGGCTGAATTCCTATCTGGGGGAAAGGGCCCAGACTCTTCGGGCGAACGCTTCCGCCTCCGCCACCCTGGACAACCGACAGTTTGGTCACTTCGGCTTCCTTTCCGCCGACGAACAGGACATGATGGATTACCGCATCTATCATCAGGAAAAAGTAGCCGCTTATTATTCCCAGAAGGACAGCGCCTTTCTTACCGGGGGCCTGTTCCACAAGCTGGCCATCCATAAGATCGGCCCCATGTACGTCTGCGGTCAGCTGGCGGAGAAAGCAATGATCCTGGGCATCTATCTCTTCGTCTGCCTGAAAGCCTGGGCGGGGGCTTTCGGCATCGGCCTGGTGGTTCAGTACATCACCGCCATGCAGCAGTTTACCGGCAGCATCCGCTCCTTCATCGACCACCTGCAGAACCTGAAGGTCAATACCCGCTTTCTCCAGGACATTTTCCGTTTTCTGGACATGCCCAACAATATGTACCAGGGCAGTCTCACCACGGAAAAACGCTCTGACCGAAAATATAATGTGGAATTTAAAAACGTGAGCTTCCGGTATCCCAATACGGACAGATGGGTGCTGCGCAACGTCAATCTCAAATTTGAAGTGGGTTCCAGGCTGGCCGTGGTGGGAGAAAACGGCAGCGGCAAATCCACCTTTATCAAGCTGCTCTGCCGCCTTTACGATCCCCAGGAGGGAGAGATTCTGTTGAACGGGGTCAACATCAAGAAATATAAATATGACGATTACATCCGGCTCTTCTCCGTGGTCTTCCAGGACTTCTGGCTAATCGCCCAGAGATTGGGAGAAAACGTGGCCGGAAGCGATGCCGTGGATCGGGAAAAGGCCCTGAAATGCCTGGAAAAGGCCGGGATGGGGGAACGGCTGCGGGAGCTGCCAGACGGGCTGGATACCTGGCTGTACAAAAGCTTTGACGAGGACGGACTGCTCCCCTCCGGCGGAGAGACGCAAAAGATCGCCATCGCCAGGGCCCTGTACAAGGATGCGCCTTTCCTGGTGCTGGACGAGCCCACCGCTTCCCTCGACCCCGTGGCGGAAGCGGAGATCTACCAGAAATTCGACGACATCGCCGGGGACCACACCGTCCTCTACATCAGCCACCGGCTTTCCAGCTGCCGCTTCTGCCAGAAAATCCTGGTATTCCGGGACGGCAGCGTTGTCCAGCAAGGCAGCCATGAGGAATTGCTGGCGTCAGAAGGCCCTTACCGGGAGCTCTGGCACGCCCAGGCGAAATATTATGAACTGCAAAAACAGTTCCAGGAAGAGATGGGGCAGCTTACCGCCGCTCACCAGGGATAAACGGGAACTGCCGCCGGTTGACGGTTTCTGCGCAGAGCGATGGTTTCTGCCAAAACGGTGGTTCCAGCGCAAAGCGGCGGGAACCGCCAACCGGCAATGGACGTTCATTCTCTTACCTGCCCGTCTCCATAGATCGTGTACTTGTAGGAGGTGAGCTCTTTCAAGCCCATGGGCCCCCGGGCGTGGAGCTTCTGGGTGCTGATGCCGATCTCAGCCCCGAAGCCGAACTCAAAGCCGTCGGTGAATCGAGTGGAGGCATTGACATAGACGCAGGCCGCATCCACCTCGTTTAAGAACCGTTCCGCCGCCTCCCTATCTTCCGTCACGATACACTCGGAATGCCTGGTATTGTAGCGGTTGATGTGGGCGATGGCTTCTTCCAGGCTGTTCACCGTTTTCATGGAAATAATGTAGTCCAGATATTCTTTTCCATAGTCTTCTTCCGTGGCGGGCACGCAGTCCGGCAAAAACTCCCGAACGCCCTCGTCTCCCCGCATTTCCACGTTTTTGGTGCGGAGGGCTTCCTCCAGTTTGGGCAGAAACCGCTCTCTCACCGCTTCGTGGACTACCAGGGATTCGCAGGCGTTGCAGACCCCGATGCGCTGGGTTTTGGCATTGAAAATGATCTTCACCGCCTTGTCCAGATCCGCCGCCTTGTCCACGTAGACATGGCAGTTGCCGGTGCCGGTCTCGATCACGGGAATGGTGCTGTTTTCCACCACCGCCCGGATCAGCCCCGCCCCGCCCCTGGGGATCAGCAGATCCACATATTGATTCATCTTCATGAAGGCATTGGTTACCGCCCGATCCGTGTCCGTGATGAGCTGCAGGGCGTCCGGGTTGACACCGCTCTCATCCAGGGCATGTCGCAGCACCTTGGTGATGGCCCGGTTGGACTCCAGGGCGTCGCTGCCCCCTTTCAGGATCACTCCGTTGCCGGCCTTGAAGCAAAGGCCGAAAGCGTCCGCCGTCACGTTGGGACGGGATTCGTAGATGATCCCGATGACCCCTATGGGCACCCGGCGCTTCTGAATCCGCAGACCGTTGGGACGGGTGAATGTCTCCATGATTTCTCCGATGGGGTTCGGCAGCGCCGCAATCTGGCGCAGCCCCTCCGCCATGGCTTCCACCCTGCTCTCCGTCAGCCTCAGCCGGTCAATCAGGCCGGGATGCATCCCGTTTCGTTCCGCCGCCTCAATATCCAGGGCATTGGCCTCCATCAGTTCCCCTTTGTGAGCGCAGAGGGCCTGTGCCGCAGCCAAAAGCGCCTGATCCTTCTGCGGCCCGGTAAGTTTCTGCAATTCATATTTTGCTGCCTGGGCAAGACGGCCCATTTCCAGTAAATCCATATTTCCTCACATTCCGCCGCCGATTAGACGACAATCATTTTCAGTCTTCACATTAAAATCACTTGATAGGGCTTGATATCTGTCTCCTGAGCCGGGATTTCCTCCACCATCTGGCATCGGAAGCCGATGGCGATGGAATGCAGCCGCAGCAGGGGCTTGTCCGCCAGGTATCGGTCATAAAATCCCCCTCCATAGCCGATTCGATTCCGATAGGGGTCGAAGGCCGCCCCAGGCATGATCATCAACGTATCGAAACGGGCCGCCCAGGCCTCCGCTTCACCCGGCTGTGCTCCGCCCGGATACCAGTACCGCTCCGTCACCCCTTCCGGCTCCGGAATCCCCCGATAGCCAGGGCGAAGTTCCTCCAGGGACATGATGCGGTAAAATTCCATTCGTTTCGTGCGGGACATAGGTTGCGTGCATTGCCCATGGGAGGCCTCCCCTTCCATGGCACCCGCAGCCTCTTCCACCCGGGGAAGATATACCTCCTTCCCCTTCCGAAGGGCCTCCGCCAGAAGCTCCATCGTGTCGATCTCCGAACCGAAGCTGGCAAAGAGCAAAACCTTCGAGGCCCTGTAAAACCACTGGTGGCCGATGATCCGATCCGTCATTCTCAGGGAAGCGATCCGTCGCTCCTCCGGGCTCATGGCGTCCCTTCTGGCCAGCGCCTGTCTGCGCAGAAGCTTCTTCGCCTCAAGGAAATCTCCTTGTTCCCGGGCTTCAGTGCGTTCCTTTCTTTCCATATTTCTCTCCCAGATTTTCCACCGTGCCGTCCGCATTGACCATGTCGATGCTGTCAAGCTGTCCCCGGAGACTGGCCCGGATGCTGGCCACGTACTCGCTGCGCAGAAGGGCCTGTTCCTCCCGCTCCGCCGCCGTCAGGCCCTCCGCCTGGGACTTGTGATACAACTCATTAATGCACTTGATGCGCTCCTCCATATTCATCGCTTTCCGTTCCCTCCCCGCCCGCCGGGGCTGCCTCTTCTTCTTTTCTATTATCCTAATCGCTCATAATTCGCTCATTTGAAATGAACGAATTATTTTCCCCTCCCGAAAGCAGCTTTCGATATCTGTCACACCTTGTGCAGATGATCCACGAACACCGGCAGGTCGAAGTTCTCATCCTCGTTGGCCAAAAACAGGGTTCCCACCTGTTCTCCCTCCATGATCCGATGGATGACCCCGATATCCTTGCTGTTGGCGATCACCATGTCCATGCCGGAAGCGGTGGCGATCTTGGCGGCGACCATCTTGGTGTTCATGCCGCCGGTCCCCACGTCGCTCCCGGTGCTGGCCTTGCCCATTCCCATGAGTTCTTCCGTCAGCACGTCCACCTGTTCGATGAACCTGGCCTCCGGATTCTTCCTGGGATCGTCCGTATAGAGGCCATCGATGTCCGACAACAGGATCAGCAGATCCGCCTTCACCAGGGCCGCCACCACGGCGGACAGAGTGTCGTTGTCACCGATCTCGATCTCATAGGTGGCCACCGTGTCGTTTTCATTGACCACCGGGATCACCCCCATCTCAAAGAGCTCGGAAAAAGTGTTCTGGGCGTTATAGCGGTTAAGATTGTCCACGATGGTGTTCTTGGTCATGAGGATCTGCCCTGCGATCTGATTATATTCCGCAAAAATCTTCTGATAAGTCATCATCAGTCTCGCCTGGCCTACAGCGGAACAGGCCTGTTTGAAGGCGATGTCCTCAGACTGCCCCTGTCTCCAGTTCAGCGCCTTCTTGCCCGCAGCGATGGCCCCGGAGGTCACCAGCACCACGTCCTTGCCCTGGCCCCGGAGGTCGCAAAGCTCCCGCACCAGCTTCTCCATCCTGATATAATCAAAATCCCCGGTCTGCGCATGCTGCAGAGAGGAGGACCCAATTTTGACCACAATTCTTTTTTTATCCTTCAATCGTTTCCGATCATCATTCATGTTCATTTACGAATTTAGAACCCTCCTATGGATTCCAAATCTTCTCCTATATTGATAATTCCCAGGTCGATAAAGACGGGGAACAGATAGCTGGCCCCGAAGGTTTTCAGCTTCTTGGGACCGCTGACCGCAAGTCCCTGGCTTTGCAGGGAAAGGGCCGTGTGAAAGGCCAGGGTCACCGTGGCCCTGGTCAGGGACTTGTCTTTGCGGCTGACGAACATCTCGTATCCCTTGACGGAATAGGTAAAATTAAGTCCCTTGGCCGTCCGATACTCCGCTCCCTGATACAGGCGCAGAACCTCCCACAGCAAATCGTCCAGCTGTTCAAGCCCTTCTTCCTGCTCCGAAGCCATGCCCCCGAGAATCCTCTGCCGCACCTGGGCGCAGAGTCTCTTTTTCATTTGTTCCCGGTCTGATATCATGGGATCTTCCTCATTTGAGCTGCATTTTGACGGCGATTTCATTGCCCTTCACGGTAACCTTCCCCAGACTTCCCACGATCAAGGGCATCATAGGCTTCAAATGCCCCAGATCCACATCCATCAGCACCGGCACCCCTTTTGCCGCCGCCACTGCGAGAATTGCCTGATAGGCGTCCAACCCCAGGAACTCCTGTCCAAAGCATCCCGGCCTGCCGATCAGAAAGCCCTTCACATGACGGAACCACCCGGCATGCTCCATCTGCCACATGGCCCGGCGGATGCCGAAAACATTCAGGTCGCAGGATTCCAGAAACCACAAAATCCCGTCCTTACGGTATTTATCTATGAAATGACCAGTCCGGTCAAAATTTGTCCCCAGAAGATTTACCAGGCAATCCATGCAGCCGCCCAACAGCCTTCCTTGGAAAACCGTGGGAGGAATCTCCTCTCCATCATAAATTTTTCCGTCCAGGAAGCAGCGAAGCACCCTTTTCTCCGTCACATGATAAGGGGCCAGAGGATTCTCCTCCCCTTTGACGCTCTCCGCCTCCCACTTGGGATACCCATGCATGGTAAATTTTTTACCCATCAAAAGCTGCATGGCGTCCCTGATGGAAGGGTGCCAGGGCTCCATGCCGAAGGACGGTGCACAAGGCCCATAGATGGAAGCCGTATCGCACAGGGTGGCCAGCAGATAGGTCATGTTGGTGTTGTCCGAGAAGCCCATGAACCACTTGGGAGCGGCGTTTCGGATCCGTTCAAAATCCACGTAATCCAAAATTTCACACATCAGCTCCCCGCCGCCGCAGGAGATCAGACAGTTGTTTTGCTCCGACAGATAATACCTGGTCAATTCCTCCCCGCAGGCCTGGGGCGTATTGCTGATGCCGATGCCTTCCCCGGCGTAGCAGTTGGGCCCCAGATCCAGAGAAAAACCCATTTTTTCCCATTTCTGCAAAGCGTTGTCAAAGGCGGTGCGGTAGGCTCCCTCGCTGCAGCCAAAGGAAGGGGCTGCCAGACCGATGGTTCCTCCTTCCGGCAAAAACTCGGCATATCTCATAAAAAATCTATCCCTTCTTCCAGCTTTTTCCAGATGTCCAGACAATCAAAGGTGGCAAAATAGTCCTTCGGCGTCTCCGCCCGGCGGATCAGCTCCACGCTTCCGTCCTCCTTCAGGAGAAGTTCGGCGGATCTCAATTTTCCATTATAATTGTAACCCATGGAATAACCGTGGGCCCCGGTATCGTGAATGGCCAGATAATCCCCGATCTCAATCTCGGGAAGCATCCGGTCGATGGCGAATTTATCATTGTTCTCGCACAAGGAACCGGTCACGTCATATTTATGATCGCAGGGCATTCCCTCCTTACCCAGCACCGTGATGTGATGATAGGCGCCGTACATGGCGGGGCGCATGAGATTCACGGCGCAGGCGTCCACTCCCACGTATTCCTTGTGGGTATGCTTCTCATGAATGACCCTGGTCACCAGATGGCCGTAAGGCCCCATCATGAACCGGCCCAGCTCCGTGTAAATGGCCACGTCCCCCATTCCGGCGGGCACGAGCACCTCGTCATACACCCTGTGCACCGCCTCCCCGATAATGCGGATATCGTTGGGCTCCTGGTCCGGACGATAAGGGATGCCGATTCCGCCGGACAGATTGATGAATTCGATCGGGGCTCCGGTCTCCTTCTGCAGCCTCACCGCCACCTCGAATAAAGTCTTAGCCAAAACCGGATAATATTCATTGGTCACCGTGTTGCTGGCCAGAAAGGCGTGAATGCCGAAATGCTCCACCCCTTTTTCCCGAAGGATCTGAAAGCCCTCAAAAAGCTGCGCCTCGGTGAAGCCGTATTTGGCGTCCCCGGGATTGTCCATGATGTTGTTGCTGATGGCAAAATGTCCGCCGGGATTAAAGCGGCAGCTCAAGGTCTTGGGAAGATACCCCAGGGTTTTCTCCAGGAAATCAATGTGAGTGATATCGTCCAGGTTGATGATGGCGCCGATTTTTTCCGCATAACGAAATTCCTCCGCCGGCGTGTCATTGGAGGAAAACATGATGTCCTCCCCCTTCATGTCCATGGCCGCCGACAACATCAGCTCCGTCAGGGAGGAACAATCCGTGCCGCAGCCATATTCCCGCAGAATGTTGATCAAATACGGATTGGGCGTAGCCTTTACCGCAAAAAATTCCTTGAAGCCGGGATTCCAGGCAAAGGCTTCCTTCAAAGCCCTGGCGTTTTCCCGGATCCCTTTTTCATCATAAATGTGAAAAGGGGTGGGATAAGTCTTTACAATTTCCTCGATCAGTTCCTTGGTCACAAATGCTTTCTTTTCCATCTTGTCATGTCTTCCTCTTACTGTTTATTCTATAAAGCGCTCCCTAACGGGAAACGTTCTCGATCTGCCAGTCAATGGGCGTTTCCCCGTGGCTGACCAGAAAATCGTTGGTCTTGCTGAAGGGCCGGCTCCCGAAAAACCCCCGATAGGCCGACAGGGGGCTGGGGTGAGGGGCCTCCAGGATCAAATGGTTGGGATTGTTCAGCATGCTCTTCTTCATCTGGGCCGGTTTGCCCCAAAGGATGAAGACGATGGGGCGATCCTGTTCGTTCAGGACCCGGATAGCCGCATCGGTGAATTCCTCCCAGCCCCTTCCCCGGTGGGAATTGGCTATGTGGGCCCGCACGGTGAGCACCGTGTTGAGCAGCAGCACCCCCTGTTTGGCCCATTTCACCAGATAGCCGTTGTTGGGGATATAGCAGCCCAGGTCATCATGAAGCTCCTGGTAAATGTTCACCAGGGACGGGGGAATCTCCACGTCCGGCTGCACGGAAAAACACAGGCCGTGGGCCTGTCCCACGTTGTGATATGGATCCTGCCCCAGGATCACCACCTTCACCTGATTCAAGGGGGTCAGGTGAAAAGCATTGAAAATATCGTCCGCCGGGGGGAATACCTGGGTCGTGTTGTACTCCTGCTTCACAAACGCAAACAACTGCGCATAATAAGGCTTGCTGAACTCCGGCCGCAGCGCCGGCAGCCAGTCATTGCTGATCATACTCATCTTCTTTTCTCCTTTGTCCCTTCGCCGCAGATTCACAGAACTGTGGCCGCACATCTCCTACGCAAATTACATTAAAGTGCATTGTCCATTTCATGAACAATTTCTACCAATTGGTCACAAATCTCGTATGCTTTATCAACATTTCTGACCACTTCATAAAATCCGTCCTGATATCTGGTTGCAACTTCCCAGGTTGTATACATAGTGGCTCGTTCTTCAATTTGGAATAAAAGTTCTTCGAAATGATCCTTTATAGAATCTTGAAACATATCGAAAGATCCTGCTTTTATTGCATCATTAGCCATACTACAAAGCATTCCTATATCATGTGTCTTTGGTGGATTTTCTCCGACCAATTCGATTGATCTCTTTAAAGCTTTCTCGATACATTGTTGTATAAGATAACAGACATTCGTTAACCGTATGTTGTCTGTACCTACCCTTTTCATCTTATCATATAGGGTTCTTGAGTCTTCAAGATCATCCATTGCTTTGTCAAGTAAACTCATATCAATCTGACCCCTTTCATAATATTCGAGAATAGTTTGGATTCTCTAACAGGAAATCCGTCGTCCATCCAGACGATGTCAAAATCAGGTTTTCTGCTTTTTAGTACGCTATGTGTCTGCGACATGATGTGTCTGATTTCTCTGGATATGGTGTTTATATTTTGTGTGGATAGGTCTAAATAACCCATTTTGTTCAGTTTTTGCTCCAAAGGATATACAGCAAGATCGATGTCACTGTATACATCATGTTTATGGTCAGACGCACCGCTCACTGTAGACCCGAACACCCAAAGTTCTTTACATAGTTTTTTCAAAATGTCTGAATTTGAAATATCATTAATATATTGTGACTCAAACGGATGAATTCGTTTTGTTTCTAACACAATAATCACCCCCTTACAGCCGAATTGTGAATTTTGCGGGCGCACCTCTATATTTCAAATTCTACAGGCGCACCGCCACGCCAAGGTCCCGCAGATAACGCTTCACCTGACGGATTTCCAGTTCTTTATAGTGAAACAAGGAAGCTGCCAGGGCCGCTTCCGCACCGCCCTCCGTCAGCGCCTCATAAAAATGCTCTTCCCGGCCCGCTCCGCCGGAAGCGATGACCGGAATGCTCACGGCAGAGGAAACCGCCCGAGTCAGTTCCAGATCATAACCCGCCTTGGTGCCGTCACCGTCCATGCTGGTCAATAGGATCTCTCCGGCCCCCAGCCTTTCAGCCTCCTTGGCCCATTCCACGGCATCCAGCCCCACGTCGATGCGGCCGCCGTTTTTGTACACGGTCCAGCCATCTTCCTCAGCGCATTCTCCCGGAGAAATTTCCGTTCCGACCTCACTGCAACTGGCATCCATGGTGCCATATGCTCTTGCATCCATATCTATGCTTCCCACGCTCCCCATGGTTCCCATGGTTTCCATGACTCTCTTGCGGTTGACATCTTTGCTCCTGCGTCTCTTGGCGTCTATGGCCACCACCACGCACTGGCTGCCAAACTTCCGGGCCGCATCGGTGATCAGCTGAGGATTCATGATCGCTGCGGAATTGATGGAGATCTTGTCCGCTCCTTCCCGCAGCAGCACCCGGAAATCTTCCACGGAACGGATCCCGCCGCCCACCGTGAAGGGAATGAATACCTTGCTGGCCACCTCTCTGACCCAGGCCAGCTGAGTGGAACGGGCATCCGCCGAAGCGGTGATATCCAAAAACACCACCTCGTCGGCGCCTTCCCGGTCATATGCCGCCGCCACCTCCGCCGGATCTCCTGCGTCCCGCAAATTGATGAAATTCACGCCTTTTACCACCCTGCCGTCCTTCACATCCAGGCAGGGAATGATTCTCTTGGTATGCATGGCCTCACCCGACCTTTCCTGTGACTTGAATGAAATTCTGAAGGATTTTCAGGCCCACCTGGGAGCTTTTTTCCGGATGAAACTGACAGGCGAACACATTCTCCCACTCCACGGAAGCGTGGATCTGCACCCCGTACTCCGTCACGGCTTTGACGATTTCAGGATCCGCCGCTTTCAAATAATACGAATGCACGAAATACACGTAGGACTGTTCCTCTATTCCCTCAAAAAGTCTTCCAGGATAAGGAAAAGTCAGAGAATTCCATCCGATGTGGGGCACCTTCCGTCCCTCGCCCTCCGGGATCCGCAGAATATGGCCTTTAAGGATTCCAAGCCCTTCCGCCCCCGGACTTTCCTCGCTGCTTTCAAATAACAGCTGCAGTCCCAGGCAAATGCCCAGAAACGGGATTCTGCGCCTCACCGTCTCCCGGATCACCTCCACCAGACCGTAACTGCGAAGCTTTTCCATGGCATCCCCGAAAGCCCCCACCCCCGGCAGGATCACGCCGGATGCGGACAGGATTTTTTCCGGCTCCCTGGTGACGCAGACCTCTTCTCCCAGGGCTTGCAGGGCCTTTTCCACGCTCTTCATGTTACCGGCGTCGTAATCGATAATCGCTAACATAGAAATTCCTTTCTCAAAAAAAGAGATTCCCTTCTCAAAAAAGACTTCTATAGTTTATCACAGGAATGTGTGAAAGACAAGCCCCTATTCTCCAAGGAGCGCCTCTATCGCCCCATTTCTGATGGAAAGCCCTCTGTCCCCCATCCCTTCCGGCAGCTGACAGAGACTTTCATGGATTCTGACAAAGGTGGCCTTCCGGTTATAATAGGCCAGCCGCTCAAAGGGAAAGCGGATCACGCTGGGGCATTGCAGCCCCACTCCCAGCTCCAAAATGCAGACCTTTCGGTTCATGGTGCCCATCAGCCATTTGGTATAAAGGCTCCAGCGGTCCAGATAGCCGCTTTCCGCATAATGCTCCGTATAGACGTTGTTGAAAACCAAAGGTGCGCCGCAATAAGGACAATTTCCAAGCTCCAGGGAAGTCCAGCTGCCCGTTCTGGCGCACTCCGAAAGGAGGTTTTCATCCTCTTTTGTCAGATCCCAGACTTTCCCGGGCTCCTTGCCAGTTCCCTCGGGAGCGTCTGCGCTGCGCTGCTTCTCCCGGCCTTCACTGCCGCCGCCCACACTGCACCCGGCGCCGCACTGCTTCTTCCGGCTGCCGCCGCAAGGGGCCACGATGCGGTCTTCCCGCAGACCGCTGTCCCAGACCAGATCATTGGTCGCCACGGACACCACGAAGTAATTTTTCCCCTGCAAAATCTTAGACAAATTTTGGAGAGCCGTCAGCTCCCTGCAAGGAACCGCAGCAGCCGTATTTTCCAAGGCCCCGCCCAATAGAAAGTATCGGTTCAAGGCCGGAATCGCCCAGGCCTTGTCCGCCTCTTCCAAAGCGTTCCGAAGCTTCCGATAATCCTCCCTGCCGGAAAGCCTCTTTTCCCCGTCAAATTCCTCGCCGATGCCCACCAGCACCAGCTCCGCTTCCTCTATGAACTGCCTTATCTCCTGCTCCATCCCTTTCGCACCTCTCCCGTATTCTCGCCCGCTTCTACATTCTCATTTGCGTTCTCATCCACATTTCCACTCACGCTGCTCTTTCCCATAGTTCCGCCCGCTTTACCGTCACAGCTCTTCCTTCAACGCCCGGACGTCCTCCATGGTACACTCTTCCTGGGAATACCTGGCCTTTTCATAAATATCACCCAAAAGCTCCTGGTTCAGCCGATCCGCACAGGTCCTGGCCGTCAGATATTCCAGCCCGCCGCTGCGGTTTCCCAATATGGCGCCCCGCCCCTCCTGCACCCGCCTTTTATAGATCCGGCGGATCCGTTCTCTGGGATGCAGGAAGGGAAAAAAGGAGGTTCCGGATTTCGCTGGTTTTTCCGTTTCACAGCGTTCCCGCACGTCCACCACGTCCCCCGGCGTTTCCGCCGCCAGCACGGCCTTCCTGCGGAACCGCTCGATCAGGAACAGGATCAGATGCCGCAGCAAAAGCACCGTTCCCACCGCAACGGCGCAGGCCAGGGCGATCAGGATGAGCTTTTCCAGGAAAACCCAAAACCAGAAAGGTTCCCCTTCCTCCTGGGGCGGGAACATGCCGTCCTCCAGACCGTCCCCGATTTCCGGAAGAAACTCCTGGGGCTCTTCCTCCACCGCAGAACCGGAGAAAATCTTTTTCAGCAGCCACAAGAACCCTTTTTTCACATATCCCATGATTCCGGACAACCAGCCCACATTGGCTGTCAAGCCCAGGAAAACCATGCCGAAAGCGGAATACAGAATGGCCAGAAACAGGCCGGAACGAAACATTTCCTGGGCAGGAATGTGTCCCGTGCTGCTGTCATTCACCACCAGGAAATTCAAATACCGCTCCAGATAATGCTTCAGGAAAAAGCAACCCAGGGAAACCAGAGCCGCCCCTACGTAATAAGAGTCCATTCCCGGCATTCCCTTGTAATTCATGAAAAGCAGGGAGGCCGCAATGATGGACACCGAAACGGCGGGATACATCCCTTCCTCCCGCTGGTGCTCCGTCTTGATGCGGATCATAAAGGAACGGATCAAATATCCCGCAACCACCAGTTTCAGCAGCACCTGCTGCATGACGCTCCCGCAGGGCAGCAGCCCCACGGACACCCCACAGATCACGTGTCCCAGCAAAAGCAACCAAAAATGTTTGGAATATCTCCGAAACAAAAACAACACAAAGGGAAGCAGACTGCACAGCATCCAGGCCCACAAAACCGGAGGGCCCCCATATCCGATTCCCAGTATGGTCACCACCAGCGCAAACAGGGGCCAGTGATTCATCTGCGTCACCAGGAATTCCCTGGCCATCCATATCTGCTCCTTCTTCATTTCATCCTTCCTCCTGCGCAAGCCTTATCTTCTGCCGCAAACTGCACCCTCAGCCGCAGGCCTTCACCCTCAGCCGCAAGTTCCACCCTCAACCGCAAGCTTCACCCTCTGCCGCAAGCTTCATCCTCATCCGCAAGCTTCATCCTTATCCGCAAGCTTCACCCTCTGCCGCAAGCTTCATCCTCATCTGCAGGCCTTCACCCTCAACCGCAATCTTCACCCTCTGCCGCAAGCTTCATCCTCATCTGCAAGCTTCACCCTCTGCCGCAAGCTTCATCCCCTCACATGCAGAACCTTCACATGGGGCGCTGCCCAGTCCGGCAGCTCCGGCTCCCTTTTTTCCCACACGGGATAAAACCACTCATAGGTTCCGCCCGCCGTCTGATAGCGCTCCAAAAGCTCCAGAAAATCCGGATAACCGTTGGGAGAGATCAGAAAGGTTCGGATCCCCTTGGGATTATCCAGCAGCTCCGAACCGAAGGTCTCCACAAAGCCCGCCGGTGTCCGGGAGGTATCCACCCTCGCCAGGGCCCGATAAATGCTGTCCAGCTGCCCGCTCCCGGCGCTGGAATCGATCCGCACCGGCTGTCCGGAAAGGATGTCCAGCCCGTTGCCGTACAGGGCCACCTTGAGCCCCTGGGTCAGGAAAAAACGGGTGATCCCGGCCGCAATTTGAAGGCAGGATTCCACCGCTTCGTCTTTTTTCAAAATCCCGCTGTCTTCGATGTTATAAAAAATCCGCACCTGTTGATGAGTGGTATAGCCTTTTTGATTCACCATGAGCCCCTGCACCCGGGCCGTGGCCTTCCAATTGACGCTGCGCATGTCGTCATAGGGCTGGTATTCCCGGATGCCCCGGTACTCGAAGGGATCCTCCAGGAGGTTTCTCTGGGTCATGATCTCTCCGTTGATCTGCCGCAGAATGATCTCCAGCTCCCTGCTCTGAAAAGGTTTCGGATATACATAAAGATACCCTTCCACTTCCCTGCTTTCAATCATTTCCATGGTGAGAAACAGATCCGAAGCCACCAGGTCGATGCTGTGAATATGATAATATCCCCTCCTGCCCCCAGTAAAACGAAGGGTTCTGGTGATCCGCTCCCCGCCGCCGATCTGGAACACGTCGTTGCGGTAATATCGGTCGGTGACGCCGCTCTTCTGAGCATCCGCAAAAATCAGGTTCCGGCTGGTCTGGAACTTCACCTTCAGCATGGACAGGGGCAGCCATTTGCGGTTCTCTATGACCTCCCTCAGTTCCCCTTCTTCTCCCTCAAAAATATAGGAAGAACCGAAGGCCACCTTGATCAACAGGTTTTTGTTCCACAGCTTGGCATAGATCCTGCGCTGCAGTTCAAACAACAGATAGGCCAGGATCCCGATCCCGAATATCTTCATCATATCGCAAAATCCTCGGTGGGCACGGGCGTCCTGTCCAGAATCTGCGCAATCAGCGCCTTGGATTCATTGCTTCTGCCGAACCCATAGCTCATGACGAGCCTGTGGGCCAGCACCGCTGCCGCCACCGCCTGCACGTCGTCCGGAACCACGAACCGCCTTCCTGCCAGATAGGCATAAGCCTTGGCACAGCGGAGCAGGGCCAGGGTTCCCCGGGGACTGACGCCCAAAGTGACGTCGTCACGGCTCCTGGTAGCGGCTGCGATGTCCACCATGTAGGCCCGAACACACTCGTGCACATACACATGGCGCACCTCCTCCTTGGCCGCCTGGATATCTTCCCGGCCCAGCACCTTCCCGATCTCCTCCAAAGGCTCCTTCTCCATATACCGCTCCAGGATCTGCAGTTCTTCCTCCTTCCGGGGCGTCCCCATGGACAGTCTCATGATGAAACGGTCCATCTGGGCCTCCGGCAGGGGAAAGGTTCCGGCGGATTCCACCGGATTCTGGGTGGCGATGACGAAAAACGGCGTTCCCACCCCATAGGTCCTGCCGTCGATGGTCACCTGTCGTTCCTCCATCACCTCCAAAAGCCCCGCCTGGGTTCTGGGAGTAGCCCTGTTGATCTCGTCCGCCAGCAGAATATTGGTGAAAACAGGACCCTGCCGGAGCACGAACTCCTGCTTCTGCTGATCGTAGATGTTCAGCCCCGTCACGTCCGTGGGCAGCAGATCCGGCGTAAATTGAATCCGGGCGAAATCCATGTCCAACGATTTCGCCAGAGTCTTGGCCAGCTTGGTCTTGCCGGTGCCCGGTACGTCCTCCAGAAGAACGTGACCATCCGCCAAAAGGGCCGTCAACAGCAGCCTGGCCGTCCGCTCCTTTCCGATCACCACTTTATCCACATTTTCCAACACCTTGTCCGCCAATTCTTTTCCGCTCATTTCCAAACCGCTCCCTTCTCCCGATGTTCTTTTCCAACGATTCCTTTCAACGATTCCTTTCAACGATTCCTTTCAACGATTCCTTTCAACAATTCCTTTCAACAATTCCTCCCGGTCTCTTCTCCCGGCATTTTCTTCCGTTTCTTTCCTGCAAATCCTCTCTACTATTTTACTTCCGGATTCCTCTATCCTATTCTTCTACCTTATTTTTCTGCCTTATTCCTCTGCCTTACTTCTACCTTATTCCTCTGTCTTATTCTATTTTGCTTCCCCTATATTTCCTCGCATTCTGCCGCCGATCAGGCTGCATTTGAATAGATTGAAAATTTAGTTTTCATACTTCCCCCACAGAACTTCCCCGCCCTTCGTAATACCGCTCAAAAACACTCCTTCGCACCCGTTTTCAAAATCAAATCCTGTAAAAACAAGGGTTCTCTCCGAATCCAAATCCTCCGGCAGGGGACGTATCTCCGCCTCCGCCAGGGAATTGTCTCCATAAGGGAAACGCAGCCATTCCCAGGAAGGTGCGCCCGCTTTCTCATTTTTCCCTTCCACGTTTGCTTTATCAACAGTCCCCGTAAATTCCTCCAGGGACGAAGCCTCCCCCTGCTCTCCGGCATAGGGTTCCGGGGAAAGCAGGGGCCAGCCCCCTGCGAAAAACATTCTTCTGACCATCATATAATGCATCCGATAGGAGTCCCGATCCCCGGGCCATCTCCCCGGCCGCAGGAAAATCCGGGCGCCGTCCCTCACATGATGGATGAAGAAACACCCCTTCCCCGTCGGATCCCAAAAAGGCACCCCGTGCCCAGGCCCCCGAAAGCCGGCAAATTTCCAATCTTTTTCTTCCTGCCCCTGGCAAGGGGCCTCCCCGGCAAAACGATAGCTGCCCGCCAGCTTGAGCCCCAGACTTTCCCCGTCCAGATTTTTTCCATGAAAATCCAGATAAGGGCCCATGATCTGACGGCTCCTTCCCACCCGGATGTCATAATCGTCCCCCAGCCAGCCGTAGGACAGGAACAGATAATAATACCCCGTTTCCGGATAAAAAAGCACGGAAGCCCCCTCCGGCCCGTCCACGTGGGCCCCTGCAGGCCTCTTGGCGATCCTGCGGCCCTGATAATGAGGATCCGGATTCACCGGCATGCCCGTAAGGGGATCCAGTTCCTTTATAAAAATACCGCCGAAAAACGAACCATAGATCAGATATTTTTTCCCTTCCGGAGTGTCCTCCACATGGGGATCGATGGCATTGGGCTCCGTATCCGGCGTATGCCAGGTATCCATGACCACGCCCCGGTTCTCGAAGGGTCCCTCCGGCCTGTCAGATACCGCCAGCCAAATCCGGGATTCCGAACTGCCGAAAGCCCTAGTGGCGGAATAATACATCCGGTACTCCCCTTTGCAATACTCCGCATAAGGCGCCCAAAAACCCCTGGTGGGCGGATAAGCCCCGTTGTCTCTGCCCTGGGCGATGGCCGCCTCCGACAAAGCGTACCCCAGGAATTCAAAGTTCACCAGATCCCTGCTCCGGCGCACCGGGATCCCCTGCCTGTAAGGCGAGGTGAGGGCGCTGTCCGTGGCATAGGAATAATAGCAGCCGCCCGCCGGATCCCACATCATGGAAGGGTCATGGGCCTCAAAACAAGGGTTGACAGCCCTGTCATGAAGATTCAACACAAATCCCGGCTTTTTCATAGACTGCCTCTTTCTCCAATCTCTTCCTGGGAGAAAAATTGATTGATATAAGCTCCCAACATGATGATATACATACAAAAATACATCCAGAACATGACGATGATGATGATGGACAGACTGCCGTAAATGCTATAGGAACCTCCCCTTTCCACATAAAGGGAAAAGCCCCAGGAAAAAACGCTCCACACCACCGCCGCAAAAGAAGCGCCGGGAAGCTGCTCCCGAAATCTATGCTTCCGGTTGGGCACGTAAGCGTAAATTGCGCAGAACAGGATCGTCAGGATCACCCACACCGCCAGGAAGCGGAAATTCATCAAAAAGGAAATCACCACCCGGATCTGGGGAATGTAGGAAACCACCAGATTCATCAGCTGATTGCCGAAGACCATGACCAGCAGGGACAGCACCAGGATGATCAGCATGATCAAAGTATAAAAGGTGGCGATCAGACGGACCACCAGGTAATTGCGCTCTTCCTCCACGTCATTGATGGCGTTCAGACCCCGCATCAGTGCCAGCACTCCCTTGCCGGCGGACCACAGGGTAGTCAAGGCCGCCAGGGAAAGAATTCCCACGGACTGGTTGTAGACCTCTCCCACCAGGCTCCGGGCCAAGGGAGAAACCGCTTCCGGCAGCACCTCCGTGATCACGGCCAGAAGATTTTCCTCCGTCAGGGGCGTATAGGGAATAATGGTGCACAGCAGGATCAGCATGGGCACCAGGGACAGAAACAGGAAAAAAGCGGTGCTGGCGGAAAAAGCGCTCAGGTTCTTGCGCCCCGCCTGTCGGCTGAATTCCCGAATAATCCTAATGAATTTCCAAAGCATCCCCTTCTCCTTTCAGCTGGCATCCTTCATAAAAAAAAGTGAGAATTTCTTCCGCCGTCTTCCCTTCCTCCGCCATATGCCTGGCCCCGTTTTGAGACAGACCTGCGCCGTGACCGAAACCTCCGCCGTGAAGCACATAGCCCGTCACGGCGCCGTCCTCCCGGACCAGATCCATCACCAGGAAGGCGCTGGGCAGAAGGGACGGTGCGGAAACCTCGCTGCCGTCCTGACGCAGCACTTTTGTCTTTCCATCGTTCAGAATACACCGGATATTATGTTCCGTCAATACCCGAATGGTGTTCTCCTCCGAGACAATGGTCAGTTCCCGGGCGATTCCCCCGGGCCCCCGGCCGGTGATCTCCATGTCCAGGATTTTTCCCAGGGACCGCACCGGTGCGCTGACATATTCTCCTTCCTCATTCAGGGTAAGGATGTTGTCGGGATTGGCCCGATAGCGGCTTTGGAGCTGAGAAAGCATATGCTCCGGATCCAGCTTTTCCACAATGACGGTCCAGCGGTACCAGCTCTCCGAAGACTCATAATCCTCTTTGCGGACATCCAGGATGAATTTTCGGAAATTTTCTTCCTTTTCCAAATCCTTGGGCAGAGCCCCGTTTTCCCGGCTGATGCTTTTCGCCTTCAGATATTCCAAACCTGCCGCACTCGTTCCCCAGACGCTTCCGTCTGTCCCCGCTCCGCAGGAGGTGGAATAATAATAAGTCTGGGCCAGTTCACCGTCCTCTCCCGCATATAGGAGCAGTCCATCGGTTTCCTTCACCGCCGTCGTGGTTCTCTCCTGTTCCAATATATTATTATACACCTGAAAACCGGAACTGTCATCCACATGAGCTCCATATTCCGGATAACCGGCCCGAAGCATGTTCTGATAAGCATAAGTTCTGGCGCAGATTGCCTGGGCTTTCAAGGCCTCCTCCGGGTAAGAGGTCGGCATCTCGCTGGGCACCACTGCATATAGGTATTCTTCCAGAGGCACCTCGTTGACCGCCAGGATCCCCTCTTCTGCGAGCGTCAGTTCCAGGCTGCCCCGGTAGGCCGGTGTCCCCTGGCTGCGGGCGACGTTCAACAGCTTCAGTTTCTCCGTCAGGGCCAGGGGCCTGATCCGCACTCTGCCCGCCTCAAAAGCATGGCTTTTCCGGTCCAGCCTGCAGACCGTTCCCCCATCGTAAATCTCCCGGACAGTCTCCTCCCCTTCCCCGTATTCCAGGCAGAATTCCCCGTCACAGGTGATCTCCAGGGCCTCATGATACAGACCGCCGTAATCGGAGGTCTTGAGAAGCACCCGGATATTATCCATGGCTTCCTTTCTGGCCAGAAGGATGCCGCAGATCTCCCCTTCTTCCACCACGAAATCGGCGAAATCGTAGCCTATGGGCACGTCCGCCCAACCGCACATATCCAGAACACCATAGAGACGATACCCTTTTGCCTGTTCGGAAAGGGGCAGTTTGCCCAGGCCCTCTATCTCGATGCCCTCCCCGCTGGCGGACAACACCCGGCCGCTTTTCTTTTCTGTTTTGCTATGTACCCGGATCACCGCCTCATCGGCCAGCCGGACGTCCGCCACCTGCTCCCGCTCCGCACCGGACATCACCGCCCCTTCCGCAAAGGGATAGAAATGTTCTTCCCCGTCCTCGAAAACCTTCAACCCTTCTCCCGTCACTTCCATGATCCATATGTTCACCAATTCCCGAATCACAGGCTCATGGACGGGTTCCACGGGAATTTCTTCTTCGGATTCTCCCGCCGGGAACAAAAGCAGCAGCCTTCCCAGCAATAACAGCAGCAAAAGCAGCAGGCCCAGCAGACAGGCAAAAGCCTTCAGCTGCATTCGTCGGGACTTATT
>CANQPH010000038.1 GCA_947625675.1 uncultured Acetatifactor sp.
TTGCCGTGGATTTGTTACGCAGTAGAAACGCGGTTTTGGGGGGATAAGGTATAAATCCCTTGCCCCTCGGTTTTTGCTCCCGCAAAGCCGCATAAATCAAGGCTTTTTTCGCCCCTATTGCGTAACAGAGGGCATAAAAAAAGCGGCGTTCCTGTTCTCCCGGTTAGGGATTGAGAAACGCCGCCTTTGCGGTCGATATTCAGTTGTTAGTACAAATACCAGCTTGTCCGTCGCTCGAAAAACCTTGATTTTCCTGTGTTTTCAAAAGTATCGTTATCTAACCTCAGCTTTCGCAAAGCCGCACTACGTGCTTTCCGTCGCTTTGCGACTACCTTTGCTCATAAAATGGCCGCTCCCAAGTCGAACACAGTTCAACTCGCCGCCAGACATGATAGAAAATTCGTGCAAGCACGATTTTCCATCAAATCAGGCGGCTGGCTGAACTGTTACGGAAAACATTATCTCCGGCTGCCTAAATAGGTCAAACTCTCCTTGGGATGCCGGATCTGGGTGGAACGGTCCACGGCGATGAGGCCGTCAGCGGAACAGATATTCATATTTTCGTATTTGACCGTAAAGAATGTTTTCCAACCGATGTTTGATTTCCTGAGGATAGTAGGGCTCTTGATCTAACAGTCTAAGAACGTCTTTACGGTCAAAAGAAAATGTGAGTTGTCTTCCATATAAATTTTCGGCGGCGTCCAACTGTTCGTCAAAATCAGGACAAAAAGTTTTGGAATGAACATTGCCCAATAACAGTGCAAGGTCGGCCTGCAAGGGATAATCCATGGTGGTGTCGGAGAGAAGCCCTGCACCGTGATCGAAAAAAGGACAATAGTGGTATTTTCCCGTATCATCCAACAGTACCGCAATGTTGTGGGTGTGTCTGTCTTCATTTAGAAAGAAAGCATCTATGGTCAGCATTTTTGCGAGGTACTTGCCGAAATCGGGAAGTTCTGTCAGCTTTTCCGTTTGCTCTGCTGTAAATCGTATCCGTTCTTCTACATCTTTGATGGAGTAAATGATGGCATTCAGACTTTTTCCCGTCTTTAGAGAAAATAGCCGTTCCAGAGTGATAAGCTGCCATCCTTTCGGCAGAAAATCCTGACTCTTGCATCCGTTATAGGTTTGAAAGCGATATTGAATTTTATCTGTTTCATATATTGTATATTCGTGACGGGACAAACTGCTTGAGATGAGCAGGTTGGAAATGAGATATTCCGCAAGTCCCTCATAACCGGCATAGTCCGCCTTATACCAAAAGCCGTCATTCGACCATTTCAGCTGATTCCCTTTGGAGGACTGCCGATTCATGCTCCTGCAGTCTTGTTCGAATAATGTAACCATTTTTCCTCTCATTTTTCAATCTTAATCCAAAAATCATCCTCTGCCATTCGGCCCTGTGTCCGCTCAATGATTAAAAGGGGATCATAATAGGGAATTCCCAGATGTTCCAGCATCAGTTTCATTTTGTCTCTGCTGGCAGGGAAGCATCGGGATTCCAGAAAGGCTTTATAATCATCGAAATCGGGCTTTTCTTTTATGCCGAAGGCCCGGAGGATATCGTCGTCGGTGTAATTGTGGATCTTGATTTTTTTCCTTCGTTCATCCACGTCGATCAGGGTACAAAGCTGTTTTTTGAAATAATACCAGAGCCGCATGGGATATTCCTTTTCGGGAATGGTAAAGGCCTCTATCAGCTGCGGCTGCTCTGTCAGGATGCTGACCAGCGGGACGACTGGGCCGGAGATGGGCTGGAAGCCGGATTCCCACCTTTCCACTGTCTTGATGGATACGTTTGCATAATGGGCAAATTCGGCCTGGGTCATTCCCAACCTTTGCCGGCAGATGCGGATGTCTTTCCCTTCCAACTTCAGGGGAAAGGCGAATTGCTTTTTGGAGGAGGAGTTCTTGCTCATAGGATATCCAACCTTTCTGAGGGAAGAATGCATTTCCTATTGTTTCTATTTTTGGAAAACGTAACAATTCAGGCGCACCATTCGCAAAGCCGCACTACGTGCTTTCCGTCGCTTTGCGACTACCTTTGCTCATAAAATGGCGCTCCCTCAGCCGCCAGACATGATAGAAAATTCGTGCAAGCACGATTTTCCATCAAATCAGGCGGCTGGCTGAACTGTTACGGAAAACATTATCTCCGGCTGCCCAGGTAGGTCAAACTCTCCTTGGGGTATCGGGTCTGGGTGGAACGGTCCACGGCGATGAGACCGAAGGTCATGGAATAGCCCTTCTGCCATTCAAAGTTGTCCAACAGGCTCCAGTACATATAGCCTTTTACCGGCAGGCCGTCGGCGATGCAGTTCTGCACGCCGTTCAGGGCCCGTCGGATGAATTCCACCCGGCGGGAGTCATCTGAGGTGGCGACGCCGTTTTCCGTGACGATCAGATCTCCGTGGAATTCCTTTGCCACTCTGCGAATCACGTGTTCCAGCGCCTCCGGGTAAAACTCATAATCCATCTGGGTCAGTTCCGCCCCCTCCGGAGTGGGAAGGGCGCCGTCAGGGCCGATCTCGGTCCGGGTATAATTCTGCACGCCCAGGAAATCGTCCTCCAGGATGTAGGGAAGGTAATGGGTGAATTCTTCCTCCCATTCCTTGCGTGCATTGTCCTCCCCGCCTTCTGCGGTCTGGACGTCATGGAGACTTAAGGTCAGGCCTACCTTCACGCCGGGACAAACTTCTTTCAAGGCGGCTTTGGCGGCCAGGTGGGCCTTCATGATCAACAGGTCTCCGGCCTCGGTCCTGGGAGAAGTGAAGTTCTGGGGCTGTTCCACGCCGAAGACTTCTTTGTTTTCCGCAGCGGCAGCGGCCCGGCCCGCCATCATCTTTTCCAGATTGATGCCCATCTGCACCTTGCCGTCGCCGGTATCTGCACCCGCCTGGGCATTCGCCTTGCCGCCGGCACCGTTGCTTGCGCTGTCGCCCGCCTGGGCGTTCCCACCGTTTCCAGCATTACCGGCGGCCTGGGCGGCCCTGGCCATCATCTGGATCATGTAACGCTTGGCGATGGCGGCCACCTGGATGCCCATGTTGGCTTCGTTGATGGTGCAGACATAATGGAGCTTGTCGCCCAGCTGTTCGCCCACGTATCTGGCGTACCGGGCGAAGTCTTCCACCACGCTTTCCGCTTCCCAGCCTCCCTTGCTGATGATCCATTTGGGGCTGGAGAAGTGATGGAGCGTGACGATGGGCTCCAGACCGTTGGCCAGGCAGCAGTCGATGACATTTCGGTAATGCTGGATTTCCTTTTCGTCGAACACTCCTTCCGAAGGCTCGATGCGGGCCCATTCCACGGAAAAGCGGTAGGCGTTCAGTCCCGTCCCGGCCATCAGCCGGATGTCCTCTTCATAGCGGTTGTAATGGTCCACCGCATCCAGGGAGGGCTCCGCATAGCTGGTATTCTTCATGTGTTCCATGGCCCAGCAGTCGCTGTTGGTGTTGTTGCCCTCCACCTGATGGGCGGCGGTGGCGGCTCCCAGTAAAAAATCCTTGCTCAATTTGTCCATATTTCCTCGCATTCTGCCGCCAATCAGGCGGCGTTTGAATTTAGGGGACTTTCTGCGCTGTCCTCTGCGCTTTTTCCTGTCGGAATTGTAACATATCCTTATTTTATCATAAATTGTTTTCTGACGATAGATAAAATCTTGAGAAAAATGGAACTTATTCCTGTTTTTTGCTGATTCCTTCTATCTTTTTTCGCTGTTTTCCTATATAATGATGCCAGGATCGAAAGCTCGAATCCACGGTATGCTTGCATACCGATGGGAGAGAGGCTTTATGGTCCGCTCCAACATCATATAATGGGCATGGCATTTTGGTGATACGCAGTATTGGAGATGGAGCCAAAACACCGGTTCATGTCGGGAGTGATCATCGTTGAGCGCAGGGAAGGAGAGTTGCTGATGGAAAGCAGAAATCTTGACAGAGGTTGGGAATCTATGAAAGGGGAGTCCTTGCACGGTTCCATTCCCGGTCTGACGCTGCCCGTTTCCCGTATTTTTTTCGGCACTGCGATCCCGCCCATGCTGATGGGAGAAAATGCGGACGCCCTGCTGGATGCGGTTCTGGCCCAGGGGATCAACGCCTTCGACTGCGCCAGGGGTTATGGAAAGGCGGAAAAGTCCCTGGGACGATGGATGGAGGCCCGCCAGAACCGGGAACGTATCGTCCTTTTGACGAAATGCGGAAACGTGGATTGGAAGGGGAAGGTGTGCGTGAACCGCAAGGTGATCGAAAAGGAGCTTGCCGAGAGTCTGGAGGAGCTTGGCACGGATTCCATTGATATTTATCTGCTGCACCGGGACGACCCGAAGACGCCGGTGGGCGAACTCATTGAGTGCCTGAACGAAGCCGCAGACCAGGGAAAAATAAAAGTTTTTGGCGTTTCCAACTGGACTTGCGAGCGGATCGAAGAAGCCAACGCCTATGCTAGGGAGAGGGGTCTGCGGGGCTTTACGGTGTCCAGCCCCAACTTCGGACTGGCGGAGCAGGCGGCGGATCCCTGGGGCGGGGGCTGCGTGACCGTGTCAGGTCCGGCCAACAGGGCGGCCAGGGAGTGGTACGCTCAAAACCGGATGCCTTTGATCGCTTATTCCAGTCTGGGACGGGGATTTTTCAGCGGCAAATTTAAAAGCGGGGATTACGAGGGCGCCAGGAAGGTGCTGGATGGCCCGGCGCAAAAGGGATATCTGTGCGAAGCCAACATGGAGAGACTGCGCAGGGCTGAGGAGCTGGCGGAGCGGAAAGCCTGCACGGTTTCCGAGATCGCCATGCGGTATATCTTTGGCAGCGCCATGAACGTGTTCGCCGCAGTCAGCACGACGAATCCCGGCAGAATGGCCCAGAATGTCAGCGCCGCCCTGCACCCCCTCACCAGGGAAGAAGTTTCCTGGCTGGAAAGCGTATAGCGCAACTTTGCCAGCCGAATTTGTTCGGCTTGGGGTGCGGAGTGAACTGCAACCATAGGCCGGGCAAGAGGAATCGTTGACATAAGTTTTTCTTGCGCTGCGCTTCCTCTTGGGGTATAATTCAAGGTGTGAGGATTCTGCACAAACGGTGCAAGTTGTGCGCAAGCGGTGCGAATTTTGCCGGAGGTGCGAATTTTGCCGATGCAAAGATTCAGCCGATTGTATTGGTTTGCTGCGCAAGCGGCGATATTACGAAGGAGGGGACGCATATGTCTGAGGTTATCAACCAGGAAAAGGGGTTATCCCTGATCGAAAAAGGGAAAAAAGGATTTTTCCATATGATTTTCAGCCGCCTGGGGCTGATGTTGCTTTTGTTGGTCATTCAGGTGCTTTTGCTGTTCAACGTTTTTCGATGGTTCGGAAATATTCTGCCCTACATCTGGGGCGGCAGCATCCTCTTTTCCGTGATCATGGTGCTCTATCTCCTGAACAGCCGGATGGATGCCACGGCCAAGATCACCTGGCTCATCGTGATCATGCTGATGCCTGTTTTCGGCGCTTTGTTGTACTGGTACACCATGAGCGACGTGGGGCACCGGGCCATGAAGACCCGGGTGAACCATCTGATCCAGGAGACCAAGGACAGCATTCCCCAATCGGAGACGGTGATGGAGACCCTGGAGCAGGAGAATCCCGGGGTGGCCGGACTGGCCCGGTACGTGAACCGCAGCGCCTGCTGCCCTATTTATGACGGGACGAAGGTGACTTATTTCCCCTTGGGGGAGAAAAAATGGGAAGAAATGCTCAGGCAGCTGGAAGGCGCAAAGCAGTTCATTTTCATGGAGTATTTTATCGTGGACGAGGGCGAGATGTGGGGAAGGATCCTGGAGATCCTGGCCCGGAAAGCGGCGGAAGGCGTGGATGTCCGAGTCATGTATGACGGCACCTGCGAGTTCGCCCTTCTGCCCCGGGATTATCCCGAGAGACTGAAGAAGCTGGGCATCAAATGCAAGGTGTTCGCCCACGTGACCCCTTTTGTCTCCACCCACTACAACAATCGGGATCACCGGAAGATCTTGGTCATCGACGGACAGGTCGCTTTCAACGGCGGCGTGAATCTGGCGGACGAGTATGTCAATCTGATCCAGCGTTTCGGGCATTGGAAGGATACCGCCGTGATGATCCAGGGGGAAGCGGTGAAGAGCTTTACCCTGATGTTCCTGCAGATGTGGGGCATCACGGAAAAGAATCCGGAATTTGATCAGTTCCTGAGCATTCCGGTGCAGCGGGAGACCGGGGCGTCTGGCTTCGTCATGCCTTACGGGGACTCTCCCATGGACCAGGACAAGGTGGGCGAGAAGGTTTACATGGATATTTTGAACCGGGCCCGGAAGTATGTGTACATCATGACCCCTTACCTGATTTTGGATGGGGAACTGGAAACGGCCCTGAAATTCGCAGCGGAAAGAGGGGTGGAGGTGAAGCTGGTGCTGCCCGGGATCCCGGACAAGAAACCGCCTTACGCCCTGGCCAAGACCCATTATGCCTCCCTGCTGGATTCCGGGGTGCAGATCTGCGAATATACGCCGGGCTTCGTCCATGCCAAGGTGTTCCTGAGCGATGGCCAGGAAGGGGTGGTGGGAACCATCAACCTGGATTACCGCAGCCTCTACCATCATTTTGAATGCGCCACTTATTTTTACAAGGCGGACTGCCTGGCACAGATGGAAGAAGATTTCCGGGAAACCTTTGCAAAGTGCCGGGAAGTGACGAGACAGACCATCAAGGAAGAAAAATTGCCTATGAAGCTCATGGGATTCCTGATGAAGGCCGTGGCACCCCTGCTTTAGGAAACTTCCAGCAAAACCTTCGCTACGGCCCCGTGAGGCTGTCGGTTCGCAAGCTCCAGCCGTCCTCCGTGCTTTTGGCACAGGAGGCGGCTGATGGTGAGCCCCATGCCGCAATGCCCGTTTTCCTCTGTCGCAGGCAGCAGCCGGTTCCTGCTCTTTTGGATCGCTTCCGGGAAGCCCTCCCCGTCGTCCGCAAGGGTGACCACGAATAGGCTCTCCCCGGAATCCGAATCCGCATTTGCTTCCGATCTCATTTCAAAAGAAAGTTCGATGGTTTCTTTTGCATATCTCAAGGCGTTGTTCAGAAGGTTTTCCAAAATACGATAAAGAATGGAAACGTCCACGAAAATTGCACCCTCTGGAACACGGCCGGTAAAAAGCAGTTTTTTCCCCTGCTCGGAGGCCATGAGGGACAGATCCTCCGTGATCTTCACCGCCAGTTCCTCTGCGGAAGCTTCTTCCCGATGGATTTCCATGTCGTCCAGCTGATTGATTTTGCGGATGGATTCCGTGTACTGCTCCAGCCGTCCGGCCGCCCGGCCGATATTGTCTGCGATCTCCGCAATCCTCTCCCGAGCCATATCTTCTTTATATAAATGAATCTGTAAATATTCCGTATACCCCTGGATGATGGCGATGGGGTTTCTCAGATCATGGGCTACGGAGGCCTGCACCAGCTTCCGCTCTTCGATCATTTTCCACAGCTGACGATTATTTTCATACAGGACCTGCCTCATCTGCTCGAAGGACCGGCAGAGCTTTCCCAGTTCGTCTTCCGATTCATAGGCTACTTTGAAATCCAGATTTTTTTCCGCAATCTGTTCCGTGGCCTCGGAAAGGGCCTTGAGGGGGTAATACAATTTATGCCGGTAATAGGAAAAGCCGCAGAAAAGGATTCCCCCGGCGGAGAGAAGGAGGGGGACGGCGACCATCAGGACCCAGCAGCCCTGATAGGCCAGTTTCCTCTTGGGCGTGAGTTTGGCAAGGCTGTTTTCGAGCTTCACAAGCTTGACGGAAAGGGAGGAGGTGTCAAAATATTCCCTGACGGGTTCGCCGTCCTTCCCGTCATATTTGTACAGCTTGGGAATCTGGGTAAAGTCCGCCTCCGTATTCAGTTCGATAAGGGTGCCGACTTCTACGGTGTCGCCTTTCGAATCCTCGGCCTGGATGGTGAGAAAGGCGGAGTCCGCATCCGGCAGCAGCCATCGCTGAAACGCCAGGCATCCCCCGATGGTCATGCCGGACAGCAGTGCGATGGTGCCGAAGGTGGCCAAGACGGTGAGAACGAAGGACTGCCGCAGGGACATGTCCCGATAGCGTTTTTTCAGTTTTTCCATGAATATCCCACTCCCCATATGGTTTCGATATAATCCTGTCCCGTGGCTTCCCGCAGCTTGGCCCGGATCTTGCGGACGTGCTCCTTGATCACGTTGCTGTCGCCCTCCGCCTCCAGTCCCCAGACCGCTTCGTAGATCCGTTCCCGGTCGAAGATCTGCCCCTTGTAGGTCAACAGATATTCGATCAGGTCAAATTCTTTTTTGGAAAAAAGGATCTCCCTGGTCCCGTAGAACACCCGGCGCTCGGTCAGGTTGACCAGCAGGCCGTCGGAGGTGGTGAGGACGGAGGCCTTGGCCGTCTTGCGCCCTTCCCGGCGCAGATGGGCGGCGATCCGGGCCGTCAGCTCTTTCAGGCGGAAAGGCTTGGTGATATAATCATCTCCCCCGAAGCCCAGTCCGTTGATCATGTCCTGCTCCGCAATCCTGGCGGTCAGGAAGAGAATGGGGCAGGACACGTGACTGCGGATGCTGCGGCACAGCTCCAGCCCGTCCATCCCCGGCATATTGATGTCCAACAAAATCAGATCCGGTTTTTTCTGTAATTGTTCCAGGGCCGTCCGACTGTCGTTCGCCACAAGGGTTTCGTAGCCGCAGTCCCGCAAGTGCTCCGACAACAGTTTGGTCAGCATTTTTTCATCGTCCACGATCAAGATTCGATAGGTCATCTCTATTCTCCTTGCCCGCCTGTTTCCGTTCATAGTTTCCTTTTGTAATTATTTCCCCGGGTTCTGCCGAAAGCCTTTCTTCCGGGTCTGGATGTTTTTAAATATAACAGATAAATGTCAAAATGCGGTCAAGATTTATTATATTTCCTTTTGAATCTTTTTGGAATCCCTTTGACGAATATTTGACCTCCGCTCCTTATAATCTCCTTGCTGTCTGAAAAAAGAAAAAGGAGGTTTTGTATGTACGAAAACGGATTTTGGAAGGTTCCCATCTTGACCTGGCTGGCGGCGGTTGTGCTGGTCGCAGTGTTTTCCCTGGCTGGATGCGGCGAGAAAGAGGAAGAAACGGGGCCCGTGACCCTGACCTATGCCACCTTTTACCTGGATTTTGAGATGGAGCAGTGGATAGGGGAGTGGAACCAGTCCCAGGACAAGTACCGGGTGGAGATCCTGGAGTATGAAAATGATGACACGGGCCATGCCAGGCTGAACAACGAGATCGTCTCCGGCAAGGTGCCGGATCTCTTGGATCTATCCTATATCAACATCGGCAGCTACATTTCCAAGGGGATTCTGGCGGATCTGTACCCCTTCCTGGACGGGGAGAAAGCGGGCAGGGGAAGCCTGGCGGACGAGAAAGGTTCTGCAGGAAAAGAGAGTTCTGCGGACGGAGAAAGCCTGGCGGGAAAAGAGGGTTCTGCGGACGAGGAAAGCCGTCTCTCCAGGGAAGATCTGGTGCCGGGAGTGTACCAGACCTATGAGGAGAATGGGAAGCTGTATGGGATCATGCCCTGTTTCAGACTGGAGACTCTGGCGGGGAAAAAAACCCTGGTGGGAGAGGCCTCCGATTGGACCCTGGAGGAAATGAGGAATCGGATGGAAAATCTTTCGCCGGGGCAGCTTCTCCTGGACGGGCTGGCGCCCTTTGGCCTGCTGCGGGCGGTGGTGGAAGCGGACATGGGAGCCTTCGTGGATTGGGAGGCGGGAACTTGTTCCTTTGACGGGGAGGAGTTCCGAAAACTGCTGGAGAGCGCTGCAGCCATGAAGGTGGAATCCCTGGAGGAAGAGCAGCTGGAGGAGGGCCTAGTCCAGGGGAAGATCCTTTTGAACAGAATCTACATCACCGATGTGTTGGAATACCATCGGGAGGTGGAAAGGTTTGGAGGGGATCCGGTCTCTCTTTTGGGCTTCCCCACCCGGAGCGGGGGTCGGGCGGCGCTGACGGCCAGGATGCCCATCGGGATCTGCGAATTGAGCGAGCGGAAAGAAGGGGCCTGGGAGTTCGTCCGTTCCCTGTTGGAGGAGGAGTTTCAGAGGAAGCATGTTCATTTTTGTCTGCCCATCAATCTGAAATGTCTGCTGGAAAGCTTTCAGACCGCCATGGGGGAGAACCCTTACGGGGAGGAGAGCGGGGTGGACTGGAAACCCGCATCCCAAGAGGAAATGGACGCCTTGTATGAAGGGATCTGTCAGGCGAAGTACAGCAGCATTTTTGACGGGGAGATTTGGAAAATCATTTCGGAGGAAGCGCCCTCCTATTTTGACGGGGATAAGAGCGTGGAAGAGGTCATGGATACTATCCAGAGCCGGGTGGCTTTGTACGTCAGCGAGAATTATTGAGAAAAAGTGAAAAAATGATAGCAGGAGGTTGCAAGTTCATGAAAAAGCGGATGGCGGAAAAACGTACTGTGAAAGAGAATGCGGCAAAATGGAGCATGAGGAAAAGGTTTGCGGCGGCGGGCCTGGCATTTGTCCTGGCATTGTCCGGCCTGACCGGATGTGGGAAGGGTGTAGATGGAAGCAGCTTAGGAGAGGAAAGCGGCCTAGGAGGGGAAAACGGCTTGGAAAAGGAAAACGGCGGGCTGCCGGAGGCGATCAGCGGGGAACAGATCTATGCCTCCGAGGGAACTTATTCGGAGGGGATCTATTCGGAAGGAGATCTCTTTGAAAATGAAGGAACGGGCATCGGGAACGGAGATCCTCAGGAGTCTGGAACGTCAGGAACGGGAGCCAAAGGGACTGGGACATCGGGAACCGGGGCGCCGGGAGGGGTGTATTTTGACAGCGGCAAATTCTCCGGCAATCTGCGGGGAATCTATTATGCCGGGGAAGGCAAACTGTTGGTTCAAGGGGATGTTCTCAGCCTGTATGATATCTCTTCCGGCGAGATCCTGGGGGAATATGAGGAGACGGAAGGGAAGGTCAGCATGGCCTCGTTCCATTCTTTTTCCCAAGGATATGCCCTGGTCGGTCTGTTGAGCGAGAAGGAAGAAGGGGGTGAGGGAACCGGCGAGGTAGGGTTTACCGTGAGCACGGAGCCGAGAAGGGAGATGACATGCTGGATTTTCGATAAAAATCTGAATCTCACGGAAAAATTGGATTTGGACGGCATGGCCCAGGAGCAGGGGGGCGAAATAGCGTTTTCCGGGGCGGTGTCGGAGGACGGCGGACAGGTGGCAGTTGCCAGCTTGCGGGGAGTGACCTTATACGACAGAAGCAAAAAGACGATGAAAACGATACTGGAGGACGGCCCGGATGCGGAGGGGTTTCAGGGGATTCTCGCCAATGAAGTGCATTTTACCGAGACGGGAGGACTTCTTTTTACCGGCATCGCCATCCCCGCAGGAAGGGATTCCTCCGTCCCCGTCTATGGAACCTGCGATCTGGACGGCGGCAATCTGCAATGTACCTCTCCCCGGCCGGATTTCGCCATGTCCGGAGAAATGCTGGTCTATCCGGAGGAAATCTGGCTTACGGAAGCTTTTGACCAGGCCAAAGGAGAAATGCTCATGCTGGATGCCTCCGGCCGGGTCCTGCGCAAGGTGGAACTGGAAGGGGAGGACACCGGCGCTGACGGGATTTTCGGCTCGGACCAGGGACATTATATCGCCACGGGTGCGATGATTTTGAGCGGGGAAACCGGCTGGCGTTTTCGGATCTATGACGCTTCGGACGGCAAGATGGTTTGGGAACGGACCATTGCCCTTGATCTGGAGGAGTATCCCCCTTCCTGCAGCGTGGCTGTTCTGGAAGAGACCGGAGAATGCATCATGATCTGCGGGAGAGGGAAGAAAACGGTCAGCTTTGTCGGACAATTCTCTTAAAACGGGCCGAAGGGCGGCGAATTCTGGCGGAATCGCTATTGTAAAATGAAACATTTTATTATATGATAGAAAACAAGAATGTATCAAAACCTGTTGCGAAAATGTTTTTTTCAAATCGCATAAGCAAAGAGGAGAAAGGGAGTACTTATGTGGAAACGATTTTTGTCATTGGTTATGGTAGGTATCTTGTTAGGCGCTACGCTATCCGCCAAGATGCCCGCCGCAGCATGGGAAGCCGGGGAGCAGGAGAGGGAACTGCAGTCGGACCAGACTTCCGTGAGTGAGGGGGATCTGGCGCTTACGGCGGCACAGATTTCCGTGAGCGATGGGGACTTGGCGCTTATGGCGGCACAAATCTCCATAGAGGGCACGCTTTCCATGGGTTTTCGGGAAAAAGGCGGTGTTTATTCGGGAGATGAGAATGGAGAGTACAGCATGTGGGTGGTCTTGTCCGGGGACATGGGATCTCCGGACCAGTATGACTATACCTTGTCGAGTCCAACTAAGGGAAATATTGCCATAACGGACGGGAAAGTCTGCGGAAACGCTCGTAATGTCTGGCTGTGGCACATGGCGAAGGAAGATTTAGAGGTCGGAAGGTATCAACTGACGGTGAAATCCAAGGATCCGGATGTCACCGGCACCTTGTCTGCGGAGCTTTCGCTGAAAGCCATCCATTTTGACCTGGATGGCAGAGGAACTTTCGCCGACGGTTCGCTTTCTCCCTATACTTGTTATCTTTCCGCAGGGAGCGACGCCTATTTGTTCACTTTCATCAAACCCAGCGTGAACGCATCTGAAGGGGATTTCCTGGGATGGAGCAAGACATCGGGAGGCAATGGCTATGACGTTGTCATCGATCAGGTGAATGCAGGGGACTTCCAGGATGGGGATACGTTGACTCTTTACGCCGCTTATGGCGAAGCGAAGAAGTATACCTTCAAGCTGAGCGCAAAAGGGCCGGACGATTCCGAGGAGACGGTGCTTGACTATAACGATACCTATACCTTTGTCCCCCTGGAGATCGGGGAGAAGCCGAAGGCCGCAACTTTTACCATAGAGAATACCGGCAATCAGCTTTTGACCTTTTCCAAGATCAGTACCTTGAAGAATTTCATAATCACCGGTTTCGATTCTTCTATTGCATGCGGGCCGGGAACTTCTCAGCAATTTAGCGTTGTGCCCAGAGAAGGTCTGTCGGCGGGCACCTATGAAGAGACCTTCCAGATGATGAGAGATCGCAACATTAGCGTATATACGTTGAAGGTTGTGGTTCACAGTGCGAATATCATGGTCACGCCCCCTGGGGATGTGAGCAAGGATTATGGAGAGGGTCTGACCCAGAACGATATTTTGGGGAAAATCACGGCGATGACGGCGAAGGGCAATGCGGTAGCCTATGCTGATCTGGCAAATAGAGGACTGGTCTTAAAGAACGAGGGCTTTTCCGCAGAGGCGGGAGTGGGAGAATACGTTTACAGCCTTACCACTCCCAATTCCCTGGATTTCACGGTTCAGCTGGCCGAAGGGGAATACAAATTGACCGTGGTGCCCGTGGAACCTGCGGGGACCGTCACGGCCGGTAAGATCGCCGTGGGGCGGAAGCTGTCGGAATCGGTTCTTTCCGGTGAATTTCATCATAAGATTCACTCGAATTGGGGCGTTACCGGCACGCTTGCCTGGAAGAATCCAGAGGAAGAGATGTCTTCGACCGGCACCTTTACGAGGGACTGGATTTTTACGCCGGATAGCGACAATTACAAGCCCATTACGGGCACGGCGGAGGTGGTTGTCTCCGATTTGGAGGAGACGAAATTGACCCTTTCCGGGGAAAATAGCGTTGTGTATGACGGGAAGGCCCATTCTCTCGAATATGAATGCAGCCGGGAAGGAACCGTCACCGTGCAGTATCGGCCTTCCGGTTCCCAGGGGGAGGAAGGATGGACGGAGACCGCTCCCGTTCTGGCCGGCGATTATGAGGTTCGGGCCAGCGTCCCTGCCAGCGCCACCCATGCCGCTGCGGTCACCATGGGCACGCTGACGATTCAAAAAAGGATGATAGAGGTGGAGGCGAGCGCTTCCTCCAAAGCTTATGACGGTACGACGGCGTTGGTGAATTCCTCCGTCCGTATCTGGAACCTGGTTTCCGGCGATGAGGTGAAGGCGCAGTATGAAGCCGCTTTTGACAGCAAAAATGCCGGATATCAGGCCGTAACCTTCCGCATTACCGGACTGACGGGCAAGGGTGCGGAGAATTATGCCCTTCCTGCCAATGCTACCTACCATGTTTATACCCATATCGTGAAAAAAACGATTCGGATCAAGGGCGATGCGGAAAAAGACTATGGACAGAGTCTGACGCTGAATATGGAGGACTTTTCCATCGTGGAAGACCTGGCGGAGGGAGATACCGCTGCTGACCTGGGAGCCGTGTTCTATTGCGACGGCCTGGCGGAAGATGCAGCCGCGGGGACTTACCCCATTACCTTCGCCCTCAACAGCCAGAACTATCAGATCGCCTATGCCGGTGTTGGTGCCAGGGATAATGTGGCGGGAGAATTGACGGTCCATAAGGTGACTCCCGTTCTGCGGGAGAAAGTCACTGCTGGGCTGGGCATGAAAGGCTGTCATTTGGACGACGTCACCCTGGCAGGGGAGTTTGTCAATCCTTATAATAGCAACATGGTGGCGGAGGGAACCTTCCGCTGGGCTGAAAGCGGCATGAAACTGCCTGAGGATAAAGATACCTATGATGCGGCCTGGGTTTTTGACCTGAGTGCGGCGGACGAGAATAATTACAACGTTCCGGAGGGAGGCACAGTCACTATTACTTTGTTGGATAAGCATCCCCTGCCCATGAGCGTGAATGCTCAGACGGTGGAATACAATGGGGATCCTCAGCCTTTTACCAATTATCAGACGCCCGAAAACGCTGAGAAACCGGAACGGGTGGAGCTCCTTTATAGGAAGCATCTGGATTTGGCCAGGACGATTGCTTTGTTCTCCGTGGGAAGCGAATGGACGGAGGAACAGCCGTCGGAGGTGGGAACTTATGATGTACAGATTGCGTTTGTTCCGAAGGAAGACAGCAGTTACGGCGGCAATCTCATGGAAACCACTTTTACCATCATCCCTGCCGCTCCAAGGCTTGGAACCGGCGAGCCGACCCTTACCGTTCCTGAAGGCACGGCCCTTTCGGATTCCGTTATAACGGAACAGTTGGCCAAGCTGCTCAGCCCTGCGGGCGTGAAGGGAGAACCCCTGACCGGTTCTTATACCTGGAGCACGCCCAACGCCGTCATCACCGAGGACGGAGAGATCTATCAATGGACTTTTACCCCCGATGACGGGAATTATAAAGAAATCAGCGGCACTGCCACGGCGATGTTGGCGGAGGATCCCCGGAAGATTGTTGTCAGCGTTTATAATTTGCCGGATGAATTCCAGTTCTTGGATTATGCGGTGGTAAACGTAACGGCCAGCAAATTGCAGGTGGGAGACGTGGTCACCTTTTTTGCGGATGCGGATTGCACCGTTCCGGAGAGCACGCCAACCGTGGTCACGGAGGAAGACTTTTTGGCAGGAAAGTTCACCGTCCCTCTGGATGGGGACGCCCTGGGCGAACTGGGCGGGACGCTCTATGCCCGCATCACCAGCTGTAAAAAGGGCGCCGTATCGGCGTTGACTTACAGCCGGGAGCCTTTGGTGGAATTGTTGAAAGACGATCTGGCCAGCGACGGCCTGCTTTTCCTTCCTGGAAAGGGTGGCTGCAGGGTTTCCGCCTCCGTGCTGGGCGGCTATGAAATCCAGAAGGTGACCTATGGCCTCATGGAGACCAGCGGTTCCATGGAACTGATTGACAATAAAAATGGTACAGCCAACATCAAGGCTGGGGAACTGGGTTCGGAAGCGATTCTTTCCGTGGAAGTGACTTTGAAGCATCCCGATCCGGACAAGGAGGAAGTGATCGTCTATCATCTTACGGCCACCGTGCGTTGTGAGGGCGCTGTCCTGGATCACGTGCAGAAGGATGAGATCCTTTCCGGCGGTTTGGCGGATGGCAGCGCATCCCTGGCGGAGATGGTTATGACCAAGGATGAAATCGAAGATGCCGAGAATGCGGGCCAGGTGGTGGACGTGGTGCTTTCCGTGCTGGCAAGGGAAGAAAAGGACGTTCCGGGCGACGATGCGGCGCTGGTGCAGTCGAAATGCAGGGACGGCGGTTATGAGCCGGGCCAGTATATGGATATTGATTTGACGAAGATTGTGAAGTCCAGCGAGCAGGAGGAAGAAATCAAGACGCCGATTCACAGTGTCAGTAAATTGCTGACGATTCAGGTGAAGGTTCCGGACCAGGTGGTGAAGACCCTGGAAGACACCGGTGAGGATATCCGCAGGAAAGAGTTTGCGGTGCTCCGCATCCATGATGGAGCTGTCGCAGTTTTGGAGGATTTGGATTCCGATCCGTATACGGTGACGTTCGCCTCGAATCTTTTCTCCACCTATGTCCTGGTCTATCGGGACAGCAGGGGGAGCGGGAATCTGACCGTGGAAAACAGGGTGACCGGCAATCAGGCGGATGCGGAATTGGGATTCGCCTATGAGGTATCCATCGTCTACCCGGAGGAAGGCATCGTTTTAAACGGACAATACGGCGATGTGATCTTTGTCGATGGCAAAGCGGGATTCACTCTTAAAAACGGCGAAAAGATCACGATACAAAACATCCCGGCCGGAGGTCAGTATACAGTGACTCAGACGCCGAACGGGGATTATGTTACCACTCAAGTGAGCGCAACGGGCACGATTGAAAACGGAGGACAGGCGGAAGCCGTTTTCACCAATCGAAGAGAGATCTTCACGGTTACTCTGAATGCGAACGGCGGACGGATTGGCGGGGAAACCGCAGTCAGCTTTTCCACTTTGCCCGATGGTACCCTGGGAGTCTCTTTGCCCGTGCCAGAGAAGGAAGGAGAGACCTTCCTCGGATGGTTTACCGCACAGGAAGGCGGAGAGAAGATCGGGGAAAGCACCGTGTTTGCGGCGGATACGGAAGTATTTGCTCATTGGGAAGCTTCTGCAGTAGTGGAGCCGAGTGAACCCAGCGAACCGAGCGAACCCAGTGAACCCAGTGAGCCGAGCGAACCGAGTGAACCGAGTGAACCGAGCGAGCCGAGTGAACCGAGCGAACCGAGTGAGCCGACAGAGCCCAGTGAATCGACGGAGCCCAGCGAATCGACGGAGCCCAGCGAATCGACGGAGCCCAGTGAATCGACAGCGCCGACCGAGCCGGGCAACGCTTCTTCCGGCAGCGGGGATAACAATCCTTCGTCCGATGGAAATGCAGCCGCTGGATCTCCGGCGGGAGATGTGCTCGAGAGTGCCGCCACCGGAGATGAAAATAATCTGATGCTTTGGAGTACTCTGGTCGGGCTTTCCTTCTTGACGGTTTGTGTCTGCGGCACGCTTCTCCTGCGTAGGAGGAAGAACTAAATTCCTAACAAAGATTTTATATTTTTGAGGTTGCATCTTGCCCCGTTTATTGGTAAAATGGGGAATGGAGTTTTACCGTCAGGTTGATAGAAGGAGTTCTGCGTTTTGAAAAGGAAGAAGCCTTTGGACAAAAGCGCATATCAGGCCCTTGCGATGATCACCCAGTTCGGCATCAACATGATCGTGCCTATCGGCATGATGAGCGCACTGGGAATCTGGCTGGACAGAAAGCAGGGGACGTCCTTCTGGACGCTTTTGCTGTTCTTCGTGGGAGCCGTTGCTGGAGCGCAGAACATTTACCGCATGGCCAGGAAGGTTTATGACCGGAAAACACCGGAAGAGGTTTTGGATGCGGCGGGGCCTGACGGCGATTCCGATGAGCCTGACGGTTCCATGGGAGAGGTTGGCGGACGGATTGGAGAGACTGCTGGAGGCATTGAAAAAAAGGAATAGGGTCCTGTTGGAGATGCATCTGGGGATGCTGGCCTATGGATTGGTCTGTTGGGCCGCAGGCAGTCTGATTTTTTCCTGGCGGCTCGTCTTCGCGGCGAGTTTATGGCTGGGCGTGGGTCTGGCGGCAGCGGCGGCGGTCCACATGCACTGGTCCCTGGATCGGGCCCTGGTGACGGGGGATGCGGCTCCCAAGCTGGTTTTCCGGGATTATATGTTCCGTTATGTATTGTTCGCCCTGATCCTGGTGATCATTATTCTGACGAAGGTACTGAATCCGCTGGTGGTGTTCGTGGGATACATGGCGCTTAAGGTGTCGGCCTTGGTTCAGCCATGGACCCACAAGCTTTGTAATCGTGTCTTCCATGAAACAGATCCGATTCCTCAGCCCATGCCGGAGGAAGAGACAAAGAATGGTTTTTTATCTTGAAGAAAGAATGGTGCGGAATATGAGATTTTCTGCGTTGCTGTCATCAGGCTCCGACATCGACATCATGGTGCACGGCCTGCTGAAATATCATTTTTTCGGACATGAGGTTTGGCTCACCACCACTCATGTGAGCCTGCTGATCATCGTGGCGGTGCTCGTCATTTTTTCCGTTGCGGCGGGAAGGACCATGAAGAAGGCTTCGGAGGTGCCGACGGGTTTCCAGAACGTGGTGGAGCTGATCGTGGAGAAGCTGGACCACATGGTGGACGGCGTCATGGGGAAAAATGCCAGAAAATATTATAATTATATCGGCATGGTCTTTATTTTTCTCTTACTCAGCAATATTTCGGGCCTCATGGGGCTGCGGCCGCCCACGGCGGATTATGGAGTGACCCTTCCTTTGGGCGTGCTGACGTTCCTGATGATTCATTTCAACGAGGTTCGATATCATAAAATGAAAGAGATCTGGAGGGACAAATGTTCTCCCCTGCCGCCCTGGCTGCCGATCTGGCTGCCCATCAACATCATCAGCGACATAGCGGTGCCCCTTTCCCTGTCCCTGCGTCTGTTCGCCAATGTTTTATCAGGCACCATCATCATGGCCCTGATTTACGGTCTGTTGGGATGGATCGCCACGATCTGGCCCGCCGCTCTGCATGTGTACTTTGATTTGTTTTCCGGGGCGATCCAGTCCTTTGTGTTCTGCATGCTGACCATGACTTATGTCTCCAACGCCATCGGCGACGGAGAGTAGGACAAGTAATTATAAAATAGGAGGAAAATGAGATGGATTTTAATGAGAACTTTATTTTGGGATGCTCTGCAATCGGTGCGGGCCTGGCGGTAATCGCCGGCATCGGCCCTGGCGTGGGCCAGGGTATTGCAGCCGGTCATGCGGCCGCAGCGGTGGGCAGGAACCCTGGAGCCAGATCCGATATCACGACCACCATGCTTCTGGGCCAGGCCGTGGCTGAGACTACCGGTTTGTATGGCCTGGCAGTCGCCATTCTGTTGCTTTTCGTGAAGCCGCTGCTCTGGTAACAAGATGGCGCAGAGCGCCATCTCGAAGAAGCTGACGCTTCTTCATGAACGAGAGGGTTTAAGAAGCGCATCGTCTCGGAGAAGCTTCGCTTCTCCATGAACGGGATGGTTTAAGAGGAGCACCATCTTGGACGGGATGGTTTAAAGAGCGCATCGTCTTGGAATGGGGTGGCTTAAGGAGCGCCATCTTGGAGAAGCTGGTGCAAGTCATTGTCTTGGAGAAGGCGGTTTGGCAAGGGATAAGGTAATAGGAGAGGAAGCAGGAAATGGCACAGGCATATGTTTATCTGACGGAGGGAGAGGCCTATAGCAGGATGTTCGGCCTGGACTGGCAGCTGTTGGCGGATGCGACGCTCACGCTGATCGCTGTGGCGGTCCTGTTCTTCGTCATGAGTTATTTTCTGTTCAATCCCGCCCGAAAGATGCTTACGGATCGTCAGACGAAGATCCGGAACGAGCTGGCGGAGGCCCGGACCAACATGGAACAGGCCCAGGCCCTGAAGGCGGAATATGAAGAGAAAATAGGAAATATCGAGAAAGAAGGGGAGAAGATCCTGGACGAGGCCCGGAGGAAGGCCCTGCAGAACGAGGCCCAGATCATCGCCCAGGCCCGTGTGGAAGCAGGCCGGATCCTGGAGAGGGCCCAGACGGAGGCCGCCCTGGAGAAGCAGAAGATGGCGGACGACGTGAAGCGGGAGATGATCGAGATCGCTTCCCTCATGGCGGGCAAGGTGGTATCCGCTTCCATTGACACTTCGGTGCAGGATCAGCTGATCGAGGAGACTCTGAAGGAAATGGGTGAAAATACATGGCTAAGCTAGTATCGAAGACCTATGGAGAGGCCCTGTTCGACATCGCCATGGAAGAGCGGCGGGGGGAAGAGTTCCTGGAAGAGGTGGAAGTTATCCGCAAGGTGCTGGCCCAGAACCCGCAGTTCCATGACATGATGCTCCATCCCGGCATTCCCAAGCAGGAGAAGGAGAGGATCGTGGAAGAGGTCTTCCGGGGCCGGGTGGACGATGAAATGACGGGCTTCCTGCTTTTGATCGTGCAGAAGGAACGTTACGGTCAGCTGGAAGAGATTTTTCAGTATTTCATAGATAAAATGAAGGAAGAGCAGGGGATCGGCGTCGCCTATGTGACCACGGCGATGGAGGTGAACGGGGAGCAAAAGGAAGAGATCCGCAGGAAGCTTCTGCAGACCACGTCCTACCGCAAGATGGAAATGCACTATGCGGTGGATCCGGGGCTCATTGGCGGGATGGTCATCCGCATCAAGGATCGGGTGGTGGACAGCAGCATCCGCAGTAAATTGAATGATCTGACGAAACAATTATTAGAAATTCAGCTTGTGTAAAGTTTAAAGGAAAGGCGCTTAAGAATCATGAATTTAAGACCGGAAGAAATCAGTTCGGTGATCAAGGACCAGATCAAAAGATACGCCCGGACTCTGGACGTGTCCGACGTGGGCACCGTGATCCAGGTGGCGGACGGCATCGCCCGGGTGCATGGGCTGGAGAACGCCATGCAGGGCGAGCTCCTTCAGTTTCCCGGGGATGTCTACGGCATGGTCTTGAACCTGGAGGAAGACAACGTGGGCGCCGTTTTGCTGGGCAGCCAGAAGAACATCAACGAGGGCGATCTGGTGAAGACCACCGGCAGGGTGGTGGAGGTTCCCGTGGGCGATGCGCTTTTGGGAAGAGTGGTGAACGCCCTGGGTCAGCCCATCGACGGCAAGGGTCCCATTCAAACGGATAAACACCGCAAAATAGAGCGGGTGGCCAGCGGCGTCATTACCCGGAAGAGCGTGGATACCCCGCTCCAGACCGGCATCAAGGCCATCGATTCCATGGTTCCCATCGGAAGGGGGCAGCGGGAGCTGATCATCGGCGACCGCCAGACCGGCAAGACGGCCATCGCCATGGATACCATCATCAATCAAAAGAACACCAATGTAAAATGCATTTACGTGGCCATCGGCCAGAAGGCTTCTACCGTGGCCAACATCGTGAAGACGCTGGAAGAATACGGGGCCATGAACTACACCACCATCGTGGTGTCCACGGCCAGCGATCTGGCGCCCCTGCAGTATATCGCTCCTTACAGCGGCTGTGCCATCGGGGAGGAGTGGATGGAGAACGGGGAGGACGTGCTGGTGGTCTATGACGACCTGAGCAAGCACGCCGCCGCTTACCGTACCCTATCTCTGCTGTTACGGCGTCCGCCTGGAAGAGAAGCTTATCCCGGCGATGTCTTCTACCTTCATTCCAGACTGCTGGAGCGGGCGGCCAGGATGAGCGAGGAATACGGGGGAGGTTCTCTCACGGCCCTGCCCATTATCGAGACCCAGGCCGGGGACGTGTCCGCTTACATCCCGACCAACGTGATCTCCATTACCGACGGTCAGATTTATCTGGAGACCGAGATGTTCAACGCCGGCTTCCGTCCGGCCGTGAACGCCGGTCTGTCCGTGTCCCGGGTAGGGGGTGCGGCCCAGATCAAGGCCATGAAGAAAATTGCGGCTCCCATCCGTGTGGAACTGGCTCAATACCGGGAACTGGCGGCTTTTTCCCAGTTCGGTTCCGAATTGGATGCGGACACCAAGGAAAAGCTGGCCCAGGGCGAGCGCATCAAGGAAGTGCTCAAGCAGCCCCAGTACAAGCCCATGCCCGTGCAGTATCAGGTCATCATCATCTATGCGGCCACCAATAAGTATCTGCTGGACGTGGAAGTGGGCCAGATCCAGAATTTTGAGAAAGAACTTTTCGAGTTTTTGGATACCAGATATCCCGAGGTGCCGGGCAACATCGCTGCCGAAAAAGTGATTTCCGAGGAAACGGAAGAGATACTGAAGAAAGCGCTTTCTGAGTTCAAGGAGCGCTGGAATCAATTTAAATGACTGTAAGGCGGTCAATTTGAATGACTGCCAGGCGGCCAAGTTGAATGACCGCTTGGCAGAATGGGATTGCGGCGGGGAAAGTCCGCAGCCGGTAAAGGAGAAAGCCGGGCAGTAAAGGAGAAATCATATGGCATCAATGCGTGATATCAAACGCCGCCGGGGAAGCATCCAGAGCACCCAGCAGATCACCAAGGCCATGAAGCTGGTGTCCACCGTGAAGCTGCAGCGGGCCAGGGAGAGTGCGGAGAAGACCAAGAATTACTTCGACTGCATGTATGACACCGTGAACAGCATCCTGGCTCGGGTAGGGCAGCTGGAGCATCCTTACCTCACCGCCAGGACCAGCGAGAGGAAGGCCGTGGTGGTGATCACCTCTAACAGAGGGTTGGCCGGAGGCTATAATTCCAATGCGGTGAAGCTGGTGACCAGGAAGGAAGACTGGAAAAAAGAGGACGTGGAGATTTACGCCATCGGCAGCAAGGGCCGGGACGCCCTGGCGAGGTACGGCTATGAAATCAAGGAGGATCTTTCCTTTATTGCGGAAGAGCCCGTTTATGCGGATGCCATGGCCCTGTGCGACAGGCTGCTGCAGAGCTACCGCAAGGGAGAGATCGGCGAAATCTACCTGGCATACACCTTTTTCCGCAACACGGTGGTTCACGAGCCCACTCTGTTGAAGCTTCTGCCTGTGGAACAGATGGCTCCGGAGACGGGCAGGGAGGCCCAGGCGCCCATGAATTTCGAGATCAGCGATGAAGAGGCCCTGGAGCTGATCATTCCCAAATATGTGGCCAGCCTCATCTACGGGGCTTTGGTGGAGTCCGTCGCCAGTGAAAACGGAGCCCGCATGCAGGCCATGGACAACGCCACCAGCAATGCGGAGGAAATGATCGACGACCTGACCCTGCTGTACAACAGGGCGAGACAGAGCTCCATCACCCAGGAGCTGACGGAGATCATCGCAGGGGCCGAGGCCATCAGTTAATTTTAGAAAGGATAGAACGGCAAATGGCAGGAAACAATAAAGGCAAGATTACCCAGATCATCGGCGCAGTGCTGGACATTCGCTTTGACGAGGGCAAGCTGCCAGAGATCAACGAGGCGATCCGGATTCCCACGAGGGAAGGAGGCAGCCTGACGGTGGAGGTCTCCCAACACCTGGGAGACGATACGGTCAGGTGCATCGCCATGGGCAGCACCGACGGCCTTATCCGGGGAATGGAAGCCGTCGCCACGGGAGCGCCCATCACCGTGCCCGTGGGAGAGAACACCCTGGGACGCATGTTTAACGTGCTGGGAGAGCCGATAGACAATAAACCCGCCCCTACGGGCGTGGAATATGAGCCCATTCATCGGCCCGCACCGGCTTTTGAGGAGCAGTCCACGGAGACGGAGCTTCTGGAGACCGGCATCAAGGTGGTGGATTTGCTCTGCCCTTATCAGAAGGGCGGCAAGATCGGCCTCTTCGGCGGTGCCGGTGTGGGCAAGACCGTGCTGATCCAGGAACTGATCCGCAACATCGCCACAGAACACGGCGGCTATTCCGTGTTCACCGGGGTGGGAGAGCGTACCAGGGAAGGCAATGATCTGTACCATGAAATGAAGGAATCCGGGGTCATCGACAAGACCACCATGGTCTTCGGGCAGATGAACGAGCCCCCCGGAGCCAGAATGCGGGTGGGGCTGACCGGGCTCACCATGGCGGAATATTTCCGGGACAAGGGCGGCAAGGACGTGCTGCTCTTTATTGACAATATATTCCGATTCACCCAGGCGGGCAGCGAGGTGTCGGCCCTGTTGGGACGCATGCCCTCTGCAGTGGGTTATCAGCCCACGCTTCAGACGGAAATGGGAGCCCTGCAGGAGCGCATCACTTCCACCAGGAGCGGCTCCATCACCTCCGTGCAGGCGGTTTACGTGCCTGCGGACGACCTGACGGATCCGGCTCCGGCCACCACTTTTGCCCATCTGGACGCCACCACCGTGCTGTCCCGTTCCATCGTGGAGCTGGGCATTTATCCGGCCGTGGATCCTCTGGAATCCACTTCCCGCATCCTGGATCCCAGGATCGTGGGAGAGGAGCATTACCGGGTGGCCAGGGGCGTGCAGGAGATCCTGCAGCGTTACAAGGAACTGCAGGACATCATTGCCATCCTGGGCATGGACGAACTTTCCGAGGAGGACAAGCTGGTGGTGTCCCGGGCCAGAAAGGTGCAGAGATTCTTGTCCCAGCCTTTCTTCGTGGCGGGACAGTTCACCGGACTGGAAGGAAAATACGTGCCCATCGGCGAGACCATCCGGAGCTTTTCCGAAATCCTGGCCGGAAAGCACGACGACATTCCGGAAAGCTACTTCCTCAACGTGGGAAGCATCGACGACGTGCTGGAGAAGGTGGAGAAAGCGAAGGCCGGTGCGGCAGGAGCCGGGAAGGCCGAAGCGGGAAAGGCGTAGGTGAGTATGGCAGCGGGCAGGAATTTTACATTGCGCATCATTACCCCGGAACGCATTTTTTATGAGGGCGTTGCGGAAATGGTGGAATTCAATACCACGGAAGGCGAGATCGGCGTGCTGCCCGGCCACATCCCCATGACGGTGATCCTCATGCCCGGAGTCCTCACGATCCATGAGGCGGAAGAGGAAAAATGGGCGGCGCTCCATGCCGGCTTCGCAGAAATCCTTCCGGATCAGGTGACCATTCTGGCGGAGATCGTGGAATGGCCCCAGGAGATCAACCGCACCAGGGCGGAGGCGGCGAAGCAGCGGGCCCAGGAGAGACTGGCCAGGAGGGAGCCGGGCCTGGATACGGCCAGGGCGGAAGTGGCCCTGCGCAAGGCCATCGCCAGAATTCAGGTGCTGCGTTGAACTCTTTTCTCGAGGCGGCTTCTCTGACATGACGCATGCCGGAATCCAGGTGCTGTGGTGAGTTTTTTCTCGGAGTAGATTCTCTGGCGTGATCTTTGCTGAGATTTCGGCGTTGGAGCAGGGTGCGGCGCAAGGGGCAGGAAACAATCCGGGTCGGTTCGCATATCCTAAGAGAAAAAAGGTTTATGCGCATGGACTTCAATCGCCGGATTTTACCTTATTATATGACTTATCCGAACTGCGGCCGGAACTGGAGCGAGGAAAGCCTGATCGGGGATATGGAATATTTGCAGCAGATGTATCCCGGGGAGGTCAGGCGGTATCAGCAGAGGATCGCCCAGATTCTGGACAGAGTGGACTATGAAGGCAGCATGATCTATGACGAGTATCCGGACAGATGCAGTCTGGAGAGGCTGGCCGGGAATATTCTTCAGATTTTGAAAAGGGAAGAACAGGAGAGCGGGACGGAGCATCCCCTGCCCCCGGAGAAATGGGAGTGGATGCTGGATCTGATTCAGGTCCTGCTGTATAACGAGGTTTATAAACGCCGTCACGGCGGAAGAAGAGGCATGATCTGCTTTTAGCGAGTTGTCGGGATAAAAGGCATCTGCCGGACATAAAGTTATTACGATGTAGTCGGCCCGGATGTTTTCAGGCATGGCTTGCGTAATAACTTTTTTGTCATTCAGCGAGGTATTGGATGAAGAAAGCGATCTTAAAAACAGTTGTGTTCCTGCTCACTTTTGTGGCAGCCCTGGTGCTCATCAGCGGGATCATGAATCAGGGGAATCAGAATATGACGGCGGAGATGGCGGGAGCCACCCTCCCCGTGATTTCCATGGAAAAAGACGGGATCCTTTACAATGAGCTGCACGGCTACGTTTCCCCCATGGAGACGGCCTATCAGCGGGAAACCATTACGGAGCTGGGAGAAGACCGGGAGCTTTCTTTTGTCATAGATACTTACGGGACGGCGCTGAAATCCATCGACATGGAGGTTCGCAGCACGGACGGCAGCCGCTTGATCGAAAACGGCCCGGTGCGGGACATCACGGTGGGAGAAGGGCAGGTTCGGGCTGGAATCGCCCTGAAGGATCTGATCGAGAGGGACAAGGAGTACGCCCTGGTGATCCTCCTGGACATCGGAAGGGAAGAGCCGGTTCGGTATTATACCAGGGTGGTCTGGAGTTCCCGGACCAAGGCCCTGGAGAAGCTTCAATTCGTACAATATTTTCATGACACCCTTTATTCCAAGGAACTGGCCCGGCAGGAAAACATTGCGGTTTATCTGGAATCCAATGCCAGCGGGGACAATACCACGTTTCACAAGGTGAACATTCACAGCAGCTTCCAGCAGATCACCTGGGGCGACCTGGAGGTGCGGGAGGTGCTGGCTCCGAAGATCCGGGTCACGGATCTGGCCCGGCAGACGGGCTCCCTGGTGCTGGACTTCATGGTCTCCACGGGAAGCGGCAAGGATACCGTCTATTACATGGTGGAGGAATATTTCCGGGTTCGCCTGATCGAGGGAGCGGCCCGGATGTACCTGTTGGACTATGAGAGGACCATGACCCAGATCCCGGACGTGAAAAAGGGAATTTGCGCCAATGACAAGATCTTGTTGGGCATCGGCGATGAAAACATGCCCATCGTGGAAAACGAGGACGGGAACGTGGTGGTGTTCCAGGCGGCGGGGAGGCTCTGCAGCTACAATGCCAATACCAAACGGATCGCAGTGCTTTTCAGCTTTTATGATGAGGAAAATGCGGACGCCAGGGCCCTTTATCCCCAGCACAACATGAAAGTGTGGAACGTGGACGAGGGCGGCAACGTGAATTTCGCCGTGTACGGCTATATGAATCGGGGAACCCACGAAGGGGAAGTGGGAATCCTGATCTGTTCCTATGACAGCACCATGAACATGGTGGAAGAGGTGCTGTTTATCCCTTATACCAAGAGCGAATCCCTGCTGGAGCGGGAGATGGAGCAACTGATGTACCTGAATTGGGACGGGCAGTTGTATTTTACCCTGGATCAGACCGTTTACTGCGTGAGCCTTGGGGAAAGAAGCGTCCGCAAGCTGGTCACGGTCGCCCAGGACGGCGGGCTGCGGGTGTCCGACGATCATCGAACCATCGTGTGGCAGCAGGGCTCGGACATTTATCACAGCGACAGCCTGGCCATCCTGGATCTCACCGCAGGACGGAAGCAGGAGGTCTCGGCCCCGGAGGGGGACACCGTCATGCCCCTGGGCTTTATCGGGGAGGACATCATTTATGGCCTGGCCCATTTGGAGGACGTGACGGTGGATCTCGGGGGAAAGGTCTTTTTCCCCATGTATCAGGTGAACATCTGCAATCTGGAGGGGAAGATCCTGAAGGAGTCCGGCAGCCCCGGAATGTATTTTACGGACTGCTCCGTCCTGGAGAACCAGATCACCCTGGGGCGGGTGAGCCGGGAAGAGGACGGCACGTATCGGGAAGTGGATGCGGAACACATCATGTCCAATGCGGTGGCGGAGAGCAGCAAGAATCAGCTGGTGGTGGCCGCGGTGGATGTTTTTGAAAAATATGTGCAGATCCAGACCAGGGGAGAAATCGACGTCCAGAATCTGCAGGTTTTGATTCCCCGGGAAGTGGTTTACGAGGGCAGCCGGAGCCTTTCTTTGGAAAAAGAAGGGGCTCTGGACAGATATTATGTGTACACTGCCTATGGGGTGAGCGATATCTGCCTTACGCCTGCGGCGGCGGTAAATGCGGCTTACGCCAAAAACGGCGTGGTGACGGATGAATCCGGGACCCCCATCTGGATCCGAAGCAACCGGGTCACCAAGAACCAGATCATGGCCATCAAGGCGGATGCCGTCAGCGAGGAAAGAAGTTCTCTGGCGGTCTGCCTGGATACGATTCTTTCCTATGAGGAAGTGGACAGGAATTGCCAGTCTCTGCTGGATCAGGGAAAGACGGCGGCAGAAATCCTGCGGGACAACCTGGAGGAGACCCGGATCCTGGATCTGAGCGGATGCAGCCTGGACGCCGTGCTGTATTATGTCAACAGGGACATCCCGGTGCTGGCGATCCTGGAGGACGGGGAGGCCGTGTTGATCACGGGCTTTAATCAGTATAACATCGTCTTGATGGAGCCTTCTTCCGGAAGGCTGTATCAAAAGGGCCTGAATGATTCCGCACGCTGGTTTGAAGAGAATGGAAACTGCTTCCTGACCTATGTGCGGCCGGAGTGAGGCTGAGAAGTGCAGAAAACGCAAGGATGAAGCGCAGAAAATATAAAAATGAAGGAGAAGAAGATTGGAAATAGCCGTTCGGCTATTTCCAATCTCGGGATTTGTGCTGCCGCACAAAGTCCCTTAAATTCAAATGCCGCCTGAACGGCGGCAGAAGGAGAGGAAAGATGTACGAAGCGGAAGAAAAACGGTATGAACGGATGGATTACAACAGGTGCGGTCACAGCGGTCTTCTGCTGCCGAAGGTTTCGCTGGGGCTATGGCATAATTTTGGCTCCAACGGCAACTTTGACAATATGCAGCAGATGTGTTATGCCGCTTTTGACAACGGAATCACGCACTTTGACCTGGCCAACAACTACGGGCCGGTCTACGGAGCGGCGGAGGAAAATTTCGGCCGGATCCTGAAGAAGGGGCTTGGAGTCTATCGGGACGAGCTGGTGGTCTCCACCAAGGCGGGCTATGACATGTGGCCGGGCCCTTACGGCAACTGGGGCAGCAAGAAATACCTGGTGGCCAGCCTGGACCAGAGCCTGAAGCGCATGGGCCTGGAATACGTGGACATTTATTATCATCACAGACCGGATCCGAAGACTCCCCTGGAAGAAACCGTGAGGGCTCTGGACGGAATCGTGCGCAGCGGCAAAGCCCTGTACGTGGGGATTTCCAATTACAATAAGGAGCAGACGATAGCGGCGGCGGAGCTTTTCCGTCAGCTGGGGACTCCTTTCATCATCAATCAGCGGCGGTACTCTATCTTCGACCGGAGCATTGAAAGGGATGGGCTGAAGGATTATGCCGCAGGTGCGGGCATCGGGATTATCACTTTCTGTCCTCTGGAGCAGGGTTTGCTCACGGGCCGGTACCTGAACGGGATTCCCGAGGACAGCCGGGTACGCACCGACGGCCGTTTCCTGCATGAAGACGCCATCAACCAGAAAACCGTGGAGAAAGTGCGGGCTTTGAATAAGATTGCAATCGATCGGGGACAGACCCTGGCCCAGATGTCCCTTTCCTGGATCCTGCGGGACGGTGACATCACCAGCGTGCTCATCGGCGCCTCCCGTCCTTCTCAGATCCTGGACAATATCGGCTGTATCCATGCCCCTGCCTTCACGGAAGAGGAAAGAAAGGCCATTGACGAGATCGCTTTGAGCTAGGAAGAACAAAAGTAAGAACAAAAGTGAGAACAAAAAGTAAGAACTAATAAGAATAACTAAGACGAACAAATGTCAACCAAATAAGAAAATTTAGTTGACAATACAACTCTTTCCTTCTATAATATCTCGATGGAGCAAGCCGGGACAGATCATGTCCAGCGGATGGAGACTGGACGGATTGCGTCCGGTGGATAGAAGCTGGACAGACCATGTCCCGGGAAATAGAAGGAGGAGTTGAAAATGAAAGTACGGGAATTGGCTTTGATAGGTTTGATGGCAGGGGTGATGTGCATCCTGGGGCCGCTGTCTCTGGCCCTGCCGGTGAGTCCGGTGCCCATTTCGCTGGGAAGCATGGGCGTGGCCCTGGCGGCCTTCCTTTTGGGATGGAAGAGAGGAACCTTGAGCGTCCTGATCTATCTGTTGCTGGGGGCCGTGGGAATGCCGGTGTTCACGGGATTTTCCGGGGGAATCGGCAAGGTATTGGGCCCCACGGGAGGATATATGCTGGGATACCTGTTCCTGGCACTGATCCTGGGCTTCTGCGCAGATCGATGGCCCGGGAAGCTGTGGATGCAGATTGGCGGCGCCGTGCTGGGGACGTTTGTCTTGTATCTGTTCGGCACTCTTTGGCTGGCCTATCAGGGACACATGGGCTTTGGTGCGGCCCTGGCGGCCGGTGTGCTTCCTTTTCTCCCGGGGGATCTGGCCAAAATGGCGATCGTGTTCCTGGCCGGGATTCCCATCCGAAAGCAGTTGAAAAAAGAGATGTTGTAAAATTTCGGTTTTAAAGAAATTGATCGGCACGGAAAAACCGTTGTTATGAGAAAGAAATTATCATGAGGCAGTGGAGAGGTTACATTCTTGCTTGATATTAAGACGCTATGCCAATACAGAATAGTGCGTGCTAAAGAGGATTTAACGGCTGCTAACCAATATCATGTTCATACGGGTGAATTTGAACGGGATGTATATAAACTGGTTGACAGCGCTTACCGAATCAGGGAAAAATGTGATTATTCGGATTTCTTTATCATATCTAAGGAAGATTCTCAGATACAGCTGGAACATGCGAGGGAATTCTGCGAAGAACATCGATATGATTTTACAAAGTTTGATACAAAGTCCCCTAAATTCAAATGCCGCCTAATCGGCGGCAGAATGCGAGGAAGTATGAAAGATTTCATTTTTATAACAGGAGCAAGCGGTATAGGCAAAAGTACATTAGCAAATGGACTCCTCAACCATTATAAAACCACATG
>CANQPH010000039.1 GCA_947625675.1 uncultured Acetatifactor sp.
CATCTTTCCTCGCATTCTGCCGCCGATCAGGCGGCATTTGACTCAAAGGGACTTTGTGCGGCAGCACAAATCCCGAGATTGGAAATAGTCGAACGGCTATTTCCAATCTTTCACCTTTACTTTTTTTAATTTATTTTCGGCATTTTATGATTCTGCCGAATTTTAATTAATACTACACCCAAACCAGCTGCTTGTCAATCGGAACCTGATTCTTTCTGGCTTTCTCACATGTAATTCAGCATACCTTCTTTTGTTTCGACTCTCCCTTAGCTGCTTTCACAACACAACTCGTCATTTTTCATCGTATCGAGATTCTTTTTCCTTTTTACACAAAGTAGTAAATTGGTAGCAAACATATTCCTGATCGCTTCCAACTCCGCTGATTCCAGGGTTTTCACTGCAAAATCACTTCCTGCCATGGCAGACAAACAATACTTTAACCATACCTTACATAACCTCAAATATCTTTGAACATCTTGATATATGACCGGCATAACGGTCATTTGATTATTTCTTCATATAATAGTTTTGTAATTCATCAAAAGAAATCGTCCTTTGCAATTTATTGATCATCATTATCAAATCTAAAAACTCGAATAATCTCTAACTATCTGTAATTAACTCTAACTTATAATAATGTCTTTCATATGATAAAAAAGGACTTTATTCCTTACGAGCTGATTATTTCTCACTCAAATTCTCGTTTTGAGCATTATTCATAATCATCATCCTCTTCATCCCATTCAGGATATTGTTCTATGGAACCTTTTCCCTTAATCACATTTGGAGCAATCTTTTCTGAAGCCCCTGATATATTTTGTACTGTAATCGTAAACATCCAGTCATCTCCAAAATCATAATGAAGTGAAAATTTTTGTTTCATCTTCAGATCTATTTTATCAAGCTTTACTCTTGTTGAAGGTTCACCGCCTTCCGGATTTGACTGATAACTGTAAGCACTATACTTCTTGTTATCCATACAAAACTCATACAAATGCTCATCTATAAAATCAAACGCTGATAAAATTGCTCTACATAAATCATCCAATGAATGATCACCTGATATTTCAATCACCCGGTAAACTTCTCTTCCCGCTCCTGCCGGAAATACCTTCAATGTATACTTTTTCTTCATTACGTATGCCCATCCTATTCTTCATTTTTTAATACTATAATCTCTTCGTATGTTCTGCTGCTTTTTCAACAGCTGCAAGCAGTTCCTTCTTCTTTATCTCTTCTTCTTGGTATATGGATCTTTCAATTTTTTATGTCCGTATAATTTACCTTCGACTTGGCAACCTGTTTTTCCTGCTTTATGATTTCTTTATGGTTTCTATCCCAACCTTTTCCCTATAAAATACAATACCAGAGAATACAATATCAACGGCAGACAAAAAATACCTATTGACAAAGCCAATTATGTACGTTATTATGTACATAAAGGGAGGTGCTATCCATGCTCAATACCAGTGTGACCAATTTCCGTAAAAATTTGTTTACCATGCTGAATACAACCATCAAATACAATGAACCCATCAACATCTCCACCAAGGACGGCAATGCCATCGTGCTGAGCCAGGAGGACTATGACGGCCTGATAGCGACGGCGGAGCTTTCCGCCGACCCACAAATGAAGCAGAAGATCCTCGATGGCCTGCACACGGACCTTGACAACTGTGTGCCGGAGGATGAAGTGGTATGGTGAAGTACAACATTGTCTATACCAGAACCGCCGTTAAGGATATCCCAAAGCTTAAGGCTGCCCATTTGGACGACAAGGCAAAAGCTCTTATTGACTTGCTGCGGGAAAACCCTTATCAGACGCCGCCCGCATATGAAAAGCTGGTTGGTACCCTGAGCGGAGCCTACTCACGGCGCATCAATCTGCAGCACAGGCTGGTTTATGAAGTCTGCGAGGCGGAAAAAACGATCAAAATCATCAGCCTATGGAGCCATTACGAACGATAGAACAATCTGCGTTTTTTACTATCGGTCTCGTATATTTACAAATCGGAAATCCCGTACAACCTATAAACCGTCCATATCTGCCGTTCTTTTCCATCAGTTTTTTCCCACAGTTTGGGCAAACAGTTGGATCGTATGCGTTTCTTCGAATCTTCAAGTCCTCTTGAAAACGTGGCTCTGTTGCGGGATTATTTGCGGAACACTCTTTGCATGTGCCCAAATTCAAATGCACTCCTATTGATCCCCCATATGTAGAGAATTCGGATTCCTTGGCAATTTTTCCACAGAATTCGCACTTAATCCACCGATTTCCATCAGCATCTCTAACCTGTTTCTCCTGCTGTTCAAGCTCGGAGGCAAGGTTTCTCTCAAATTCTTTTTCTCTAAGTCTTTTTTCTTCCTGAGCTTTCTCAGCCGCAATTCGGCATTCTTCCTGCTTAGCCTGGCTTTTCGCAGCTTCTTCAGCTAGAATTCTCTGCCTTTCATCAAATATTTCCTGCCGTTTACGTTGTTCTTCCCGACGTCTTTTTTCTTCTTCACGTTGTTGTTCCTCCCGACGTCTTTTTTCTCTTTCACGTCGTTGGTTCTCTGCATCTTTGGATTTCTGGAATTGCATTACTGCCGCTTTCAGTGCGGATTCCAAAGACGTATTTTTAAAATATACCGCTCCATGTTGATCAATTCTGTAATCTCTCAACAGTCCATCCGCAAAGACCCTCTCCTGCCATAGCCCATCTATATCCCGCCCATAAAATGCAGCCTTCATTTCCGCAGTTTTGTAGTCGGCATCATGAACCGTTAATAACAAACAGTATCGCTGCCTATTCTGAACCTTCATCAATCCTTCGGGATACTGTCCATCAGAACCACCGTTCATATAATCAACCACGTGAATGATCTTTATTCCCTGACTATTCTGGTCCAAAACGGATTGTTTCTCATCCGATAGATTTGCACGATTATGGCAATAATCCAATGCGATTCCCCGGCTCTTTGAAAGAAAAGTAAATTCGTATCTCCTATTACTGTCTGTTACATCACAGATAGGAACACGTGACTCAAGATCTTCAGCATGTAAGGTATCGTCCAACCAACACTTCAGCACAATCTTGGAATCAACCGATGTTTTTCCTTCGGTACTAAATGTGCAGTTTTCAAACTGCCGTCCATCTTTTATTCGAAAATGTTGCTCCCGAAGATTTTTATCCCCCGCCACAAGAACGAGGTTTGCTCCGCAACCGCACGGGCAAAAGAGCTCATTGTTTCGGCTTTTCGTCCTGAGGTCTTTAAGTTTGTCCGGTATATTGATTTGTTTCCCATCTATAACGGTAAAGATGGTCTCTATTCCAATATACTTTCCATCACATAGTGCAACTGTCCTCTGTGCCATTGAACCATTCCTCCAAATGCATTACTTCCTTACTTAAACAATCCGCAGTCTTCAGCTGCTTCATGCAGATCCAATAGTTTCGGTTTCTGACCGTGGTGGAGTTCCGGATACGCTCTTCCAAGACGGAAAGATCCAACAGCCAGTCGGAGCGAACCTCCCCCTGCCGCAGGCAGCGCTCCCATTCCGCCATTGTTTCGGGATCCGGATCCTTTTCGGCCAGGGCAGTTGACGCCCGAAGGGCCGCAGCCTCATAGCGAGGATTTCGGAATCCTTTCGTTTCGGGCAGATATTCCAAATCCTGGAGGCTGGCGGCTCCCTCCTCCGGAAGGTAACAGCGCTCTTCCCTGGATTCTGCGACATGAAGATAATAGAGGGCGGCGCCTTCCTTACCTTCCTTTTTCCTTACAAGCCGCCCCAAACGCTGAATGCGCTGTCTCTGTACGGAGGTTCCGGAAAGAATGATGCCGATGGATGCCTCCGGAACGTCAAAACCTTCATCCAGGGACTTACATGCGATGAGAATGCGGAATTCGCCGGTTCGAAATCGCTCCAGGGTATTTCCGTTGGCCAGGGCGTTCAACTGAGAATGATATCGGCCAACCCGGCCCGGATATCGTTCCCGCAGGAGGCGGTATAGTTCTTCCGCCTGGCTGATGCGTTCGCCGAAGACGAGGATTCGCTCCTGGTCAGGCAGACGCTCAATGAGGGCGAGAGCACAGGGCATCCTGGCGGCGGCCAGGCAGACAAGGCTTTTGCGTTTATAAGAAAGATTTCTGTAGAGATCGGCGGTTTCCGCAAGCTTTCGATCTCTACCCCCCGCAATGTTTCCCAACTGTTCAAAAAAGTTTTTTTGATTCAGTCCCTTCAATTCTGGGCGGGCCTTCAGCAGCGCACAGTGCAGGACGCTCATCCGCTCGGTCATTTCCCCGTATTTCTCCCGTTCCTCCGGCTGAAATCCCAAGGCGATGTGAAAAAGATGATATTGGCAGATGTTTTTGCGGGCGGCCGCCCTGGCCATGCCATAGTCATATATTTGGGGACCGAGGACGGATGCCAAGTATTTCTTCGACTGGCCATAGGGGAGGGTGGCGGAAAGCCCCAGAGAGAAAAAGCGATCCCGATATTCCTCCGAATGGGGAAGGAATTCAAAGATCAGACGATTCTGTCCGCTGTCATAATGGTGACATTCATCTGCGATGAGAAGAACCGCTTTCCCATTTCTAAGTTCCCACAGAATCTGTCTGGCCAGCTCGTAACGGGCGGAATTGATCACGTAGATCATATACTTGCGGTCATCTGGCATGTTGAAACCGCCGCCCCGCAGACCGATCTGATTCGGGACGACTGCCTTCGGAACCGCTGCGGAAGAAGCGCCGGTTTCCTGGGCGGCGACGGAACCATCATCAATTTTTCGGGCAAGTGCGGAACCGACACCGGTTCCCGGAGCGGATGCAGAGTCTGCGGTCACAAGCCGCTCCCTGAGCGCCCGATTCCATTGGCGCAGGAGGGCTCCGGAAGGGACGACGATCTTGATGCGCAGTTCCCGGTCCAGGATCCGTTCCAGGCGTTCGGCCGCAGCCAGGGCCAGGACGGTTTTCCCAGTGCCCGTGGCCGCCTGAACCATCCCCCGCCCGTGATTGGAAAGCCATTTTTTCAGACATTCCTCCTGCCATTGGTAGAGCTCCGCCTTTTCCATCTCCTGTTTCTCCTTCGGTTTCCTGTCATATCATGATCATAAGTTACAGTTCACTCCGCGTCATTCGCAAAGCCGCACTTACGCGCTTTCCGTCGCTGTGCGACTACCTTTGCTCATAAAATGGCGCTCCCTTCGTCCGTCCAGCCAAGAGCAGATATTCGTGCAAGCACGAATCTGCTCTTTGGCTAGCGGACGAGTGAACTGTAACAATCATAACATATTTTTCCGCAAATTGGAAAAGAAATATTGTAAAATGACAACGCTTCGCTTATACTGAATAAAAAGGGATCGTGCGCAGTTGCACAAAAATACAGTTTGGGAAGGAAGAAGAAACGATGAATTACGAAAGCTTTTATTTGGCGATGCAGCAGCAGGAAAAGGCCGTACAGGAAAACCTGGCCGCTTTTCAGAAGCTTTTCAAAACCCTTTTGCGCAAGGTGGAAAGCGGGGAGCTGAAGGGGCTTGCTCAGGATTTGGAAGCCATGGAAGGGATATCGGAAGGAACGAAGGACATGCTGGCTGCCATGAAGGACACTGCCTCCGGTTTTGATGTAAAGGCGTATTTTGAAAGCGGAGAATTTGCGGAACAAATGGTGGAGGCCTGCAGGGAAAAAGATGTGGACGTTCGTGGAGAATCGCCTGTTTATGAGATGTTTCCCTACCGGGTGAGGCTGGATGCGGAGAACCAGGAGATTTATTTGGACCGCAAAAAAGTGCAGTGCGTGCGGCCCCGAAAATTTGCGGAAATCGTCCGTACCGGTCAGGAAAAGTTGAACAAGGCTCCCTTTAACGCAGTGAACTTCGTCAGCGAGCTGGCGGAAGCCTATGAACTGGCAGTTTTGAAGCAGAACAAGAAAAGCGGTGCGGATATTTATCTGACCAGCTTATATAAGTTTCTGGCTCCCATGAGCCGTTTCCGCAGAGATTACGATCAGCAGAGTTTCGCTTTTGACCTGGCCAGGCTGTACCAGTCCGGGGTTGAAGGGACGAAGACCGGGAAGAAATTCCAGTTTGGTCCCAGTCGGAACAACAACAAAGCGATTCGGATTCTGGATGGAGAGGGACAAGAACAGTTTCTGGCGACCATCCGCTTTTATGATTGAGAGGTGGGGTTATGAATGGGATTCACCGGCTTTCTGATTTTTGGAAGGAAAAATATCTGAGGGAATATATTTGCGATGGAGGAAGCAAGATAAAATTCGTATCCGGGAGCCGGGGGAGCGGCAAAACCTGCTTCCTGCGTCTGATGGCTGACATGGCCCGGGAGGAGGGATATAAGACCGTCCAATTTTCCGCACGGGACACCTGGATGCATGATTTTCGAGAAATATATATTGAAATCTTCCGCCAGTGCGATATCATGGATTGCCTGGAAGCGGTCAGCCGTCATCTGATCCGGGAAATGGGCTTCGAGGAAGCCAATCTCCCGGAAGGCGGAAGGTTTATTGATTATTTGTCTCAAAACGGAATGAGCGATGCCCTGACCAAGAGAGAGATCCGCACGATGCTGCGGCAGATTTTCCTGGACAACCCTCTGATGGACAACAATTTCGCCCTGGCCTGCAGCATGCTGACCGGCGGCATCCTGGGGTATCCCGTTTTGGAGGAACAGAACAAAGCCCTGCTTCTGGCCTGGCTTTCAGGCGACCGCACCGTCAAGCTTTCCCAGCTGCGAGCCCTGGGCTTCTATCCGTCCCGCATTACGAAATACAATGCCAGACACATGCTGCGGTCTCTGGCGGAAGTGATCCGCATTGGCGGGTATGCCGGCCTTTTCGTCACCATCGATGATCTGGAGATCCTGGTGGGGCGTTCCAGCCTGGAACCTCTTCATTATACGAAAATGAAGCGGGAAGACACCTATGAGAGCATTCGGCAGCTGATCGACGATATTGACAGCATGCGGAACATTATGTTCGTTTATGCCTTTGACAGGATCCTGATGGACGATGACAACGCCGGCCTGAAATCTTATCAGGCGCTGTGGATGCGGATTCAGAATGAGATCGTGGGGGAGCGCTTCAATTATTTTGCGGATATCGTGGATATGGACCGGTTGGTGCGGCAGGAATGCGGGAGGATGCAGCAGGAATGCATCTGGCCGGAAGGAGAATGTGCAGCCGGAGGGTCGGAAGCGGCGAACCCGGAGCAGGAAGGGACCGCCTTGGGAACGGACACAGCAGGCTCGGAACAGAGTGCGACGGATTCGGGAAAAGAATGTGCGGCCCAAGAGCAGAAAGGGACAGTGGATTTAGAACCGGACGCAGCGAATTCAGAGAGAGAATATGCAGCTTTGGGGTCGGATGCGGCAAGTTCGGAACAGGAATGGACGGCTTGGGAGCAGGGTGCGGCAAGTTCGGAAGAAGAACGTATGCCCTGGGAGCAGGAGAAGGAGCAGGAGGTGACGACGAATGTATGACGTGGAGGCGAGACATATTATAGAGGCCCTTCGTTCGGGAATTCCCTCCCGCACCATAGGACGATATTTTTCAGAAGCCCGGCCGGAACTGGAAAAGGAGATTTCCAACCGTCTGGAAGCGGTATATGAGACCGGAAAATCAAGCGGCATGGTGATCACCGGGAAGTACGGGGAGGGGAAAACCCATCTTTTGAATACCGTGTTCGGGCTGGCGCATACCAGCCAAATGGTGGTTTCTTATCTTTCCCTGAGCAAGGAAACTCCCATGGATAAGTTGTATCTGGTGTATCAAAAAATCATCCAAAATACATATCTTCCCGGGCGCGGGCAGCCTGGCTTTACCCAGGAGCTGGAAAAAATCTCCGCAGGCAGCCCCCTGGCCAGTGAAATGCTGCTCTTTGCGGCGAAACAGCTGGAGACGGATAAGCTGTACTATCTGTTCCGTTCTTATCTGAACACCGAGGACATTGATGAAAAATTCCTTCTCCAGGCGGATCTGGAGGGCGATTTTATGGCAAACGCTCCTCTGAAAAAGATTTATCGCCGGATTTTTGAACAGCCTGCAAAATATAACGTCAACTTTGTAAAGACGAAGCATTGCCAGGACTATTTTTCCTTTATGAGTCATTTGTTCCTGCAGATGGGATATCACGGATGGGTGATCCTGGTGGATGAAACGGAACTCATGGGGCGGCTGGGCAAAAAGGCCCGTCTAAACGCATATCGCAACATGGCCCATTTTCTCCTGCCGCAAAATGCGTCGCTGGAGGGTGTTTTCAGCCTGTTTGCCCTCAGCGCATCCTATGCGGAGGATGTAATAGAGAGCAAACATGAGTATCAGAACCTGGAGGAAATCTACCCTGCGGAACAGGAGCCTGCGAGAACCGTTCTGAACCTTCTGACCCGGGCGCCCCAGCTTCTGCCCCTGACCAAGGACGAGCTGAGGGACGTGCTTTCCAAGATCAGAGATTTTCATGGCAAGGCCTATGAGTGGCAGCCGGACGTGTCGGTGGAATCCCTCATGGAGGCCACGGCGCAGGGAGGCTATCTGCTTCGCACGAAGATCAGGGCAGCCATCGAGTTCCTGGATCAATTGTACCTGTACCGGACGGCGGGCAAAACCACCATTCAGGATCTCGGCAGAGAAACATTTGCGGAAGAAGTGCCTTCCCTGGAAGAGTTTTTCCAGGGAGAGGAAGAAAAATAGGCCTCTTATGCGGATCAAAGAGACATAACGAAGAATCCTTATGCATGCGTAGAATCAATCGTATTTTTTGCGATTGATTCTACGCATGTTTTTGGTCATGTTCACTCGGCCGGGACTTTCCGAATGATAAATTTCGTTTTTTCCACCGGAAAGGGAACTCCTATGCTGGCGTATCGTCCGATCGAGACTATTATTCCATTCATTTCTTTGTCTTCTTCCCCGACAGGGACAACAACTTCATCGCCGATTTCCAGACCGTCATCATCCGTCCGATAAGAATATGGCCGGTCAGAAAACGGCAGCATAACCCCACAGTAAGTATAGATAGTCTTGTCCTCCAAAAAATCGAGTTTCTGCTGCTTCTGTAATGCTTCTTCAGGATCTACACCATAATCCGAACCATCTTCCGCATCCTCCCGCCAGGCGTACTTTGCCTCCTCCAACGCCTCCATATATTCTTCTTCCGTCTCATAATCTTCAGGGTCTACGTCATATTCTGAGCCGTCTTCCGCATCCTCCCGCCAGGCGTACTTTGCCTCCTCCAGAGCCTCCTCATATTCTTCTTCCGTCTCATAATCTTCAGGGTCTACGCCATATTCTGAGCCGTCTTCGCAAAATTCCCGCCATCTGTAATCCCTGGAGGCCCTGGAATCAGAGTAAGAGACAGTGCTGTAATGATTAGAGTAAGAAGCGGTGCTGTAATAATTGTGGGAACCAGTATCTTCTTCGTCATCTTCGTCAGAGTCTTCGAACAATTTAAGCGTTTTATGGGCGATCCACTGTTCCCCCAAATCTTCTCTGCCGTCGCCATTAAGATCAAACATCCCTCCAAACGGTCTATTAATAAAATTATCCCAAAAACCGCCCTTCTTCTCCTCTTTTTTTGACATGATACCGCCTCCCGCACTACCTTATAAAGTTACCAGTTTTTTATACATCATCTTCTCAATACGAAATCCTAAAATAATCCAAATAGGACTTGTACCGGTCCTGTGCCGTCAAGCAGGTGTCCAGCAAATAACCTTTTTCACGGTTCCACTCTTTCAATCCACGGTAATAGAACAGCTTTAGGTTGTCCTCGATAATAAATGGAACGATATCATATTTCAGGCATTCCTTGAACATAATCAATCTTCCGACTCGACCGTTACCATCCTGGAAGGGGTGAATCCTTTCAAACTGCACATGAAAATCCAAAATATCCTCAAAAGTCTTTTTCTCCCTGGCATTATATTCTTTCAGCAACGCCTTCATCCTGCGGGCGACTTCCTCCGGAGGAACCGTGTCCATACCGCCAACTTCATTGGGCAATCTCTTATAATCCCCCACGGCAAACCAGTCTTTCCTGGAATCACTGGTTCCGTTCTTCAACATCAAGTGAAGTTCTTTGATAAATCTCTCCGTCAGCACCGCCTTGGCATGGTCGATAATCATGTCGATACAGCGAAAATGATTGGCCGTTTCAATGATATCATCCACATTTAGCACTTCATTTTCCACACCGATGGTATTTGTTTCAAAAATATATCGGGTCTGATCATGGGTCAGGCCGCTGCCCTCGATATGATTGGAGTTATAGGTCAGTTCAATCTGCGTCTTATGATAAATGCCGCCGGGGTACTTGCCCACTTTCTGCTCCTGCAGAATATTCAACAGAGTTGCCTGCCGTTCCTTTCGTTTATTTGCACGATCCGGCTTTCCCGCATTTTCAGGAATGTTCCAAGTCTTACCGGCAAGAAACGCTCCCTTCACACGTCCTTCTGCGCAATAATTTCTCACGCTGCGCTCGGATACGGCCCATTTCTTCGCCATCTCCGCGACTGAAAGATACCTCATAGAAATCCTCCGCCCATTCAAGAAGATAACCACATATAACTATACTATAGTATAACAAGTATAACATATCATCGGCAATAAATCCATTTTTTCTTTATCTTTGCTTGATATTTTTGCCGATAATACTTCAATTTTAACACCCAAACAATTCCGCCGTTTTCTTCATCCGTTCCGCAATGGGCACGCCGAAGGGACATCTCGTCTCACAGGTCCTGCAGCCGATGCATTCAGAGGCCTTATGCTCTAGCAGCATATAGTGGGAGCGGATCGTCTCCGGCACCTTGGGCTGCATGGATGCCAGATCATAATATTTGTTGATCATGGCGATGTCCAGCTGCGCCGGGCAGGGTTTGCAGTGGCCGCAATAGGTACACTCTCCCCGATAGGAATGGAAGGGGGCATTCGCCAGGACCGAGGCGTAATCCTTTTCCGCCTCCGATGCGTTTTCATAAGATACGGCCTGGTCCAACTGCTCTTTCGTGTCAAAACCGCACAAAATGGAAGAGACTCCGGGACGGGTCAGCGCATAATGGATGCACTGGATCGGCGTCAGGCTCACACCGAAAGGCGAACGCTTTTCATCAAACAGTCTGCCTCCCGCAAATCCCTTCATGACGGTGATCCCCACGTTGTTTTCCTCGCAGAGCTTGTATAATTCCGCCCTGTCCTTGTCGATGCCGGAAAGCTCCCTGGCGTATTGATATCCTTCCGAAAGCAGCTCGTCCAGATCCTCGCCGGCGGGCAGCATGTCAAAAGCGGGATTGATGCTGAAAAGAAGCATCTCTATCAGGCCGGACCGCACCGCCAGCTTTGCGGTTTCGGGATTGTGGGAGCTCATGCCGATATGCCGGATGGTGCCTGCTGCCTTCAATTCCTGCACATATTTCATATATTCGGAATTCTGAAGCGTCTCCCAGTCCTCTACCGTGTCCACGTAATGGATCATGCCCAGATCAATATAGTCCGTCTGAAGCCTTGTAAGCAGATCCTCAAAGGCGGGCTTCACATATTTTATCTCCCGGCTGCGCACGTACTGGCCGTTCTGCCAGGTAGAGCCCAGGTGTCCCTGGACATACCAGTTTTCCCTGTTGCCCGCAATGGCCTTTCCGATGGTGTCCCTGGATTTCGGGTCGGGCATCCAGCAGTCGATGATATTGACGCCCTTTTCCCCCGCATATCGAAGAAGCTCTACGGATTCCTCCTCCGGATGCCGCTCCAGCCATTCCCCGCCAAAGCCGATTTCACTGACCAAGAGCCCAGTTTTTCCAAGCAGTCTTTTTTTCATTTCAGATCCTCCAATTTAAAATTTTTTCTCCCATTCTGCAGCCAGGCAGACGGCATTTCCCTCCGGCATATTACGCCAGCGATCCCATGGGATCCCAGGGCTTCAGTTCGATCACTTCCGTATCCAGGACAGCCAGCTGATCCGGGGTCAGATATTTCTTGTTGACCACCACCTGGTACATGTATTCGTCGAACCAGTCATCGCTCATGACATAGTAACCCTTCCGGCCGGGTTCCTCTCCCCAGCTGTTTTCCACCCGCCACCGGGTAGGATGTCCCTCCTCATCCAGGTTCACGCCCTGGAAAACCATGGCGTGGGTCATCTGGCTCTGGCCATAATCCAGCCGCTGAGCCTTGGTCATGCCCAGCTTGATCTGAAGGGTGTTTTCATAATCATAATTGCCGGGATCCAGCACCCCGGTCTCCCGCTCGGAATAAGGGCCCACGTCACAGCCAAACCAGACTGGCTCCCCGTCCTTCAGCTGGGCGATGGCCGCCGCCTTCACCTCTTCGATGGGAAGATTCAGGTAGCACACCGGACTGCCTTCCTTCACGTTGCCCAGCATCTTCACGGTATAACGGCGATAAAAAGGCTTGTCATCGGTAGGCGCATTGATAAGGCTGACATAATCATGAAGGTCCAGATCCACGTATTTTTCATAAAACTGTTTCGGGGTCAGGCCGCACTCCCGGATAAAGTTGTCGTCCTTGTCCCGGACCTCGAAGTCCACGGTCTTGGGCGGCTCTCCCAGACAGATGACCAGGATCCGATAGATTTCCTCCAGCATCTGTTCCTTCCGGGCCGTAAGGGTCTCCCGATCCGCCCCCTCACCGGCCTCCCGGCGCAGGATGGCCGCATCCCCTCGAAGGAGCTCCGTCAGGATGCGGTTCATCTCTCTGGTGGAGGAAGAAACGGCGGTTTCCGGCATGGAAGACTTCGGAACCACCCCGTATTTTTCCACCAGATTGGCCATCATGTCCCACTGTCCGCCATCGCCCACGGGGCTTAACAGGAGGAAGTCCAGCAGACGGCTGCCCACAGGCTCCTCCAGGGTGTCCAGGATATTCTCCAGAAAATAGTTGGATTTCTCCAGCTTGTCCCAGAAAAGCATGTAATTCTGGGACAGTTCAAACTCTTTCAGATGATACTTTTGAATGATGCGGAACCGCATGACGTTCATGGCGGCGAAGAGCCAGCAGCGCCCGCTCTGCTTCTGGTTGGTCATGTTTCCCTGCTTCAGCGAAACGGAAAACACATGGGGGTTCCTCCGTCTGGCGTCATGGTTCAGGCAGCTTTTGTTCAGCCCGTTGGTCATGACCGCATCCTGGGCCACCCGGTTGGAACGGTCCGCCCGGAAGGCTCCGCCGAAATTGTCCAGTTCTTCCATACTAATCTCTTTTTTCATTTGTCATTCTCCTTCTTCACCTTAAAATATATCTGATAGGGTTCATAACCGATCTCGTTCAGCTTCCGGAAGGAAATGCCAGGATCCTGGTTCTCCGTCCGGTAAAAGGTCCGAAACGTCCCCCATTCCCGCTCCGTATCCGGGGAAAGTTCCTCCGTGACGTCCTCCGTCTCCACCCGGAGGAGCCGCTCCTGCTCCGTGACTCCGGCCAGGACGTCGGGGCCGTACCGAAAAGCTCCGGTATCCGGCGCATCCGGCAGGGGCAGGAAAGCGAGCCCCACGGGCAGGGTGAGCACAACCTCATCTCCCTCCTTCCAGGCCCCGGACAAAATCAGGAATTGATCCTTGCAGGAGGAAGCCGCCCTCTCTTCGCCGTTGACGTAGGCCTTCGCCTCCCCCTTCACCCAATCCGGGATGCGGAGGGCGAGGCGAAGGTCGACTGCCTCCTCCCCCTCCGTATGGAAGGTGAAAACATGCTTCCGGAAATCCGGCCGGTTCGCATAGGTGCCCGTGATATCGTTCACCGTCTGGCGGGCGTTATTTTCCGAAGAATGCATCAGGCTGCCGTTCATGTAGTCCTGCCGCTGGGTCAGCCTGACCCGGCGGCCCGCCGCTGCAAAGGCAGCTTCCGAGTCATAATACATGGTCACGTACAGGGTCTCCCCCTCCTGATAGTAGATGCGCCGGTTCCAGGCCGCATTGGCCTGCACCATGGTGCCGTGGCAGCAGAAAAAGCTGTCCATTTCCCCGGCCCAATCCTTCCTGCTGCCGGCCTTCATGGGCAAAAAGTAGGTCAGCAGGCCATTTCCCGCCGAGCCCTTCCAGGGCATGCCCCGCCAATAGGTCTGGGCCATGATCCCGTTGTGGGCATTGTATTCTATGTAATGCATGTATTTCGGATCCTTGGTCTGACGGAACAAAAATTCCGCCAGACGCATCATGTTGTAGACGGTACAATGCTCCTGATTCTTATCCCCCAGCCTGGCCTTCAGGCGCATCTTGGGAGTCCAGACCTCGCCCTGGGTCTGGCCGCCGGTGGCGAAGCATCCCCTGTCCGTGACGGCGCATTTCCAGTAGCATTCCGCGATCCGCAGCCATTTTTCTTCTCCCGTTACCTCATAGGCCCTGGCGCATCCCAGCACCTCCGGTATGGTGGTATTGGCGTGCATGTTGGTGAGCACGTCCTTCCCTTCCAAAAGCGGCTCGAAAAGTCTGCCCCTGTAATACCGCCCCAGAAGCCTCCGATATTTTTCCTGGCCCGTGATCTCCAAAAGATCCGCCCAGACCTCCAGCATGCCGCCGGTCTCCACATCCAGGATGTCGTCGAATTTTTCCCGGCTGTAGCCCCCGCTCCACCGGTCGAACCAATCTCCCAGCAGGTCTGCGATCTGAAGGGCTTCCTCCAGGTTCATGAAACGATAGACATCCACCAGACCCATCAAAAGCTTGTGCATGGTGTACTGAGGAGCCCACACGCTCTTGCCCTGTCCGATCCAATACAGATACTTCTCCGGAATGGGCCCGGCCCATTCCCCGCCATTGTCCCGCTGACACCGGGCGAGCTCCTCCAAAATTGCTTTCGTCTTGGCCAGCAGTTCCTGATCCCCGGTCTCCTGGTAGCGCAGGGCCGCAGCGGACAGCCAATGCCCCAGGAAGTGCCCCCGCAGCTGACAGGAGGGATCCTCCCAGCCGCCCATGGCGTTGGGATCCATGCCCCGACCGGAATACCTTCCGGCCTCCAAAGCGTAATTGCGCAGCAAATATCTGTTTTCCAGCTTCATCAGGTAGGTTCTGTTCTCGTTTTCCCGCCGAAGCAGCTCTCCCTCAAACAGCCTGACCTCTTTTCCCGTCAATTCCCGCATATTTTCACCTCTCTTATCCCGCACCTACTGCTCCCGGAACACGATCTCTCCGTCTTCGCTCATGGATTCCACGATGGCCAGGGACTCCAGCTGAATCCCCTTCTGACGGATCAGGTCGCCTCCCCGCTGGAAGCCTTTTTCAATGGCGATGCCGATGCCTTCCACCGTGGCCCCGGCGCTTTCCACCAGATCCAGAAGTCCCATGAGGGCACAGCCGTTGGCCAGGAAGTCATCGATGATCAGGACATGATCCTCTTTGGTGAGAAATTTCTTGGAAACGATCACGTCATAGATCCGGCCATGGGTATAGGACTGGATCTTGGTACAATAATTGTCATTGTCCAGGTTGATGCTTTTGGATTTTTTGGCAAAAACCACGGGAACGCCGAACTCTCTGGCAACCACCGCCGCGATTCCGATACCGCTGGCCTCGATGGTCAAAATCTTATTGATGGGCTTCCCGGCGAACAGGCGCTTCCACTCCTTCGCCATTTCCTCGAACAGACCGATATCCATCTGGTGGTTGATAAAGCTGTCCACCTTCAACACGTTTCCTTCCCTGACGATGCCGTCTCTTCTGATGCGTTCCTCCAATGCTTTCATCTGACTGTGTCTCTCCTTGTTTTCGCTTGTTTATGCTTCCTTCTCCAGCACTTCCGCCGCCATGGCGATCTGCTCCGGCGTAATGGGAAGCTCGTAGTACCTGTGTCCCGTGGCATGATACAGGGCGTCCGCTATGGACGGCAGCGGTGTGTTGATCACGATCTCCCCGATGGATTTAGCTCCAAAGGGGCCGGTGTCCTCATAACTGCTCTCAAATTCCACATGGATCTCGCCCATGTCCAGACGGGTGGGGATCTTGTACTGCATCAAAGAATTCTCGCTCACCCTCCCCTTCCCGTCATAAGTGATGTTTTCCGTGAGGGCCATGCCGATTCCCTGCACGATGCCGCCTTCCGCCTGCACCCTGGCCAGATTGGGATTGACAGGGGTGCCGCAGTCCACGCAGGCGTCAAACTCAATCACCTTCACTTCTCCGGTGAGCAGGTCTGTTTCCAGTTCCACGGCTCCTACCATGAAAGGCGGGGGCGATATGGGAGAGCTGTGGGTATAAGCGGCTTCCAGGGAAATTTCGTTGCCGGACATGGCTGCGGCAGCAATCTCCTCCAGCGATACACAAGGGGCAGCAGTTCCTGTTTCCTGGGACTCTCCTACATCCGTCCCTTTTTCCGCAAGGGACTCGCCCGTATCCTCCCCTTTTTTCGCAAGGGACTCGCCCACATCCGTCCCCTTTTCCGCAGGAGGCTCGCTCACATCCGTTCCCTTTTCCGCAAGGGGCTCTTCTGCATCCGACTCCTTTTCCGCAAGGGACTCGCCCGCATCCGCCCTTTTTTCTGCAAGGGACTCTCCTGCCTTCGTTTCCTCCTCTTCCAAAAGCGTTTCCCGGGATTTGGATAGCGCATACACTTTTTTCCCGTCAAATTCTACCTGGGACTCCTCACAGTGAAGGAGCTTCGCCCCCAGCCTGCAGATCTGTTCCCGCAGCTTCAGGGCGCACAGCTCCACCGCCTTGCCGGTCACATAGGTGGTGCTGGAAGCATAGGAACCGGAATCATAGGGGGAGGCGTCCGTATCCGCCCCAAAGACCATGATGTTGTCCAGATCGCAGTCCAGCACCTCCGCCGCAATCTGGGCCAGGATGGTATCGCAGCCCGTCCCCATGTCCGCCGCACCGATGGTCAGGTTGTAGGTGTTTTCATCCCCCAGCCGCAGGGTGGCGCTTCCCACGTCCAGTCCCGCAATGCCGGAGCCCTGAAGGGCCATTCCCATGCCAACGCTGCGCACCTTGCCGTTTCCCATGTCCCGCACGGGATATTTTTCCTCCCAGCGGATCATCTCGTGCACCTTTTTCAGGCATCGATCCAGGGCGCAGCTGCTGTTCACCTGGTCAAAATAAGCCGGCATCACTTCCCCTTCCCGCACGATGTTCAGCTCCCGGAGCCGGAAGGGATCCATCTTTAGCATCGCCGCCAGCTCATTTACCGCCGATTCCACGGCGAACAGGCCCTGGGTGGCGCCGTATCCCCGATAAGCTCCCGCCGCCATGACGTTGGTATACACCACGTCACAGTCGAAATGGAAGGCCTCCGCCCTGCCGTACAGAGGAATGGCCTTATGACCGGTCAGACCCACCGTGGTGGGGCCGTGTTCCCCATAAGCCCCCGTGTTGGACAGGGTATACATATCGATGCCCCGGATCCAGCCGTTTTTCATGGCTCCGAGACGGATGCGGATCTCCATCTCGTGTCTGGGGGTGGAGGCCGTCATGGATTCCTCTCTGGTAAAAATAATCTTAGAGGGCTTCTTGGTCTTCCAGGTCACGAAAGCGGGATAAACCTCGGAAACCGCCGTCTGCTTGGCCCCGAAGCCCCCGCCGATCCGGGGCTTGCCGACCCGCACCATGGACTTGGGGATGTGCAAGGCGTTGGCTATGATGCGCCTGCAGTGAAATACGATCTGGGTGGAACTCACCACGTGCAGCCGCCCGTAAGCGTCGATGGTGCAAAAAGTGCGGAAGGTCTCCATCATGGTCTGCTGACAGGCCTTGGTGTGGTAGACCCGGTCGATCATCAGGTCACAGTCTGCCAGCACCGCCTCGATGTCCCCGGAGCCGCTCTCCTCATGGGCGCAGAGATTCCGTTTGTTCTCCGCCCCCACGGGACACAGGCTCTCCCAATTTTCCTCCGGATGCACCAAAATCGGGGCGTCCTTCGCCTTCCGGAAATCCAGAACTGGCTCCAGCACCTCGTAGGTCACCTTGATCAGGGACAAGGCCTTGTCCACCGCTTTCTCATCCTCCCCGGCCACGATGGCCACCGGATCCCCCACGTAGCGCACGTGGCGGTCCAGGATCAGTCTGTCATAGGGGCTCGCTTCCGGATAGGTCTGCCCCGCTATAGTATAACGTCTTCCGTCCTGGGGAATGTCCTCCCAGGTATAGATCGCCTCGATGCCGGGCACTTTTTTCGCAATATCGGTTCGGATCGTCTCCACCACGGCGTTGGCGTGGGGAGAACGCAGAAGCTTCACGATCAGGCAGTCCTTGGGAGCGATATCGTCCGTATAAACAGGCTGTCCCGTCAAAAGCTGCATGGCGTCTTTTTTACGGACAGGGCGATTTACCGTCTTCATCGAACTTCCTCCTTGGCGCTTTTCTTTTCCTTTTTCCAGGCCAGGAAATTTAAAATTCCCCGCATCTGCCCTTCGTAGCCGGAACAGCGGCATAGGTTGCCCGCCAGATATTCCCGGATCTCTTCCTCCGTGGGGTCCGGCTTCTCCCGAAACAGGGCCAGGGCGTTCATCACGAAGCCTGGATTGCAGAATCCGCACTGCTCCGCTCCCTGGTCGGCGATGAAGGCGCCGAACTCCGCCGCCTCTTCCTGCAGTCCCTCCAGGGTGGTCACCCGCTTTCCGTCCGCCCGCACCGCCAGCACGCTGCAGGAGAGCACGGGCTTTTCCTCCAAAAAAACCGTGCACAGGCCGCAGTTGGCCGTCTCGCAGCCCCGTTTGACGCTGGCGCAGCCCTGGGCCCTCACCCAGTCGATCAGCAGCGTGTCCGGAGAAACCTCCGAAGTGATTTTTTTATGATTTAAAGTGATAGTGATCAACATTTCCCATTTCCTCCCAGCCGAAGCGCCGCCCGCATGGCCAGCACCCGCACCAGATGGGACCGGTATGCGGCGCTCCCCCGCAAGTTGCTCCCCGTGGGGATGTGTTCTTCGGCATACTCTCCGAAAGCCCTGGCTTCTTCCTGGGGCATTTCGTTTGAAAAAAGTCCGCTTTCCAGACAGATGGCCCGGGCCGGTCTGGCCCCTATCGACAACCGCAGACGATGACCGCCCTCCCCGGAGATCCAGGCCGCCCCGCAGGACAGCACCGGGAAATCCGTTTGGCTGTTTCGCACGGACTGGTAGCAATAAGCCGCCGGTTCCCTGCGGATCAGCACGCTCACCAAGACATCCCGATCATATCCCGAGGATGCGTTCCCGGCAGCGTTTCCATCAGCCTTTTCGGCAACGTTTCCCGAAGCCTTCTCAGCAGTCTTCTCTGAGGCATCCTTGGAAAGGGGGGCTTTCCCATATCCGGGAGACAGGAACTCCCTCATGGGCACCCTGACTATGGGCGCTCCGCCCAGGAACACCTTGCCAACGGACACCCCATCCGAAGAAACTTCTGCGCCCGGAACCGCTCCCACATTTGGAACCGCCCTCTCTCTTTGGGCCGCTTTCACGTTCTGGGGTGCTTCCACGCTCGGAACCACCCCCATATTCGGGGTCATTCCCACGTTCGAGGCCGCCCCCATGTTTTGGGCCGCTTTCACGTTCTGGGCCGCTTCCACGTTCTGGACCGCTTCCACGTTCTGGGCCGCTTCCACGTTCTGGACCGCTTCCACGTTCTGGGCCGTTTCCACGTTCTGGGCCGCTGCCACGTGCTGGGCCGTTTCCACGTTCTGGGCCGTTTCCACGTTCTGGGCCGCTTCGACGTTCGGGGCCGCTTCCATGCCCCGGTACAGCTCCACATAGCTGTCCATGGCCGCCAGCATGGTGCAGACATCCGAGAACCCGAACCGGCCGAACACGCTTCCCCCCACCGTGGCCAGGTTGCGGAACTGCACGCCCACGATATGGCGCAGGGCTTCCCGCAAAGCGCCGCCCGTATACTTTTCCAGCCCTTCATGGAGCTCCAGCTGCCGCAGGGTCACCATGCAGCCGATCCTCCATCCCTCCGGGGTTTCTTCTATCTTGTCCAGACCCAGGCCGGAAAGATCAATGGCCGTCTGGATCGTTCCTTTTCCCATTTTCATCCAAAGCATCCCGCCCAAGATCCGATTGCCCCGCTGCTGATTGAGCCGCCAGGCTTCCTCCAGGCTTTCCGCTTTTTTATAATTCCGAATGGTTACCATGTAACTCTCCTTCGTGGTTTTGGTATCTGCCGGACAAATGAACTGTTACCATTTTATCATAGGAGCCTGGAAAACGCAATTATAACCCCCTTGGCAATTCCCTTTTTTTCTGATATAATACGTTGTGTTTTTCAAAATATAACGCTTTTGAGAAGCAATCCAGCGCCACGAGAATTTAAAGAGCATTTCAGAACTATAGGAATTTGAAAAGCATTTCAAAATGATAGGAACTATGGAAATGAACTAGAAAAGAATAAGGAGCAAAAAGAAATTATGAGAAGGGAAAAAAATGTGAAATTATTGGCATTGTTGCTGTCTCTGGCCCTCGCTTGCGGGCTCTGCGCCTGCGGCGGTACGGAAGGATCGGGGCAGACCAAGGAAGAGTCCGGGTCAAATGCAGAGCTGACCGGTGAGGAATCCGGAGCAAATACGGAGTTGACCAATGAAGAATCCGAGACAAATACGGAACTGACTGACGGGGAAACCGGGACAGATACGAAGCTGACCAGTGGGGAAGCCGGGGCAGATGCGGGACAGACCGATGGAGCATCCGGGGCAGATGCGGAGCAGGCCGATGGAGCATCCGGGGCAGATGCGGAACAGAACGGCGGAGCAACCGAAGCAGATGCAGAGCTGATCAATGGAGCGTCCTCCGACGAGGGCGCCCGGCAAGCTTCCTCCACCGTCTACCCTGTGACCGTCACCGACCAGCTGGGCCGGGAAGTCACCATTGCACAGGAACCGGAAACCATCGTCAGCGGCTACTATATTTCCACCAGTCTCCTGATCGCCCTGGGACTGGCGGACAAACTGGTGGGCGTGGAGGCCAAGGCCGACAGCCGGCCCATCTATCAGCTCTCCGCACCGGCCATCCTCTCGCTGCCCAGCGTGGGAACCGCCAAAGCTTTTGATCTGGAAGGCTGCGCCGCCCTGGAACCAGATCTCGTCATTCTTCCCGCCAAGCTGAAGGACACGATCCCTTCCCTGGAGGATTTAGGCTTCACCGTGCTGGCCGTCAACCCGGAAAGCAGGGAACTTTTGGAAGAAGCCGCCGCTCTCCTTGGCACCGCCACGGACACTGCAGACAGGGCCGAAGCCCTGCTTGGCTTTGCGGCCGATCACCTGGCGGCGCTTCAAGATGCGCTATCCGGCACGGAGACTCCTTCCGTCTGCCTGACCAGCAACAGCGCCCTCCTTTCCGTGGCCGGACCGGCCATGTACCAGAACGACCTGATCCTTCAGTCCGGAGGAAGCAATGCCGCTGCGGAAATCCAGGAAGATTATTGGGCGGAGATTTCCTATGAGCAGCTTCTGGCCTGGAATCCGGACTATCTCATCCTGGCTGCTGATGCTGACTACACGGTGGAATCCGTGCTCTCGGATCCCAACCTGGCGGATCTGAAGGCCGTGCAGGACGGCTGCGTCTACCAGCTTCCCGGCTCCATAGAAGCCTGGGATTCTCCGGTTCCCGGCACCGTTCTGGGCAGCCTGTGGCTGGCCTCCATCCTGCACCCGGAACAGTTTCCCGCCTCTTCCTGGCAGGAAGCCGTCGTTACTTTTTATGAAACCTTTTATGGCTTTACGCCTGACATGGATACCTTACAATGAGTAAAAAAAAGTCTTCTCTTATCCTGGCCGCCGCTGCCGCCCTGCTCCTTCTGATTTTTCTGCTCTCCCTGCTGGTCGGCAGATACCCGCTGACGCTGGGAGGCCTTCTTGCGGCAGAACCGGATTCCATGGAAAGACGTGTTTTCCTAAATCTGCGTCTTCCCAGGACCATCATCGCCGCTTTGGGCGGTTTCGGCCTGGGGATTGCCGGTTATGTATATCAGACCGTTTTCCGCAATCCCCTGGCGGCCCCTGACATCATCGGGGTTTCCTCCGGGGCCAGTGTGGGAGCAGCCATGGGAATCCTCTTTCTCTCCGCCTCTCCCCTGGCCGTCACGGTCTCCGCTTTCTGCGGGGCCCTGTCCGCAGTGCTGCTGGCCCTGGGACTGGCGTTTGCAGCCTCCGGCCTCGCCCGCACCTATCAGAGATCCGACACCGCTTCTCTCGTGCTGGCGGGCATCGCCGTCCACGCATTGGCCCAGACCCTTCTTATGCTGTTAAAAATCACAGCCGACCCGGAAAAAGAGCTGGCCGCCATCGAATACTGGATCATGGGGAGCTTAAGCGGCGCCAACCTCCGTCAGCTGCCCGTGTTCCTGGGCGTCTGCATCTCCTGTTCCGCCGCCATTTTCCTGATTCACCGACACATTTTGATGCTGGCCGTGGATGAGGAAGAAGCCAGGCTTCTCGGCGTACCGGTGAACCGGATGCGCCTGGCCGTGCTGCTTCTGGCCACCCTGATCGTGGCCTCCACGGTCAGCGTCACAGGACTCGTCAGTTTCATCGGCCTGCTGGCCCCCCACATCGCCAGACTGCTCCTGCAAAGGCACTGGCTCGCCACCCTGGCCTTGTCCGGCCTGCTGGGAGCCATTTTACTGTGCATGGCGGACATCCTGGCCCGGAGCGCAGCCTCCGGCGAACTGCCCGTCAGCATTTTCACCTCCTTGCTGGGAGTGCCCTTTTTATTATATCTGATGCTCAAAAAAGAAAAGAATTGAAAATAGTAATTTTTAATCTTGGGATTTGCCGCACAAAGTCCCCTTGAGTCAAACGCCGCCTGAAAGACGGCAGAATGCGAGGAAACATGCAGATGAATTCTTCCTTAGAACCGGACCCTTTTTTCAGCGTCAGGCAGCTTTCTTTTTCCTTTGACTCCCGTCAGATACTGGATCAGATTTCCTTTAATCTGCCTCGGGGGAGCCTCGCCGGGCTCCTGGGGAACAACGGCATCGGCAAAACCACCCTGCTGCGCACCCTTTGCGGCCTTCTTCCCCACGCCGGTTCCTGCACCCTGGCGGGCAAGGCCCTGGAGAAAATGTCGGAAAGGCAGCTGGCTCAAAATATCAGCTATATCCCCCAGCGGAATGAAATCTCCATTTCCCTTTCGGCCCTGGATGTGGTCTTGATGGGCTTCCATTCCCGGTTGGGACTCTTCCAGGCCCCTTCCGCCGGACAAAGGCGCAGGGCCCTGGAGGCCCTGGAAACAGTGGGGCTTGCAAACTGCGCCGATCAGGAGTATCATACTCTCAGCGAGGGGCAAAGGCAGCTGTGCCTGCTGGCCAGGACCTTGGTGGAGGACACCGGGCTTTTGATCCTGGACGAGCCGGACAGCGCCCTGGACTTTGCCAATCGGCACCTGATCCTTCGGACTCTTCAAAAGCTTACGGCGGGACAAGACAGGGCCGGTCTGCTCTGTCTGCATGATCCCTGGCTGGCTCTGGAATACTGTGACCCGCTGCTGTTGCTAAGGGATGCCCGAACCATCGTGACCCTGCATCCCCTTATGGACACTTGCCAGGAAATGCAGGAACATTTCAGAGAGATCTACGGTCCTCTGTCCCTCCGGCGCTGCGAGGACGGCTGCGGCCGTTCCCACCTGGTTCTTCTCCCGGAAAGCGAGGACTGAGTTCCGATCCCAAAAGGCTCATTTGCCAAGCTCATTTGCCAAAACGGGCAAACAGGCGGGAGAAAGCAGGAAAAAAGAGACCCATAGACCAAGGAGGGCGTTATGAGACCGGTGATGCGGGTTTTTCTGTATGATGAGGAAGGAAATAAATTCTTCGGAGAGGGTCCCTGCCGCCTTTTGCACGGGGTCGAGAAAACCGGTTCCCTGCGGGCAGCCGCCGCAGACATGGGCCTGGCCTACAGCAAGGCCCTGATGATGATCCGCCGGGCCGAAGGGGTCCTGGGCTTTTCCCTGACGGAAACCACCATCGGCGGCAAGGGCGGAGGCGGCAGCCGCCTGACGCAGGAAGGGAAAAAATTTTTGCAGCAATATGAAACCTACCGGGACACCTGCTATCAGGCGGGCGACAGGATCTACCGGGAAGTTTTCCCGGAATAGCAGCGCCTGTTTGTTCAGGACAATGGGAATGATGGATTCCGAGAGGTTCCGAACGGGTCGGTCGAATTCTCCGAAGCTTCATTCCAGCCCGTTGATCAGTCTGCTCAGGCGGTTGCGCTGAAAAGTGAACAGTTCCTGCAGGGCGAAGGGGGCATGAACCGCTTCGTTTACCATTCCCATCTTTTCCTCCAGCTGCGCCGGAAGGCTTCCATCCGTCCGGCCCAAATCCTCCAGCATAAGAGGGTTATAACGAGAGCCGCTTTCCCAGATTTTCCCTTCTTTTGAAAATATCATGCCAAAGGTCCAGGATCTCTCCTCATAACCGGAAATGCCTGTTGGTTCCTGGATCTTATAATAAATCCGCCACTCCCCCAAAGCAGGATAAAACAATGCGCCTTCATAATGATAATCGGAAATCTGGATGCCTTTTTCCCCCGTGCGGCTCCCGATGTAAGCCAGAAACTCCCCCTTCTCCCGTTCCGCAAATTCCTCCGCCGTCATCCCAAGCACGTCCCCATATACTTCCTTATAACAGGCTTCATACTCCTTCGCCTGTTCCTCCTTCAAGTATTCCGAAAGCTCCTGGTACTTCTCTTCAAAATCGATCATCTCCACTGCCTTCTCATAGTCCCCTTCCTGCATCAGTTCCAGGAATCGGCCGGCGATATAAATTTCATCCAGATTGGAAAAACAGGTGCCCTCTCCACGGATTTCGTTGACGGCCATCCTGCCGAGCCAGGACAGAGGAAAAAGCATGAGCAACAAAACCAGGGACAGCATCCAGCGCCTCTTGATCTTGCGGAAGCTCTTGCGCAGAGCCTCTTTTTCCTCCGGATTCCGCCCGGCCTGCTCCTTTTCCTCCGGGTTCCGCCCGGCCTGCTCCTTTTCCTCCGGGTTCCGCCCGGCCCGGGCCATTTCCTCCGGCAGATGCATCCCAACGTAAAATCTGCGGCAATCCTCACATTCCGCCAGATGCTCTTCCACCAGCCGCCTGCTGTCCTCGCTGCCAAGGTCTTCCTCCAACATCAGCATCAAATCCCTGTATACATTACAAGATAGCTTCATTCCCAATCCCCGCTTTCCGTTTTTTTCCAGGTCTCAGATCTCTTCAAATTTTCCGCACTCCTTCAAGCTACCGCATGTCCATGACCGCTTCCGCCACCTTCTTTTTGGCCCGCAGGAAGGTCACCCTCCCCCAGCTTTCCGCCTTGCCGTGGGCGGCGGCGATTTCCTTTAATGACACCCCGCCGAACAGATGCATGATAAAGACCTCCCGGTAAGGTTCCTCCAGCTCCTTTATCGTCTCCCGGATGCGCCGGTATTCTTCTTTTTTTACAAACTGCTCCTCCGGGGTTCCCTTCGCAGCCCTCGCTTCCATCCCCTCCATCCCCAGGCGGTCAAAGCGGCTGCGCCTTCTGCATTCCTTGAGCCAGGCGTTTTTCCCGATCTGACAGAGCCAGGTGTAGACGCTGCATCTTCCTTCAAACCGGTCAATGTGCAAAAAAGCCTGATAAAAGGTTTCCTGCAGCAATTCCTCCGATTCCTCCGAGCTTCCGGTCAGGGAAAGCAGGAACCGATATACGGGCCGCCCAAATTGCTCATAAATTTCCTGGAACGTCGCCATCCCGCATTTCCCTCCTTCCTGCTGCGATTCTGCACATCTGACGCCTCCATTGGGGAAGCTTGTAACATAAATATATCACATAAATGCCTGCGGCAACACTGAAAAAATTCCAGCGTCCGGCGGACATCTCGGGGAAAAAATCCGCAAGCCGGACGATAACCCCCACCAAGGGGGCATGCACAAGAAAAGGAACCAGCGTGTCCGCCCCAAGCCTGGAAGCAGAGAGCCTGGAATCAGCGGCGAAGGCGAGCAAAAAGAGACCCATGCCGGATGCCTGGAAAAAGCTTAACAGCCTGCAAAGGAATCCGCACACCCCAGCATCGGCGATCCCCGACAGGGCATAACAATCCGCCTGATAAAAAAAATTCACCGGGACCCTGCTGCCCCAAAGGCCCAAAAGTACGAGCCAGACACAGAGACCGGCAAGCCCGGCCGGACGGAATTTTTTCCAATCCATGTCCTTCGGAAGGAACAGCCCCAGGAAGAAATAAGGCAGAAAACACAGGGTTCTGGACAGGGAAAAGAAACGTCCCACGGCCGGAACATATCCCATCCCGCAGGAAAGCAGGAGCGATCCTATCACGATGCCGGCTTTAATGGTTCCCTTGTCCATCCGCAGGGGAAATCGTTCTACAAGCCGGCACCATAACAGGCCGAGCAGATCCATGCTGGCGAGGCTGAGCAGATACCAAAGATGCCACACCGGAACCCACAGGGAAAAATGGCCGCCCAGAAGATTGCAGAGGAACACCGCCGCCGACTGCAGGGGGAAATAGAGGACAAGCATCTGCTTCATCTGCTGAAAACATCTGCCGGAATCCGTCAGGAACAGGCCGGAAAGGAATAGGAACAGAGGCATGTGAAAGCTGTAGATCATGCGGTAAATCTGCATCAACGGGGCGCTCTCACAGATCCGGCCTTCTAACATATGGCCATAAATGACCAGAAAAATCAAAAACAATTTGAGATTGCAATAAACCGCATCCCGCTTTTTGATCGGATTCTTTGCTTCCATGGCTTCCCCGGGGTTCCTCTCCTTCCGTACCTTCTCTAGTTAGAGTCAGGAATCCTGAAAACGTTACATCTGCAGACCATTTTTGTGACAAGCCGCAGTTCACTCTACGCAAGCTGAACAAATTCGGCCGACAAAACTGCGCTTATATCTTGTTCATGTCATGGCCTTGCATTGTTCAAAGGCAGGAATTATAATGTTATTTGGGGGGGGACAAATATCTGCGCTTCGGCTGATTTCCAGGGATGCAAAAACAGCCGCCAGGCGGTATAAGAATGGGAGCGATTGCAGTGACAAGAACACGGAAAATAATGATCATTGAAGATGACCCCGCTATTCGGGAAGAGCTTGTGTTGTTATTGGAAAACGAGGGCTATCAGGTTTTTACGGTCACGGATTTTGCCGGGATCAAAGAGCAGGCGGTACAGGAACATCCTGATCTTATTCTTTTGGACATTGGCCTGCCGGATCAGGACGGCTTCGGGCTGTGCGCCGCCCTGCGAAAAGCCCTTTCGGTGCCGGTGATCTTTGTCACCAGCCGGGATGCGGGACAGGACGAGGTGCGGGCGCTGAGCCTGGGCGGGGATGACTACATCACCAAGCCCTACAGCGTTCCCGTCCTGTTGGCCAGGATCAAGGCAGTTCTGCGCCGCAGCGGCGGCGCCTCTGAACACACGGACGCCCTGGAGGCCGCAGGAGTGCGTCTGAGCCTGACCAAAGGCTCGGCGGGCTGCTCTATCAGGTCATGCGGGCCATCGTAATGGCCATGTTCGCCCAGCCCTATCATTTTGCCCTGGAATTCTCATTGACCGCCTTTGGCCGAACCGCACTGTATTTTGCACTGATCTACCTCTTCGCCCTGGGCAGAAACCGGAGACGCATCCGAAAGATGAAGATTTATGATCTGATCTACTTTGAACGGCAGAACGAGGGTGCGGTTCTGCATATTGGGGCAGTGCGCCGCTTGGTGTTCGGAGCGTCTTTGATCCTTGGGGTGGCCGGAACTTGCCTGCTCATGCGCAGAAATTTATATATTGCGCTGGCCGGAGCGCTCTGCGCCATCCTCGCCCTCTTCGGCTTCTTTATCAGTTTTGCCTCCGGCGTGCCCGCTTTTTTTGACCGTCGGCCCGCCCGGAAATACCAGGGACAAAACCTGTTCATTTTCCGCAGCCTGACGGCCAAGCTGGCCAGCATGGGCGTTCTGATGGCGGTGCTCTCCATCGTTTTTACTGCCACGCTGATCTCCGAGGGCAGTTCTTCCGTCATTTACGGGATCATGAAGGGACGGACTGCGGAAGCGGCCTGTTTTGATCTCTATATCGGGATAGAGGGGGATGAGCAGGACATTGGGCCATATCTGGCTTACATCGGAAAGAACATCCCGGTGGAGCGGGAACGGCAGTATTCGGTGTATCTGTCGGGCAGTCGGCGGATACAGGAATACTTGGGGGATATGTATTATAACTACAGCTATGACAGCGACCCCGTCCTTTGTTGGAGCGACTATGCGGCCCTGCGCACCCTTGCCGGATATCCGGAGGTGGAACCGCCCCGGCCGGGACAGGCCCTTATACACTGTATGACTTATCTGAAAGAGCCGCTGCGCAACTATCAAGGAACGCTTTTTGTGGGACAGACGGCCCTGACCCCCGGCGACATTTATACGGAGCATCTATCCCAGAGCTACGGGATGGTCAACGGACGGGGTTATATCCTGGTGGTGCCCGATGAAGCGGCGGAGGATCTGCCGGTGCATCATATAGCCTACGCCGCCAAAACCGCCCGGCCGGTGACCCCGGCGCAGTATGATGCGCTGACCGATCTGGCCAGAGCGGAGCAGGATCCGCAGGAGAATCCGTCCGGATATGTGTTTGTAATCAGCAAGGCATATAAGGAAGCTGAAGTGGCCGCACAGGCTCTCATGGGCTGCTTTCCCCTGTACTATCTGGCATTGGCCCTCATGATGACCGCGGTCACCATCCTGACCATCCAACAGCTCAGTGAAACGGATCATTACCGACAGCAATTTGCGCTCCTGCGCAAGCTTGGCATGGACCGGCGGGAGATGGTTCTGGCGCTTGGCAGGCAGTTTGCCCTGTATTACACCCTGCCCGCCGTCCCGGCGGTGCTGATCGCCGGATCCTTTATCGTGCATCTGGCCATGATGCCCGAACCGGGCGTCATGGTGGGCTGGAACAGCCCCGCCGTTATTGTAATGATTTCATTAGGCGCATTCTTTTTGATCTATGGGGTCTATATCCTGCTGGCCTATACTAGCTTGAGGCGGAATGTGCTGCCCAAATGAATTCCCTAATTGGGCACAGGCCCTGCTCCCAATACCCCGATCAAAAAGAACAATCCTGCAAAAATAAGGAGCAGCAACAGCAAAGCCAATGCTATTGCAAAAGTCCGGCCGTAGGTTTTCCCCGTTAGTTTCCGATATATCCCATTCCCCAGCAAAACGAGGAAACCGATGGCGCAGACCAACGGGAAAACGACCCCGGCACCCGTAAAAACAAAGGCATCCATCTTCCATTCCACGCTGTCGAGAAATAACGCAAAAATTACAATTACCGTTATCCCTCCCAAAATACAAAGCGCATTTTTGAGTTCCTTCCTGCGCTGCTGCCTGGCGGCATTCAGGGTATCGACAACGATCCCCTCCGCCGCCTCCTTTGCCACTTCATTTGACAGGATCCTTTCAGATTTCATAAGCTCCAGAACGCTTATTTCCAAGGCTGAAGCCAGTGGTTCGATGGTGTTGATATCCGGAAAACCAACTCCCGTTTCACTTAGTTAAGGATATAAATGTGTATTTTTTCCGTTCGTCAGTCAATTTTTCCGACGAAACGATAGTAAATCTCAATCTCCTGCTCCCGCATACCATCCGCACTTTTCGTTGCTTCATGAATCACGATTTTTTCAATCAGAGTGTTCAAAAGCTCGGCGGTCAGCTCTGTGGGGTGGGAGTATTGTTTTATCAACGCGACCCATTTCTCAGCGTCGGATGCCGTCTGCCGCTCGGTGGCAAGCTCTGCTTTGATGCGGTCAATCTTGTCGATCAGCTCGCTTTGCTCGGCTTGATACTTTTGGGACAGCATATTGAAGTTGTAACCCGTGATGCGCTCCGCAGACCAGTCCTCATACATCTTGGCAAACAGCCTGTCCACTTCTGCCTTGCGCTTCTCGGCCTTGGTAAGCTCCGCAGTCAGTTTCTTTGCTTGCGCGGTGCGTCCCTTGTCACCGGTTTTCAGAAGCCTCTCTAAAAGTTGTTCCTCGCCCAGCTCCGCCTGTTTTCCCCAGTTGCCTGTAGCTTGTGCAGTTGAAATAGCTATACGGGTGTTTTTTCTGCTTGTTTGTTGCGAAACTCATCGACCATCCGCAGTCTGCACAACGCACAAGTCCGGCAAAAATCTGTGTAGTCGCGTCTTTCATCTGTCTGCGCCGTCCGGCAATCTGTTCCTGCACCTGATTGAATACGTCCTTTGAGATGATCGCCTCATGGGTGTTCTCTACCCGCAGCCATTCCTCCTGCGGCTTGCGTATCCGCCTCTTGTTCTTGTAGGAGATATTGGTTTCCCTGTTGTGAATGCTGTTCC